>CAKKSB010000092.1:0-2792 GCA_919903055.1 Gammaproteobacteria bacterium | reverse complement strand
ACCGCCGCCAGCAGCAGCACTACGATCACGATGTTTTGCAGCCGCGTGGCGCGGCGCGATTTCGGCGTCACCTGCATAGTGAACTCATACCTTCTACGAACGGTGAATGCTGCGCGCTCATGGTTTCAATGCTGCAAGCGATCGGCATCCAAACGGCGGATGCTCAAGATTAAAAACGTGGCGATGAACAGCAGGTAATACACCAGATCGCTGGTGTTGAACACGCCTTTCAGCAAAGGTTCGTAATGCCGCAGCAACGACAGATACGCGAACAGGCCGCTGTAATCGCCGGCCCGCTCGCCGCCCGCCCAGTCGATGATCCACAGCAGCAGCAACGCACCGAAAGTACTGATCGCGGCGATGGCGGGCTGCACGGTAAGCGTGGACATGAACACTCCCAGCGCGACGAAACTCGCGACCAGCAGGGACACCCCGAGCAGCGCCGACCAAAACATGCCCAAGTCGAGCTGGACGCCGGTCAGCAGCGACAACGGCATCAAGGCGATCATCGCCACCAAGATCAGAAAGAACGCCGTGACGCCGAGAAACTTGCCGAGCACGATGTCGGTCATCGACACCGGCGCGGAGAACAGCAGGCTCAAGGTCTGCGCGCGCCGCTCCTCGCTGATCACCCGCATGGTCATCATCGGCACCGCGAACAACAGGAAGAGCGCGGCGTCGCCGAACAACGGCCCCACTACCAGATCAGTGACGCCCGGCGCGCCGGCCACCGCCGCCAGGCGCGGCTGCCACTGCAGATAGTTGTCGATCGAGATCAAAAAGAAATAGGCGAGGATGATTTGCTCCACCGCCAGTACGCACCAGGCCAGCGGCGACATAAATAAACGCCGCAACTCCAGCGCTGCGATATGCCAAATCATGACGCCACCTCCGCCGATAAACTCTGTTCAATGGGATCACTGCGGGTGATGTCGACGAACACCTGCTCGAACGACATGCGCTCGGGCGACAATTCATACAATCCCCACTGATTGCGCACCGCGTGCTCAGCGACCGCCTCGGCGGGATTCTGTTCCGGCAGATAATGCAGTCGGAAGCGGCCGGACTCGACCGTTTCAACCGACTCGACGCCGGGCAGCGCCTGCAAGTCCCACAGCGGCGGCGGATGCCGCAAACCCAGGATCACGCTGGACACCCGCATCCGCCGCTGCAAACCGTCGATGCTGTCGTTCAACACCAGCTTGCCGGCGCTGATGATTTGCACCCGGTCGCATACCGCCTGCACCTCGGGAAGAATGTGGGTGGATAAAATAATACTGTGTTCACCGCGCAGCTCGCGGATCAGCGCGCGGATCTCGCGCATCTGTAAAGGATCGAGACCGACGGTGGGCTCGTCGAGCACCACCACCGCCGGCGCGTGCACGATCGCCTGCGCGATGCCGACCCGCTGCTGATACCCTTTCGACAGATTGCCGATCAGCCGGTGGCCGACCGCGGTGAGGCCGCAGCGCTGCTTGGCGGTGTCGATGGCGGCGCGGCGCTGAGTGGCGGCGATGCGGTGTAGACGCGCGCAATAGCCGAGGTATTCATCGACGGTGAGTTCGCGATACAAGGGCGGCTGATCCGGCAGATAACCGAGACCGAGCTTGGCCGCCTTGGGCTGGTCGAGCAGGTCGATGCCGTTGATCCACACCTGGCCGGCGCTGGGCGCGAGATTGCCGCTGAGAATTTGCAAAGTCGTCGACTTGCCGGCGCCGTTCGGCCCCAGCAGGCCCAGCACTTCGCCCTTGCCGACGCTGAAACTGACGTCATGCAGCGCGCAGGTCGCGCCGTAATAACGGTAAACATGTTCTACTTTGATCAAGGCGGATGCGCTCATGGCGATAAGAGGCGGCTTTGGGTTATTGACATAGTTATTGTTAACGACGTGCGGCGCGACCTGGACAGTGCGGCCTATAATAGGCCGCCCCCTACTGAGTACTCAATAGAGAAATAGTTCCGGCTGGATTCATGCCCGATCGGTTTACTCCGTTACTCGGCGTCGACGCGCCACGCGACGCCTAAATTCATATTGAACCGCCAAGACCCCAAAAACGCCCCTGGTTTTATAAAGCGATTTTCTTGACGTCTTGACGGCTGAGTATTCTCTAATCCCGCACCGCCGCCTCACAAAAACACCAGACTCGCCACGCCGAGAAACGCCACGAAACCCACCACGTCGGTGACGGTAGTCAACACCACCGACCCGGCCAGCGCGGGATCGACGCCGATGCGGCGCAGCAACAGCGGAATGGTGGCACCTGCCGCCGCCGCGGTGACCAGGTTGACCACCATCGCCAAGCCGAGTATCCAGGCGATGGAAATATCCTCGAACCACAGTCCCGCGATCACCGCCACCACCAGCGCCCAAATCAGGCCGTTGACCGCGCCCACCGCCAATTCTTTATTGAAAAAATCCTGGGCATTGTCGCGGCTGAGTTGGCCGAGCGCCATGCCGCGGATCGCCAAGGTCAAAGTCTGACTGCCGGCGATGCCGCCCATGCTGGCGACTACCGGCATCAACACCGCCAGCGCCACCACTTTTTCGATGGCCGCGTCGAACAGGCCGATCACCCACGAGGCCAGCAAGGCGGTGGCGAGATTCACGCCCAGCCACACCGCGCGGCGGCGGCTGGCTTGGCCGACCGCCGCGAAAAGATCCTCTTCCTCCGACAGACCGGCCATGCTCATCAAGGAATGGTCGGCTTCCTGCCGAATGACGTCGACCACGTCGTCGATTGTGATGCGGCCGAGCAGTTTGCCGTGCTCGTCGACCACCGGCGCCGAGATGA
>CAKKSB010000091.1 GCA_919903055.1 Gammaproteobacteria bacterium | reverse complement strand
AGGGACGCCACACCTGCATGTGCGGGATGATACGCAGGGACGCGACGTGTTCGATGGGCTGATGGGTGGGGCCGTCTTCGCCGAGGCCGATGGAGTCGTGGGTGTAGACGAAGATGCTGCGGATCTTCATCAGCGCCGCCATGCGCACCGCGTTGCGGGCGTAGTCGGAGAAGGTGAGGAAGGTGGCGCCGAACGGGATGAAGCCGCCGTGCAGGGTGATGCCGTTCATGATGGCGGACATGGCGAATTCGCGCACGCCGTAGTAAATGTAATTGCCGTCGGACACGGTGTTGCTGATGCCCTTGGCCTCTTTCCACAAGGTCAGGTTCGAGCCGGCGAGGTCGGCGGAGCCGCCGACGATTTCCGGCAGCAAAGGCGCGAAGGCGCTGATGGCGTTTTGCGACGCTTTGCGGGTGGCGATCTTCTCAGCTTTGGTATTACAAGCGGCGACGAATTCCTTGGCTTTGGAGGCCCAGTTGCTCGGCAGTTCGCCTTTAATCACGCGACGTTCGAATTCGGCGGCGAGATCGGGGAAAGCAGCTTGGTATTTCGCGAATTTCTCGTTCCACACGGCCTCGGCCTTGGCGCCCTTATCGCGGGCATTCCAGCCGGAGTAGATTTCGTCGGGCACCACGAACGGCGCGTGGCTCCAGCCGAGGTTTTCGCGGGTGGCGGCGATTTCGTCGTTGCCGAGCGGCGCACCGTGGCAGTCGTGGCTGCCGCAGAGGTTGGGTGCGCCGTAGCCGATCACGGTCTTGGTGCAAATCAAGGTCGGCTTGTCGTTGACCGAACGCGCTTCCTGCAAGGCCTTTTTGATGGCCTCGCTGTCGTGGCCGTCCACGCCGCGCACCACGTGCCAGCCGTAGGCTTCAAAACGCATCGGAGTGTCGTCGGTGAACCAGCCTTCGACGTGGCCGTCGATGGAGATGCCGTTGTCGTCCCAGAACGCAATCAATTTACCGAGCCCCAGCGTGCCGGCCAGCGAGCAAGCCTCGTGGGAAATACCTTCCATCATGCAGCCGTCGCCCATGAACACATAGGTGTAGTGATCGACGATCTTATGGCTGTCGCGATTGAACTGGCCGGCCAGCATCTTCTCGGCGATGGCCATGCCCACCGCATTGGTGATGCCCTGGCCGAGCGGACCGGTGGTGGTCTCGACACCGGGGGTATAGCCGTATTCGGGGTGGCCGGGGGTGCGCGAGTGCAATTGGCGGAACTGCTTGAGGTCCTCGATGCCAAGGTCGTAGCCGGTGAGGTGCAGTAGAGAATAGATGAGCATGGAGCCGTGGCCGTTGGACAGCACGAAGCGGTCGCGGTTGGGCCACGCGGGATTGGCCGGGTTGTGATGCATGAAATCGTTCCACAACACCTCGGCGATGTCGGCCATGCCCATGGGGGCGCCGGGATGACCGGAATTGGCTTTCTGTACCGCATCCATGCTGAGGGCACGGATGGCATTAGCGAGTTCTCTACGCGCGGGCATGTATATCTCCTAAAATGAATTGCAATACCAAAACCAATAAACTCAATAAAAACACTCGCGGCATGTTCATAGCGCGATGGCGCACTCGCATTCGTTGGCTCGGGGGTGGTTAAGGCCAAGCAGGTTTTAGAACCGGCGGCCACACCGCGCCCCGCGGCATCCGCCGCCGGCGGCACCTACCAACCCGCTCGCCACCCGTGGCCTTGACTCAATCCTGTAAATCACCGGCCCTCGCTCATAGGCCGTCTCATGGCACACCATGACCCCCTATACCGGGGGCAAGAACCGGCAATTTTCGCTCACCCGCCCCATTTGGGCAAGCGCAAGACCGGGCGGGGGACGGCACATCATAAAATAAATCCGCAAATTGACATCGCGCTTTGCAAGTGATACGTAGACAAGTAGCCTATTGATGGCTACATCAGATGGGTGTCGTAAAGGGAAGTTCTATCTACGCCGCATATCCACATTGAACAATGGAGGTTTGATGTATGAAGGCTATTACGTATGATTATCTCGCTATTTATGCCGCTGGCTTAAATCTCAAGGGTCATTCTCACCACGGAATATTAACCAGCGCAAGCCAGCGCCTTAAGTCTCGTTTCTTGTTAGTAATCGGTTTTCTGTCCTTTACTTTCCTTCCAAATGCGAGCGCGGACCTAACATGGTTTAGCCGCGCAAACTGTATTAACAATGAATCGATCTCGTGGCACGCCTTTAATCCCGAATGGCTATGGGTAAATTCATTTCATTATAGGAATGGGGCCTATCTACACTGTGAAAACAATGTACGGAATGGCTGTATTGGTAATTCGTGGCAACAAACTTGGAACGCTGGCGCCGTTCATTGGGGCGAAGGAAATAGCGGAGGTTGGTATGTTGCTGGGAAGCATTGGCGCTGGTCTGCGAGTACCGGTACATACTTGTTGGGAAATACAAGCGCTACAGGTTGCAACCCTACTCACTGGTAAACCGCGACCAACCGAAAATCGACGATAAGGAGCAATATTAATGAAAAACATAAGTAGCCGCACAAAGAAAATCGTCCTGACAACAGCATTTAGCATGCTCGCTGTCAGCATACCGTTTCATACGGCTTATGCCGCACCAGCCGGCGTAACGGAACCTGCCGTTTCAACGGGTATCACCATCTTGCCCTTGGATCAACATCCGGTTCCCGACGTATTAAAAACTCAAGCCAAACTAGAATTGACGCAAATGAAAGACAAAGGATATGTCGATGCAACCGAAGACACGGTCTCGTATTTAGATAAGGCAAAAGAAGACAAGGACAAGCGGTTAAAACCCATCGCAGAAGTGGCTCCTAAATTAAAAGTAAATCCGGCCAATGTAGAGTCATCACCGCTCGGACAGGCAGTCCTTTTAGGCGCAACAGCAAGTGGTGGGTATACAGACGAAGGTTGGACGGGATTGAATCGCATTTTTGTTGTCCCTAAATTGGGACTTGTTGGATTAGATGAAGTTGACTACGTGGCCTCTCAAGGTGGTATGGCATTCATTAAAGAAGCTATCAATCAAGATGTAAATGGGTTTCCCGCCATTCTGAGTGTAAAGCAAAGCCGAAGCAACAAAGGTCTCACTGAGTTGACTTGGGCGACTGACCGGAAAATTTATACCCTTAGCATCAATCGCGCCTTAAAAAATCAGAAGTCCATCGACGAATTTCTGGCCATCGCGCGCAGTATTTTCTAATGTTAAGTTAAATGGGCGCTATTTCAAGAATAAGACAACTCGGCTGCATGGCTGCATATGGACTCTGCGTCACCGCGGTCTTCTTTGGCGCGGCAACGCATGCCGCGGAACCCGCCCTCACCAAGCCCACCCCGCCCGTCTCGCTGGAGCAGTTCCTGGCCACGCCGCCAGAACAGATGCAGCAGCTGGAGCAACTCTTGGGGATCACATCGCCAGGTCATATTCGGGGAGTCACCGTAGTGCCGCTTGACCAACTCCAGATTCCCGACGTCTATAGGGAACAAACCCGCGCGGCACTGCGGCAGATGAAGGAACAGGGGTACGAGGAGGCGGGAGAAAACGAGGTTTCTTATATCGACAGGGCCATGGAAGACAAGGAAAAGCTGTTAAAGCCTTTCAATGAGGTCAAACCTGTACTCAAGGTGATTCCAGCCAATCTCGACTCGCCCAAGTTGCGGAAGGTCACCTTGCTGGGCAGCATGGCGAACGGCGCAAAGACGGCGGAAGGGTGGACGGCGTTGACTCGGCTATTCCGCATCCCTGGTTTGGGCGTGGCGATATTGCAGGAGACCGACTATATCGCCGCGCAGGGCGGGATGGTCATCGCAAAAGAGTCGATCAACTACGACGTGAACGGGTACCCGGCCACGCTCAGCGTCAAAGAGTCACCGCGCAGTAAAAAGGGGATTTCCGAGCTTGTCTGGGCCAACGACAGGAAGTGGTACATTCTCAGCGTCAATCGCGCGCTTAAAAACCAGCGTGAAATCGACGATCTCTTGTCTTTTGCGCGTGGGATCGAAGAATAAGCAGTGATCAATTATCAGGAAGCAAGGGATGTCACCTGACAAAGAAAAAACTGGCGCTATCTCAAGAGGCGGAAACTGGCTGGTGTTTGCGCCATTTCTTGTTGCGGCTGTGCTCATAGCCTTGTTGCTGCTGTTTCCCTTCACAGGCATAGGCCCAAGTAATAACACCTTCGCGGTTGTCGCATTAGCGGCTATCGGTCTTGGTCTTGTAGTTGGCGTTGTTTCCTTGTTCTTGGCTTGGACGATCGGGGTTTGGTGGCGTGTTTTGATAGGTGTGCTTTATCTGCCAACTGCGGTTTTGTCTCTCTTGCTGGCTGGCTTTTAGCGCGAGTTGGGTTTACCGTTTCCTAACAATTCGCCCAATTCGGACGCATGCAAAAAAGGCGTTTCTCTCTGTTTTTAACGCAGGCCAGTTCAAACGGTGGGCACTTAAGTGCCCACCCATTATCAGTTCGCTGAGTTTCTCCCGACATTCCTACCTTGCTGCGCCAGCCGGGCTCACACTCCGTTCGAGCGGCTCCTATTCCTGTCATAATTCAAGGTAGTAACGGATGCTAGACGACCGATTTGCGGATATCTACCTTAAAATAACGTCGGCGAGACCGCACCACGACAGATGTCGCCCAATGGGCTGGCACTGTGCGGGTGGGCACGTTAATATTAACCGCTTAAATTGGGCGGTCCTCCCAGGGCGCAGGCGTACCGCCTTTAATTATTTCATTCGAGAGCGGAATTTCCGCCGCCGCACCACGAGGACGATACTACATGAGCAATTGGCACCTTTTTACTTCCGAATCGGTCTCGGAAGGCCATCCCGACAAGATCGCCGACCAGATCTCCGACGCCATTTTGGACGCGATCCTGGCGCAGGATAAAAAGGCCCGCGTCGCCTGTGAGACCTTGGTGAAAACCGGCATGGTAGTCCTCGCCGGCGAAGTCACCACCGAGGCCTGGGTCGATGCCGAAGCCGTGGTACGCCAAACCGTCAAAGAAATCGGCTATAACAGTTCGGAAATGGGTTTCGATTGGGAATCCTGCGCGGAGCTGAGCGCCATCGGCAAGCAATCCCCCGACATCGCCATGGGCGTCGACGAATCCGATAACCATGAACAGGGCGCCGGCGACCAAGGCATGATGTTCGGTTACGCCACCAACGAAACCGACGTGCTGATGCCCGCCCCCATCACCTATGCCCATCGCCTGGTGCGCCGCCAAGCCGAGCTGCGCAAAAACGGCGTGATGCCCTGGCTGCGCCCCGACGCCAAGAGCCAGGTCACCATCCGCTACGACGGCGCCAAGCCGGTGGCGGTCGAGGCCGTGGTGCTCTCCACCCAGCACAACCCGGACATCGACCACAAAAGCCTCTGCGAAGCGGTGATCGAAGAGATCATCAAGCCAGTGCTGCCGGCGGAATGGCTGTCGAAGGACACCAAATATTTCGTCAACCCGACCGGCCGCTTCGTCATCGGCGGCCCGGTGGGCGACTGCGGCCTCACCGGCCGCAAGATCATCGTCGACACTTACGGCGGCATGGGCCGCCACGGCGGCGGCGCCTTCTCCGGCAAGGACCCGAGTAAAGTGGATCGTTCCGCTGCCTATGCCGGCCGCTACGTCGCCAAGAACATCGTCGCCGCCGGCATCGCCGACCGTTGCGAGATTCAGGTGTCCTACGCCATCGGCGTCGCCGAGCCGACCTCGATCGCGGTCGACACCTTCGGCACCGGCAAGGTCAGCGAGGCGCGGGTCATCGAACTGATCCGCGAGCATTTCGACCTGCGTCCGCGCGGCATCGTCAGCATGCTCAACCTGCTGCAACCCATCTACCGTCAAACCGCTTCGTACGGCCACTTCGGCCGCGAAGACATCGACGTGCCCTGGGAGCGCACCGACAAGGCCGAGGCCTTGCGCAAAGCGGCGGGTATTTAATCTTCATCGCCGCTTTCCTCGAGGGGCGCTGCAGCGGAGTCCCCGCCAGGCTCGAGGAAAACGGCTCCTTAAAACGGCGCTCTCGTTTTTAGGAGATACACCATGAACGCAGTCGTTCAAGCCGCCGGTGGCTTCAAAGTCGCCGACCTGAAACTCGCCGACTGGGGCCGCAAGGAAATCCGCATCGCCGAGACCGAAATGCCCGGCCTGATGGCGATCCGCGATGAATACGCGGCGAACCAGCCGCTGAAAGGCGCGCGCGTCGCCGGCTCGTTGCACATGACCATCCAGACCGCGGTGCTGATCGAGACCCTGAAGGCCCTCGGTGCCGACGTGCGCTGGGCCTCGTGCAATATCTTCTCGACCCAAGACCACGCCGCCGCCGCGATCGCCGCCGCCGGCATTCCGGTGTTCGCTTACAAAGGCGAGTCGCTGGAAGAATATTGGGAATATACCCACAACATTTTCGAGTGGCATGACGGCGGCACGCCGAACATGATTCTCGACGACGGCGGCGACGCCACCCTGCTCGTCCATCTCGGCACCCGCGCGGAACAAGACCCGTCGCTGCTGGCCAAGCCCGGCAGCGAAGAAGAACGGGTATTGTTCGCCGCCATCAAAAAACGCAATGCATCGCATCCCGGCTGGTACGCGAAAAATCTCGCGGCGATACGCGGCGTCACCGAAGAGACCACTACCGGCGTGCACCGTTTGTATCAGATGCACGCGCGCGGCGAATTGAAATTCCCCGGCATCAACGTTAACGACTCGGTCACCAAATCGAAATTCGACAACCTCTACGGCTGCCGCGAATCCTTGGTCGACGGCATCAAGCGCGCCACCGACGTGATGATCGCCGGCAAGATCGCCGTGGTCGCGGGTTACGGCGACGTCGGCAAGGGTTCCGCGCAGGCATTGCGTGCGCTCTCCGCGCAAGTGTGGGTCACCGAAATCGATCCGATCTGCGCGTTGCAAGCCGCGATGGAAGGCTATCGCGTGGTCACCATGGACTACGCCGCCGACAAGGCCGACATTTTCGTCACCGCCACCGGCAACTACAGCGTGATCACTCACGATCACATGGCCAAGATGAAAGACCAGGCCATCGTCTGCAATATCGGCCATTTCGACAACGAGATCGACGTCGCCGCCATCGAGAAATACCAGTGGGAAGAGATCAAGCCGCAGGTCGATCACGTGATCTTCCCTGACGGCAAACGCATCATCCTGCTCGCCAAGGGCCGTTTGGTGAATCTCGGCTGCGGCACGGGCCATCCGTCCTACGTGATGAGCTCGTCCTTCGCCAACCAGACCATCGCCCAGATCGAGCTGTGGACCGAACGCGACTCGGGCAAATACCCGGTCGGCGTTTACACCTTGCCGAAACACCTCGACGAAAAGGTCGCGCGCTTGCAATTGAAGAAGCTCAACGCCGTGCTCACCGAGCTCAGCGACGAGCAGGCCAAATACATCGGCGTATCCAAACAAGGGCCGTACAAATCGGATCACTACCGGTATTGATGAAAAATAAATGTAGGGTGGGTTATGGCGCGGCTTCGCATCGTAACCCACCGATCAATATTTGGCGGGTTACGCTACGCTGACCTGCCCCTACATTGAATGGCGCGCCATGAAATCACAAAAAACTTACCCCAAAGCCTATAGCGTCGAATTCTTCCCGCCCAAAAGCGCGGAGAGCGCGGCCAAGCTGCGCGAGACTTGCGCCGAACTCGCGCCGCTCAAGCCTTGTTTCGCTTCGGTGACTTTCGGCGCCGGCGGCTCGACCCAGGAGCGCACCTTCGAGACCGTGCGCGAAATCAAACAAACGACCGGCATCGACGTGGCGCCGCATTTGTCGTGCATCGGCTCGGCCAAAGCCAACATCCGGCAAATCCTCGACAACTATAAATCGCAAAGCATCCGCCACCTGGTGGCCCTCCGCGGCGATATGCCGTCGGGCATGCGCGAGGCCGGCGAATTCCGCCATGCCAACGAACTGGTGGAATTCATCCGCGGCGAGACCGGCGATCACTTCTTCATCGAAGTCGCGGCCTATCCGGAGTTTCACCCGCAGGCACTCAACGCGGAGGCGGACCTGCGCAACTTCAAACGCAAAGTCCAGGCCGGCGCCGACGCGGCGATCACCCAATATTTTTACAACGCCGACGCCTATTTCCGTTTCATGGATGCTTGCGAAAAAATGGGCTTGGATCTACCCATCGTGCCCGGCATCATGCCCATCACCAATTATGTACAGCTCGCGCGCTTTTCCGATGCCTGCGGCGCCGAAATCCCGCGCTGGATACGCAAGCGCTTGGAGGCCTACGGCGAGGACGTAAAATCATTGCGCGCCTTCGGCCTCGACGTGGTCAGCGATTTATGCCGCACTCTACTGGATGGCGGCGCACCCGGCCTGCACTTCTACACCATGAATCAGGCCGGTCCCACCACCAGTATCTGGCACAACCTCGGCATACAAAGTAAACCCGTTTAATATTCACGCTGCTTATCAATAAAGCATCAATAAGCTTATCAATAAAAAAACGGCCCTTACGGGCCGTGTAATTTTTTAGTTTTATTTTTATAGTTGTTATTTGTTATGACGCGCTCGCCGGCGCGCGATGGCCCCTAAACCAACTACTCCCAAACTCAGCAGCGCCAAGGTGTCCGGCTCGGGAATACCGCGGCTTTGAATCTGATCCGCCTCAGGCAGCACGGCCGCGCTTAAATCGGCGGCCAATATGTAGGAATAACTGAAAGAGACCGTT
>CAKKSB010000090.1 GCA_919903055.1 Gammaproteobacteria bacterium | reverse complement strand
TCGCCCAGCAAATGGGCGCGGAACTGGTCGAAGGGTCGGACTTGATGGTCGGCGACGACGACTGCGTGTACATGAGCACCATCGACGGTTTGCAGCGAGTGGACGTGATCTACCGGCGGGTCGATGATTTGTTCCTCGATCCCGAAGTCTTCGATAAAGACTCGCTGCTCGGCGTACCGGGTCTGATGCGGGCCTGGCGCAAGGGCAAGGTGGGTCTCGCCAACGCGCCGGGGGCGGGAGTCGCCGACGATAAAGCGGTGTATGCCTTCGTGCCCAAGATCATCAAATATTATCTGGACGAGGAAGCGATCATTCCCAATGTGCCGACCCATCTCTGCCTTTATGAAAATGAACGTGAGTATGTGTTGAAGAATCTCGACAAGCTGGTGGTAAAGCCGGCCAATGAATCGGGCGGTTACGGCATGCTGATCGGGCCGACGGCGAGCAGTGGAGAGCGCGAGGAATTCGCTCGCCGCATTCAGACCGATCCGCGCAATTACATCGCGCAGCCTTTGATCAAGCTCTCGACCGTGCCCACGCTGTGCGGTGAGCGGGTCGCGCCGCGCCATGTCGATTTGCGGCCTTTCGTTCTGCAAGGTGAAAAAATGTATGTCACGCCGGGCGGGCTGACCCGGGTGGCTTTGCGGGAAGGATCGACGGTGGTGAACTCGTCGCAAGGCGGCGGCAGCAAAGATACTTGGGTGGTGAGTTACGCATGAGTGGTGTTATTGATTCGCCATCAAACTCCCGATGGGAGAGGGCAGGAAGAGGGGAAGTTGATTGTTTCATTAAATTTCTTCCCCCGCTCCTCAAGCCCCTCTCCCGCCAGGAGAGAGGGAATGTATTTTTAAGTGCCGGTTAATAAGACCGCGCCTTCCGTGCAAGACGTTTTCCGTTTGGCGGGCGGAGTAGCGTAAAAAACCGAATTTTATTCGGGCGTCACGTAAGTAGGCTTACCTTCTAACATCTGAGTGGGGAGGGAACGATGTTGTCGCGAGTGGCGGAACGGATTTATTGGATGGCGCGTTATATCGAACGCGCCGAAAACAGCGCGCGGTTGGTCAACGCGTATACCCATCAAGTGCTGGACTTGCCCAAAGGCGTGGAACCCGGCTGGCGGCAACTCATCGACATCACCGGCAGCGGCGAGGATTTCGCCGAGCATTATCCAGGTTACGGTGAGCAGCACACCATCGATTTCGTGGTGGCCAATGCCGCCAATCCCAGTTCCATTTTGGCCTCGATCGGCATGGCGCGGGAAAACATGCGTACCACCCGTGAGCTGCTGCCGGGGGAGGCCTGGCAGCACTGCAATGAACTGTACCTCTACGCCAGGAATCATGCGCGCGACGCGCTACCGCGGCGGGGGCGCTACGCCTTCCTCAAGGAAGTGATTTTCCGCTGTCAGCAATTGACCGGGCTGCTGGCCAGTACCATGAGCCACGACGCGGCTTATGATTTCGTGCGGATCGGCCGCAATCTCGAACGGGCCGACATGACGACACGCATCGTCGATAGCGCGATTTTCCTGCTCATGCCGCGCCAGCAGGCGCCGGGACAATACGACAATCTGCTATGGGTGAATGTATTGAAATCGCTCAGCGCCTATCAGATGTACCGCCAGCATGTGCGTAATCGCGTCGAGGGTGCGGCGGTCGTCAAATTTCTACTTCAGGATAATTTTTTCCCGCGCACGGTGAGTCATGCCGCGGCGGTGGCGGAAAGCGGCTTGCGTAATTTACCGCGTCACGAAGCGCCGTTGCGCCGCGTGTCGGCCCTGCAGGAACGGCTGCGCACGGCCGAGATCGCCGCCATGGATCTTGCCGCCATGCATGCTTTCATCGACGAGTTGCAACTCGCGATCAACGAGGTACAGGAAGCGATTGGCGCCACGTGGTTTCAGGCGCAGTGGGTGGAAAGGCGCTACACTGCCCAGGCGATGGCGACCGCCTAGCGGTTTCACGATTTGGTAACTAGGAAGACACCATGGCGATCCGGGTTGGCTTGACTCACATCACCGCTTACCGTTACGACCGGCCGGTGCGACTCTCACCGCAGGTGCTGCGGCTGCGTCCCGCGCCGCATGCCCGCACGCCGATCGAGGCATATTCCCTGCGCATTCGCCCCGAACCGCATTTCATCAACTGGCAGCAGGATCCGTTCGGCAATTATCTTGCACGCGTGGTGTTTCCCGAACCGACCAGCGAACTCTATCTGGAAGTGGATGTGGTGGCCGAGCTCACGGTGATCAATCCCTTCGATTTTTTCATGGAGGAATACGCCGAGCGGTTTCCTTTCGACTATCCGCCGCATTTGCATAAAGAGTTGAGTCCCTATTTCGAGATCAAAGATCACGGTCCGCTGTTGCGCGACTGGCTGGCGGGCATTAGCCTTGCACCGCGCAATACGGTCGACTTTTTGGTTTACCTCAATCAAGTGTTGCGCGAAAAAGTCGATTACACCGTGCGCATGGAGCCCGGCGTGCAAAGCAGCGAAGAGACCTTGGGCAAAGCCTTGGGCTCCTGCCGCGACAGCGCCTGGCTGCTGGTGCAAATTCTCCGGCATCTGGGTCTCGCGGCGCGTTTCGTGTCCGGCTATTTAGTGCAGCTCACCGCCGACGTGAAAAGTTTGGACGGCCCGGCGGGACCGGCGGCGGATTTCACCGATTTGCATGCCTGGGCCGAGGTTTATATTCCTGGCGCCGGCTGGGTCGGCCTCGATCCCACTTCCGGACTGTTCGCCGGCGAAGGCCATATTCCCTTGGCCTGTACGCCCGATCCCAGCAGCGCCGCGCCGCTCAGCGGTGAAACCGGCGAATGCAAGGTGGAGTTTTATCACCACAACACGGTGCAGCGTCTGCACGAAGATCCGCGCGTCACCAAGCCTTACCGCGAAGATCAATGGGCCGCGATCCTCGCCCTCGGTAAAAAGGTCGATGCCGATTTGGACGCGCAGGACGTGCGCCTCACCATGGGCGGTGAACCTACTTTCGTCTCCGGCGACGACATGGAAGCGCCCGAGTGGAACACCGCCGCGCTCGGCGCGCACAAGCGCCGGCTCGCCGGACAATTGCTGCGGCGCTTGGCGCAAGGTTACGGCGTAGGCGGCGCGCTGCACTGCGGACAAGGCAAGTGGTATCCCGGTGAAGCGCTGCCGCGCTGGGCGCTGGGCTGTTTCTGGCGCAAGGACGGCGTGCCGATATGGCGCGATCCCGCCTTGCTGCGAACCGAGCTCGACGACGAAGGCCACACCAGCGCCGATGCGCAACGTTTCATTTCCGAAGTGGCGCGGCGGCTGGGCGTCAATCCGCGCAACGCGTCGCCCGGCTACGAAGACACACTGTATTCGTTGTGGCAGGAGAGCGGGGTGCCGATCAATCTCGATCCGCTGCAAGTCAAGTTGAACGATCCGCTGGAACGCCGTTTGCTGGCGGCGGCGTTGTCGCGCGGCTTGGGCACGCCGGTGGGTTACGCTTTGCCCTTGCAATGGAATTTCCGGCTGCGGGGCTGGTACAGCACGCCGTGGCGTTTCCGCCGCGAGCATTTATTTTTGATACAGGGCGATTCGCCGATGGGTTTGCGCCTGCCTCTCGATTCCTTACCGTGGGTGAGAGAGGAAGAACGAATGCTGCCGCAAGAACGCAGCTTGTTCCAACCGGTGGCCGCGTTGGGTGATATTCACGGCGGGGTGATGCGCCGTTACAGCAGTTGGGTACCGGACTACACGTCCCATCCGGAAATCCATGAACAGCCGGGTAGTTCGCCACGTACCGAGCGCGTGCAAATCGAAGTAATCCACACTGCTTTATGCATCGAAGCGCGCGGCGGCTGTCTGCACGTGTTTCTGCCGCCGCTGGCGGAGCTGGAACACTATCTCGATTTAGTCACCGTGCTGGAAGATACCGCTCAATCTCTCGAGTTGCCGATCGTCTTGGAGGGCTATGAACCGCCGCGCGACTTGCGCCTGCAACGTCTGCTGGTCACACCCGATCCCGGCGTCATCGAAGTGAATATTCATCCAGCGCATACCTGGGACGAATTGGTAATTAACACGCTCACGCTGTACGAAGAGGCGCATCTCACGCGCTTGGCTGCGGAAAAATTCATGCTCGACGGTCGCCACACCGGCACCGGCGGCGGCAATCACGTCACCATCGGCGGTGCGACTCCCAGCGACAGCCCTGTGTTGCGCCGTCCCGATCTGCTGCGCAGTCTGGTGACGTATTGGCAACATCATCCGGGTTTGTCGTATCTGTTCTCCGGCATGTTTATCGGCCCCACCAGCCAGGCCCCGCGGGTCGACGAAGCTCGCGATAGCGCGCTGTACGAATTGGAAATCGCCTTTCAGCAAATGCCGCAAGGCGAAGTGCCGCAGCCGTGGCTAGTGGACAGGCTGTTGCGACATCTGCTGGTGGACCTCACCGGCAACACGCATCGCGCCGAATTCTGCATCGACAAATTATATTCGCCCGATACCGCGCAAGGCCGGCTCGGCCTGGTGGAATTCCGTGCTTTCGAAATGCCGCCCCACGCCCGCATGAGCGTAGTGCAAATGTTATTGCTGCGGGTATTGATCGCGCGTTTCTGGCGCGAACCTTACGCCAAACGTCTAGTGCGCTGGGGCACCGCGCTGCATGACCGCTTCATGCTGCCCCATTGCGTGTGGGAAGACATGCGCGAAGTGGTGCGGGAAATCAACGAAAGCGGCGAGCCATTTCAACTGGCATGGCTGGAACCATTTTTCGACTTCCGTTTTCCGCGTTATGGCACCGTGAAAATCCAGGGCATCGAACTCGAATTGCGCATGGCGCTGGAGCCTTGGCATGTGCTGGGCGAAGAGGTGAGCAGCCACGGCACGGCGCGTTACGTAGATTCATCGGTGGAACGCCTGCAAGTCAAAGTGACCGGCCTCACCGAAGGACGTTACGTCGTAACGTGTAACGGCCGGCGCGTGCCCTTGCACGCCACCGGTACGCACGGTGAATATGTCGCCGGCGTGCGTTACCGCGCCTGGCAGCCGCCGTCGGCGCTGCATCCGACCATCGGTGTGCACGCACCGCTGGTGTTCGACGTCACCGACACCTGGAACGGCCGATCCATCGGCGGCTGCACTTATCACGTCGTGCATCCCGGCGGCCGCAGTTATGAAGTGTTTCCCGTCAACGCCTACGAGGCCGAGGCCCGTCGCATCAGCCGCTTTTGGCCTTACGGTCATACTCCCGGTACATTGGAACCGTCGCCGGAAATTGCGAGTCTGGAAGAATTTTTTCCCGAAGGACGACCGCCGAGTCCCCTGGTTCCGCCGCCGGAAGAGATCAATCGGGAATATCCGTATACGCTGGATTTGCGTAGAACACCGGATTTTTAACTCCAGGTTATTCAATCATCGTATTCGTCGTAATTAGCGGGCCAATCGATGGGATCGGACTCCCTGTCGCCGAGGCTATAATGAGGATGTTCTTCACCGCCGTCATCCTGGTAATCCTGGGCCAAAGCCTCACGCGGCGGGTTGATTTCCTTGGGTGACAGGGTGAGCCAGGCGTCGTGGTCCAGGCCTTCGACGGTACCGTCCAGATATTGAATTTCGATGGCGTCGTCGTCGATGGCGATCACTTCGAATATCTCGCTGGTTTTGGTCTTATACCACGCGTCAACCAGCGGGTTAGAGCGTTTCACAGCCATGATCTAGCCTTTATATACTATGCTGTAACGTAGAGTCCGCACTGTCCTTAGTTGTTTAAAACCTCACTGGTCGCCTGATATTCCGCTAACGAAGCATCCCGTTCTCAAGATTTGCGGTTTTGTCCCGCTTAGCTTGTATATGCAAGCGGGACATCGGCCAGGTAATTTTTTAACTTTAAGCGCATCCCAAGTTTGTATTTTAGGTATTACAGCCGAGCTACTGGCGGAATCGGGTCGTCGCCTTTTAAGTTTCTATACTTAAAAATAACCAAGAAAAATTTTTCATTTGGCTGATTTAGTGGTATCCAAGTAAAGGAGGTCAACACACTAATAATAAAACTCGTGCGCGACGTTTTTCGGCAGTGTGCCGAGGCCGCGCAAATGCAATAAATAAAGGAGATACTTCATGATGTTACCGGTACAAGTTACGGCACGGCACATGTCTCTTTCCGATGCGGCGGAGTCAGCGATCAGAGAAAAAGCCGCCAAGCTGGACACCTTTTTTGATCGCATTATGAGTTGCAGAGTATTGGTGGAGGCGCCCCATCGCAGCCAGCACCATGGGGTGCTTTACAATGTTCGTATCGATCTCACCGTGCCCGGTGCCGAGCTGGTGGTGAAACGTGAACCCAATGAAGACCTCTATGTGGCGATCCGTGATGCCTTCAACGCGGCCCGGCGCCAATTGCAAGGCCATGCCCGTAAACAACGGGGTGAAGTGAAGGTGCATGAGGAAGTCCCCTTAGGCAAGATCAGCCGTCTTTATGAAGGGCAAGGCTATGGGTTTATCGAAACCCTCGACGGCCGCGAAGTCTACTTCCATGAAAACAGTGTTACCCACGGTGGTTTCCAGGAACTGGTCATCGGTATGACGGTGCGCTTCGCCGAGACCGACGGCGAGGAAGGTCCACAAGCCGCGGTAGTCGCGCTCATCACTAAAACTCATTAATAAAATTCTCACGCCCGCGGCGGTGGCGGATACCGCCGCGGGACCTTGAGTGCCTTATACTATCCCCCCATGAAACCTGCACACTTCAATGAAAATTGTCGGCAATGCGACCGGCTGGCTGTTTTTTTGGATGGGGTGCGTCAAGACTATCCCGCCTATCACGCCCGTCCGGTGTCACCGTTCGGAACGCGAGCGCCGGGTTTGCTGATCGTGGGTCTGGCGCCCGGTTTTCACGGCGCCAACGCCACGGGCCGGCCGTTCACCGGCGATTACGCCGGTGTGTTGC
>CAKKSB010000089.1 GCA_919903055.1 Gammaproteobacteria bacterium | reverse complement strand
CCAGGGCAATGCGCGCCGGCGTGTCGGTGGTGAAGTTGCTGGGCTCGGGCACTGGACCGGACAGCGTCAAATCCACTTGCACTCGATTACCCGGCAACGCCAGAAAGGTCACGTCTTCCAATTGCGGCATGGTCCCGTCGGCCGCCTTCACCGGCGCACCCAGCACCGGCAATAACATCATCGCGACCAAGGTACACTGCAGCAGCACCCTTCGTTTGCCTACGCTAGCCATTATTCTCACTCTCATCAGTTGTGTTCCGCTCATCACATCTGGCTCCCTATTGGGATTATTCTGCTAACGCCAAACCTGCTTGGCGCTCCTGCCATCCTCCCAGCCCATCGGGAACGATCTCCGTCACGTCGATCCGTTCTTCACTCACCCGCGTCACCCGGCCATGATTTTGGCCCATGTAGTTATTACGGGTAACCCGATACACCAGACCGTCCGGGGCTTTAACAATGGCCCACATCCCGTCTTTTTGGGAAAGTGTGCCGACCATCCGCAAAGTATCCAAGGGGAAAGACTCCAAGGCCTCTTTGCGGCGGTTGTCATCCGGCGCCGGGCCGGTACCCGGCACGGCATTTTTGCGCGAGGCGCCGCTATTGGCGGTCCACGGTTCGAAAGGCGATTTACGGCCGGCGACTTGATACGCGAAAGATTCGAAAGGCTTCACTTCGGGAATCGGCTCCACCCGGCCGCCGGGCTTGGCCTTGGTGGCTTCGACATAAGCACGCAAGTCGTCCATCTTGTCGCCGCTGCAGGCCACCAGCGCCAAACTGAGCAGGCCCGTCACCGCCAGCCGCAGGCCGGAATAAGCAGTTTTGAATTGCGCGCCGCCCGCACTCATTGCGCGCCCTCCTCGAGATAACGATAGGTTTTCGCCGTCAACTCCATGGTCAAATCACCACCCTCCTTAGCCGGAGCGATGTTGATATCGTGCAAGGTGACGATCCGCGGCAACTGCGCCACGCCGCTGACGAAACTGCCGAATTCGTGAAAATTGCCGGTCACCTTGATCTTGATCGGCAGCTCGACATAAAACTCGGCGGGTTTCTCCACGTCCGGCTTGAACAGTTCGAACTCCAAACCGTTGCTCAATCCGGTTTGCGAAATATCCACCAGCAACTCGGCGATCTCGGTCTTGGAAGGCAACTGGCGCAACATGGTCCCGAACGAGCGTTTCATTTCGGCCATCTGCTCACGGTACACCTGAAGATTGGCCGCTTTGTGCTGCTTGGCTTCAAAGTTCTGTTTGAACTCGGCCTCTTGTTTTTCGGCCGCCTCTAATTCTTCCAGCTGGCCGCGGGTATCGAACCAGAATCCCGCGCCCAACACCACGCCGCATACAATTAATACGGCACCGACCTTCGCGAACACCGGCCAATTAGCGATGTCGCTGAAATCCAGCCCTTGTAACTGTTGTTTTAGTTCGTCGAAGGTCATGAGGTCGCATCCGGGTTGGGGGCCGCCGCGCTTTCGGTGATCTGCTTGATGTCCAGCACGAACTTGCTCGCCCGCTGACCGTCCTTGGTCGTGGATTCGATGACGTTCAACTTCGGACTCGACATCCACGCCGACTGATCGATGTTACGCATGAACGCCGACACCCGGGCGTTGGATTGCGCCACGCCTTCCACGATCACCGACGAACCGTTTTGTTTGACGCTGGTGAGATAAACGCCTTCGGGTATGCTCTTCACCAGTTCGTCGAACAAGTGGACCATCTGCGGCCGCTGGCTTTGCAGTTGTTCTATGACTTTCATACGCGCCAGCAACTGGCTCTTTTCGGCTTCGAGCTCTTTGATTTCCGCGATCTGGGCATCGACCGCCGCGATCTCTTGGGTCATGAAATCATTACGGCCCTTTTGCTGATCGATCAAGCCGGACACATGGATATGGATATAACCCACCACCAGCAACATCATCACCACGGCGCCGCCGGCCACCGTATAAAACTGGCGTTCACGTTCTTTACGCTGCTGCTCGCGCCATGGCAGAAGATTGATACGGGTCATCGGTCGAAGCTCCTCATGGCCAAGCCGCAGGCGATCATCAGCGACGACGCATCGCCGCTCAAGGCATGGGCTTTGACCTTGGACGACAAGGCCATGGTGGAGAAGGGATTGGCGATGGACGTACTGGTGCCGATCTTTTGCTCGATCAATTCATCGATGCCGGGAATCGACGCGCAACCGCCGGCCAGTACGATGTGATCGACGTTGTTGTACTGGCTTGATGAAAAGAAAAACTGCAAGGAACGGCTGACCTGTTGCGCCATCGCTTCTTTAAACGGCTCCAGCACTTCGGGCACATAATTGTCGGGCAGGCCGCCCTGCTTTTTGGCCATGCCCGCTTCTTCGTAGGACAGGCCGTAGCGGCGTTGAATTTCTTCGGTGAGCTGCTTGCCGCCGAAGACTTGCTCGCGGGTATAAATGATTTTGAAATTGTTGAGGACATTGAGGGTGGTCATGGTGGCGCCGACGTCGGCTACCGCGATGATCTTGCCGGCGCCCGCTTCAGGGAGCTGCGCGGTCAACAAACCGAAGGCGCTTTCCATGGCGAAGGCTTCGACGTCGACGATCTTGGCGATCAGCCCGCCCAATTCCACCGCGGCGACCCGCACGTCCACGTTCTCGCTGCGCGAGGCCGCCAGCAGCACATCCACCGTGTCGGGCTTCTTCTCGGACGGACCCAACACTTGAAAATCGAGATTCACTTCTTCCATCGGATAAGGAATGTATTGATCCGCCTCCAGGCGAATCTGGTTTTCCATGTCGCTTTCCGACAAGGAAGCCGGCATGGAAATGACTTTGGTGATCACCGCCGAACCGGCCACCGCCACCGCGGCGTGTTTCACCCGCGTGCCGGCCCGCTTCACCGCGCGTTCGATGGCCGAACCCACCGCTTCGACGTCGGCGATGCTTTTCTCCACCACGGCATGGGGCGGCAACGGCACCACGGCGTAACTTTCCACGCGGTAGCGTGATCCGCTCTGACCCAGCTCGAGAAGTTTCACGGCGGTGGAACTGATATCCAGGCCCAGTACGACCGAACCTTTCCTGTTAAAAAACCCCAAGGTTTTCTCCCTTTCCCGTGCCCACGGTTGGTCTGTTTATCCTCAGCACGTAAATTCCCGCACTCAACCATAATAAATAAGCGTAAGGAACACAACTCGGTTCGCTTCGTTATATCGGAACCTTTATACTAAACCTTAACCTACTTTAACTTAACGCAGTTCACAGCCATCCCCCAAGCAATGACATTTTTTTTAAAAGCGGCCCGCCTGACCGCGATCGCCCTAATCGGACTGGCGTTGCTTGGCGGAGCCGTCGCCACCGCCCTCTACTTTTATCTGATCCCGCAACTTCCTTCCGCCGAGGCGCTGCGGGACGTACGCTACCAAGTCCCCTTGCGGGTGTATACCTCGGATCACAAGTTGCTGGCCGAGTATGGGGAGATGAAACGCACCCCGGTGACGCTCGACGCCGTTCCCGACGGCATGGTGAAGGCGATCCTCGCCGCGGAAGACGACCGCTTTTTCCAGCACCCCGGCGTCGATTACCAAGGCCTGCTACGAGCGGCCTGGATCCTGGTTTCGACCGGGCAAAAAACCCAGGGCGGCAGCACCATCACCATGCAGGTCGCCCGCAACTTCTTCCTCGGCCGCGAAAAAACCTATCTGCGGAAATTCAACGAAATCCTGCTGGCCTTCAACATCGAGCAGGAATTCACCAAGCAGGAAATCCTCGAGCTGTATCTCAATAAGATTTATCTGGGCCAGCGGGCTTATGGGGTAGCCGCCGCCGCGCAGGTGTATTACGGCGTGGAACTGCCCCGCCTGAGCGTAGCGCAAATGGCCATGATCGCCGGCCTGCCCAAAGCCCCGTCGCGCTACAATCCCATCGCCGATCCGGCGCGGGCCCTTACCCGCCGCAATTACGTGCTGGGCCGCATGCGCAACCTGGGTTTCCTCAATGAAGCCGCTTATAGCGCGGCGATCGCGGAGAAAGACACCGCCCGGCTCAGCAGCCTGCCCATCGAAGCCGAAGCACCCTACCTCACCGAGCAGGTGCGCGCGGAACTGTTCGAGCGCTACGGGGAAGACGTCTACACCACCGGGATGAAGGTCTACACCACCCTCGACACCCGTTTGCAGGCCGCCGCCAATCACGCCCTGCACGACGCGCTGCTGGAATACGACCGGCGTCACGGCTATCGCGGCGCCGAGGCCTACGTGAAACTGCCGGTTCGGGCCGGAGCCGACGACGGGATCGCTCTCTTAGCCAACTACGACAGCTTGGGCGGCCTGGTGCCCGCCTTGGTGGTGAGTACCGGCGAGGGCCAACTGCGGGTGGCGCTCCGAGACGGCAAACTCATCTCCGTTGCGCTGGAAGGAACGGAATGGGCGCGGCGAACCCCTGGCGACGGTCCGGTTCGTCCGGCCGATCTGGCCAAACCCGGCGACATCCTGCGTGTGGAGATCGACAAAACCGGCCAGGCGCGCCTGGCGCAGGCCCCCGAGGCGGAAGGCGCGCTGGTGGCGTTGCGGCCCAGCGACGGCGCGGTGCTGGCCTTGGTGGGCGGCTTCGATTTCTATCGCAGCAAATTCAACCGCGCCACCCAGGCCCTCCGCCAACCGGGCTCCAGCTTCAAACCTTTCGTTTATTCCGCCGCCCTGGAACACGGCATGACCCCGGCCACCGTCATCAACGACGCGCCGGTGGTTTTCGACGACCCCGAACTGGAAAACAGCTGGCGTCCGGAAAATTACTCGGGCGAGTTTTACGGACCCACCCGCCTGCGCGAGGCGCTGACCCACTCACGCAACCTGGTGTCGATCCGGGTGCTGCGCGCGACGGGCATCGACACCGCCATCGACTACGTCAGCCGCTTCGGCTTCGACAAAGCCTCTCTGCCGCGCAATTTATCCCTCGCCCTCGGCAGCAATAGCGTCACGCCTCTCAACCTGGCGGCCGGTTATACCGTGTTCGCCAATGGCGGCTATCGCGTCACGCCCTATTTCATCGACCGCATCGAAGACGCTCAAGGCGCGACCCTCTGGCAAGCCGAGCCGATTCGGGTCTGCGCCGACTGCGGCAACGACACCATCGCAATCCCCCCGGCCAGCGCCGATACGCCCGCCGCCACTAATCTCATCACCCGAACCGCGCCCGCCGCCAAGCTGGCACCGCGGGTGATCAGCGCGCAGAATGCCTATCTGATGACCAGCATGATGAAAGACGTGATCCGCCTCGGCACCGCCCAGCGCGCCGCGCAACTGGGCCGCAGCGACATCGCCGGTAAGACCGGCACCACCAACGACCAGCGCGACGCCTGGTTCGCCGGCTTCAGCCCGGCGGTGGCCACCGTGGCCTGGGTCGGCTTCGACGATACCCGGCCGCTGGGCAATGCCGAGACCGGCGGCCGCGCCGCGCTGCCGATGTGGATGGATTTCATGCGTGCCGCGCTGCAAGGCGTACCGGACCAGCCTTTGCAACAACCGCCGGGCCTGGTGTCGGTACGCATCAATCCCGAGACCGGCCTGCAAGCCGAGCCGGGCGAGCACGATGCCATTTTCGAAACCTTTTTCGCCGACAACGTTCCGTCCACCCGCGCGACGGCGCCGACGTCCGACGCCGCCGGCACGCAACCGGGCACGGCGCCGCCGGCCGTACCGGAGCAATTATTTTAAGGGGAGTACGCCATGAAACCCCGTCGCGGCAATACCAATGAAGTCCGCATGCGCCAGCTCATCGCCGTCGAGGCCGCCCGCATCATGAGCGAGGAGCATTTGACGGATTTTTACAAAGCCAAACATAAGGCGGCGGTCCGCCTCGGCGCCGGCAACACCCGCAACCTGCCGCGCAACGATGAGATCGAACGGGCCCTGGTGGAATATCAGCGGCTGTTCCGCGCCGACCGCCAGCCGGCGCGCTTAAAACACCTGCGGGAAACCGCGCTGCACGCCATGTTGTTTCTCGAACGCTTCAAACCGCGGTTGGTGGGACCGGTGCTGCGCGGCACCGCCGATGAGCACACCGAGATTACCTTGCATGTGATCGCCGACACGGCGGAAGAACCGGCGCTGTTTCTCATGGAACATCACATCCCCCATCAACTCTGCGATAAACGCTTGACCTTGAGCGGCGGCGAAACGGTCACGTATCCGGCCTATCGTTTTCTCGCTAAAGAGACGCCGCTGCTGTTGGTGGTGTTGCCGCCGGTCGCGGCGCGGCAAACCTTCAAGAGCGACGTGGACGGCCGGCCGATGGAGCGGGCCAGCGCCGATGAGTTGCGGGTGTTGCTGGAGACCCTCTGAAAAAACCATTGGACGCCGAGCACGCCAAGATTTTTGGATTTCATTCGAACGTTTTTTCTTGGCCCTTGGCGTTCTGGCGGCTCAAATTTCTTCCCAAGCCTAATCCGTATTGCGCGCCTCGCCGTTGAGGTCGGCCGTGCCCGCGCCGTGGGGGGCGGATTTGCGACGGCGGATGGGCAGATAATCCCGCGCCGCGGGACCGTCGTAGATTTGCCGCGGCCGGCCGATTTTTTGATCCGGCTCGCCGATCATCTCCATCCACTGCGCCACCCAGCCCACGGTGCGGGCGATGGCGAACATCACCGTGAACATATTGGTGGGTATGCCCAGCGCCTTGTAAATCAGCCCGGAATAAAAATCGACGTTGGGATAGAGTTTGCGCTCGATGAAATAATCGTCCTTCAATGCCAGCTCTTCGAGGCGCAGCGCCAGCTCGAACAAGGGATCGTGCTGATCGCCGACCTTCTCCAATACCTCATGACACATCTTGCGGATGATGCGGGCGCGCGGGTCGTAATTTTTATACACGCGGTGGCCGAACCCCATTAAACGGAAGGGATCGTTTTTGTCCTTGGCCTTGGCGAGGTACTGGGGAATGTGTTTGACGTCGCCGATCTGCGCCAGCATGCGCAATACCGCTTCGTTGGCGCCGCCGTGGGCCGGGCCCCACAGGGCGGCGATGCCGGAGGCGATGCAGGCGAACGGATTGGCGCCGGAGCTGCCGGCCAGCCGCACCGTGGAAGTGCTGGCATTCTGTTCGTGGTCGGCGTGCAGAATAAAAATTAAATCGAGGGCTTTTTCCGCCACCGGATCGACTACGTATTCTTCGGACGGCACGGCGAACATCATCCGCAAAAAATTGCCGGCGTAGCTCAAACTGTTTTTCGGATAGACGAAGGGCTCGCCGATGGAATGTTTGTAGCTGGCGCCGGCGATAGTGGGCATTTTGGCGATCAGCCGATGGGCGGCGATTTCGCGGTGTTGCGGATTACGGATGTCGGTGGAGTCGTGATAAAACGCCGACAACGAACCCACCACCCCCACCATGGTCGCCATGGGATGGGCGTCGTGATAGAAGCCTTGATAAAAACTCTTGAGGCTTTCGTTGATCATGGTGTGGCGCACGATCACGTTGGTGAAACCATCCAGCTGATCCTGGCTGGGCAACTCGCCGTAGAGCAACAGATAAGCCACTTCGAGAAACGTGCTCTTCTCCGCCAACTGCTCGATGGGATAACCGCGATACAGCAAGACGCCCTGATCGCCGTCAATGAAGGTGATGGCGCTGCGACAACTGCCGGTGGAGACGAAACCGGGATCATAAGTGAAATAACCGAAGTCGCGATAAAGCGGCCCGATGTCCACCGCCGGCGGACCTTCGGTGCCGTAACGCACCGGCAGTTCGATGGCTTTACCGGTGGCGTTATCGGTAAGGGTCAGGGTGTGTTTTTTATCGCCCATGGCCTACTCCTCGTTACTAGCGGTAAAAGAAAACTCGTGATGCACTTCCGCCACGGTGGGCGCGGTGTTCGTTGCCCAGGTGAACATATCATCGGTCTTTTCACCGTTGGAGGCAGCGGCATCGCGACGTCAGAATACACCGGTGAGACTTGCCCTTACCGTTTCAGCCGACCGGATCAAGGCGGTGCTCTCGTCTCCGGTTAGCGGCAATTCCAATACTTTCTCCACGCCGCTTTCGCCCAACACCACCGGTACGCCGAGCGCGATATCGCACTGTCCGTATTCACCGGCGAGCACCGCCACGCAGGGCAAAATCCGTTTGCGGTCACGGATAATCGCCTCGACCATGACGGCGATGGCGGCGGCGGGTGAATCGTAGGCGCTGCTGGTCTGTTTGAGGGCGAGGATCTCCGCGCCGCCCTGGCGGGTGTGTTCGATCAGCCGCGCGATGGTCGCCGCGTCGAGAAAATGTTTGATGGGAATGCCGTTGATGCAGGTGTAGTCCGGCAAGGGCACCATGGCGTCGCCGTGACCGCCGATCACCAGCGCGGTGATGTCGCGCACCGAATAACCGCTGGCCTGCGCCACGAAACTCGCCATGCGCGCGCTGTCCAGCACACCCGACAGGCCGAACACCCGCTCGCGCGGCCAGCCGGTCTGCTTGTAGGCATCATAGGTGAGCACGTCCACCGGATTGCTCACCATCAGTAACATTGCGTTCGGCGCGTGACGCAGCACATTGGCCACCACCGCGCGCGACACCGCGAGATTGGCGTCGCGCAGTTGATCGCGGCTCATGCCCGGCTTGCGCGGCAGCCCCGCCGTCATGATCACCAGATCGGCACCGGCCAGCAGCGTGGGATCGGCGCCGCCGCTCACCTTGGTATCGAACCCGAACAGCGGCGCCGATTCCTGCACATCCAAGGCGATGCCTCGCGCCACACCGTCATCGACGCCCACCAGCACCAACTCGCGGCACAGCGACTCCTTCGCCAGAATCTGCGCGGTGGATTCACCGACCCGACCCGGCCCCACGATCGCGATCTTCCTCACGACGGACTCCTTTGCCTGACACCTGCATAAGGATGATGGGCGGCGAATGTGAGTTTGTAAAGTCGCGGCTCACCAACATGGGTGATCCGCGAATGTTGCTTGCGCTCAATCGGATGGCACGCTGAAGAATGGCGTGCGGCGGCGAAGAACGATTAAGTAGGTCAGTCGGCGACGCGGGCGAGATGTTATTTCGAGATCATAAAATCGATGTAGGGTGGGTTAGCGCGGCGTGACCCACCAACCCGCGCCGTCAGGCGCTCATTATCGGAGTTGATTATTAACGAGTCGCTGCACGACGGCTTGGTGGGTTACGCCGCTCACGCGGCTAACCCACCCTACATTTATTGCAACAGCACGAGAGGAATCAAAAGAAAGTACTTCGCCCGCGGCGAGCGAGGCCCCGCATTAAACTAAATTCCGCCGCTGGAAACCGCGTCAATGAAATCTTTCATGCGCATAATCCACGCGGCTTAGTGAAACCTGGCACATCACCATCACAGCGAATCAACGGCTACCTTCCAGGGCCTCGGTGTAAGCCACCTCCGAATAACCATGTATCTTCACGCCGTTGACGATGGCGAACGGCACCCCCGTCTCGGAATCCAGCCGTGCCTTGCGGGCGGCGCGCGGCTGTCTTTTTCGACATCGTAATCTTTGAATGAAACGCCGCGCGACCGGAAAAAATGACGGGCCTGTTTGCAATACGGGCACCAGCTGGTGGTATAAAGCTCGACCTGGGCTCGCGCCACCACCTTCGGCGCCGCAACGGCCAAACCGTTATGAGGTTTCACCACGCCCGACGCCGCCACATTTGCTTGGCCTCGGTAACTGTGGGCAGTCACCGCTTCAACTTTACTGTCGTTATTCGGCGGCTGATCCGAAAAATGGACTTTACCGTCCGCATCCACCCATTTGTAAATTTGCGCGGCGGCAATGCCATTCAGCGCAAAGAACAAGGCTAACGCGACAATTAAACTCGACACCCTCTTCATCGAAGCCCCCTCCCGAATCCCCCATCAAGAGTTACGCGGCTTAGGCGGGTGGATTAATAAATTGCGCCAGCACTATGCCGTTTTTTGATTTTGGTAACTGCGCTCCGCTTCTCCAACAAAGCTTACACTTGCGGATAATGCTCCGGATATTTCTGCCGCGCCACGCCGCTCTCCACCGCCGCGCGCGCCACGGCGGGGGCGATGTGATCGATCAAACGCGGGTCCAGCGGTTTGGGGATGATGTAATCGGGACCGAATTCGAGATGATCCAATTTATAAGCCTTGAGCACGTCGGCCGGCACCGGCTCGCGCGCCAGTGCGCACAAGGCATGGACGGCGGCGACTTGCATGGCGGAGTTGATGCGGCTGGCGCGCACGTCGAGCGCGCCGCGGAAGATGAAGGGAAAGCCCAACACATTGTTCACTTGATTGGGATAGTCGCTGCGACCGGTGGCCATGATGATGTCATTGCGCACGGTGCGCGCGAGTTCGGGGCTGATCTCGGGGTCGGGATTGGATAAGGCGAAGATCACGGGGTTCGGCGCCATGGCGGCGAGCATGGCCTCGCTGACCAAATCGGGTCCCGACAGGCCGATGAAGGCGTCGGCATTTTGCATGGCGTCGGCCAAGGTGCGCTTCGCGGTGTCGATCGCGAATTCACGTTTGTAGATATTCAAATCGTCGCGGCCGCTGTGAATCACGCCGATACGATCCACTAAAGAAAGATTTTCCTTTTTTGCGCCCAACGCCACCAAGAGATGCATGGAGGCGATGCCCGCCGCGCCGGCGCCGAGACAGACGATGCGCGCGTCCGGCAACTGCTTGCCTTGCAGCTCCAGCGCATTGAGCAGACCGGCGGCGACGATGATCGCGGTGCCGTGCTGGTCGTCGTGAAACACCGGGATGTCGAGCCGCTCGATCAAGGCGGCTTCGATGGTGAAGCAATGCGGCGCGGCGATGTCCTCGAGATTGATGCCGCCGAAGGTCGGTGCGATGGCCGCCACGGTCTCGATGAAATGTTCGGGGCTGGTGGCATTCACTTCGATGTCGAACACAT
>CAKKSB010000088.1:21330-41339 GCA_919903055.1 Gammaproteobacteria bacterium | reverse complement strand
TGTCCTTCGAACCGCGCGCCGATCAAACCGCGACGGGCGCGGAATTCCTGGCCCGCGCGTCCCGCTATAACGTGCTGTTGACCCCCGCCGAGGCGGTGGTCGGTTTCAAGGAGGGCGGCGCGCCGTTGCGGCTGCGCTGGCTGGGCGCCGACCCCGCCGCGGCCGGTGCGGCGAACACGCCATTGCCCGGCGCGCGCCATTATTTTCTCGGTGCCGATCCCGGCCGGTGGCGACGCGACGTCGGCGCCTATGGCAGCGTGGAATATCGCGCGGTGTATCCCGGCATCGACCTGGTGTACTACGGCCGTGACGGCCGTTTGGAATTTGACTGGCGGCTCGCGCCGGGCGCGAATCCGCAAGCGATACGCATGAAAGTGGAGGGCGCGCGGCGGGTGTCCTTGACCGAAGACGGCGGACTGCGTTTGGAAACCGGCGGCGACAGTCTGCTGCTCGATAAACCGGTCATCTATCAAAACGGCTTGACCGGCCGGCGCGAAATAAGCGGCGGCTACCGCGTCGAATCTAATAATGAAGTGGCTTTCTGGCTGGGCGCTTACGATAAAACCCGGCCGCTGATCATCGATCCGGTGCTGGTCTACGGCAGTTACCTGGGCGGCGGCGGTGCCGATCAGAGTAGCGGCGTGACGGTGGATGCCGCCGGTAATGTCTATCTCACCGGTCAAACCGCTTCCGCGAATTTTCCGGTGAGCGCCGCGCTGCAAGGTGCGAACGGCGGCGGCACCGACGCCTTCGTCGCCAAGTTCAACCCGGCGGGCGATTTGGTGTACGTCACTTATCTGGGCGGCGGCGGCACCGACCGCGCCTTCGCGGTGGCGGCGGATGCCGGCGGCGCGGCGTATATAGTGGGCGATACCGACTCTAACAATTTCCCCACGCAGAATCCTCAACAAGCCACCAACGCGGGGGGCAGCGACGCCTTCGCCGTCAAGCTCAGCGCCGACGGCGCGTCGCTGCTGTACGCGACGTATCTCGGCGGCGCGGCGCTGGATTCGGCGCGGGCGGTGACCTTAAGCGCGGGCGGCGAGGCCTATGTGGCGGGCGGCACCACCTCGGCTAATTTTCCGGTGACCGCGGGCGTGGTGCAGCCGCTCATCGCCGGGCTGGCCAACGACGGCGTGTACAAGGCCGACGGCTTCGTCACCGCGTTGAGCGCCGACGGCGCCGGCGTGTTGTTCTCCACCTATTGGGGCGGCACCGATCTGGATTCCATCTCGGCCATCGCCCTTACCAGCGGCGGTGAGGTGGTGATCGCGGGCGGTACGGCGTCGTCGGTTTTATTCCCGATCTCGCCCAGCAATCTGCAAGAAAACTTCGGCGGCTTTCCGGAAGACGGCTTCATCAGCCGGCTCAGCGCCAATGGCGACGCCATGCGCTATTCCAGCTATTTCGGCGGCAACAGCTGGGACCGCGTCTACGCCCTCGCGCTGGACGGCGACGACAATATGTATATCGCGGGCGTCACGGTGTCGGACAATCTGCGGGTGACGGCCGGCGCGTTTCAAACCGCGTTCGGCGGCGGCCGCGGCGACGCCTTCGCCGCCAAGCTCGATGCCGCCGGCACTACTCTGCTCTATTCCACCTATCTCGGCGGCAGCGATCTCGACCAGGCCTACGGCATCGTCCGCGCGGCGGACGGCGGTTTGGTGCTGGCGGGCGAGAGCCTGTCGGCGGATTTTCCCTTGAGCCGCCCGCTGCAATTTTCCCGCTTCGGCACTAAAGATGCCTTCGTCAGCCGGCTCAACGCCACCGCTACGCTGCTGGACTGGTCCACTTATCTGGGCGGCGGCGGCGACGACGCGGCCGCGGGCGTGGCGATGGATAACGCCGGCAAACTGTACGTGGCCGGCTCGACCGCCTCGACGGATTTCCCGGCCGCGAACGCGGCGCAAGTGAATGCCGGCGGTGGTGGCGATGCGTTCCTGGCGGCGTTGGAAGACACCGCGCAGTCGGCGGATGTCACCTTGAGCATCAACGATCGTCTCGATCCGGTGCCGTCCGGCAGCACGGTGATTTACGACATCACCGTGAGTAACAACGGTCCCGACGCCGCCAGCGGCTTGACCTTGCGCAGCGAAATTCCCGCGGCCTTCAGCTTCGTGTCGGCGACGCCGGTACAGGGTACGTGTAACGCTGATAACGGCGCGGTGATTTGCGAACTGGGCGAGATCGCCGCCGGCGGTAATACGCAGCTGGCGCTGGCGCTGCGCGCCAATACCGGCGGCACGCAGACCGTCACCGCCAATATCGTGCGCACGCGTCAGCCCGATCCCAATCCCAATAATAACAGCGACAGCGAAGAAACCATTCTCACCGTCGGTAGCGGCGGCGGCGCGAGCCCGGCGCTGGTAGCGCTGCTGGCGGCCGCGGCGGCGTGGCGTCGGCGTCGAGCGTTGTTGTTATCCAGGGATGCGTAAGGCAGCGCTCCGGCAAAAAATATAAATCGCCGCGGCGGCTTTTCGCCCGCGGTGCAGCGCAAGTCGCCTCTCCCAGCCCCGCGGCGCAAGACGCGGATATCCATAATTTCTTCTTTTGCGTGTCCGCGTTTCATCGCGACGGGTCTTTTTGAGTGATTATGTGACGGACATCACAAATTGCCGCTTTCCCGCCGTTGTTCAGGGAACTCTCGTTAATTTAAGTTCCCACCCCGCCGATACCTCAGCTAGTTCATCAGCCGCGTTCAGCTTGCCTTTTGCACACGGCTTCAACCAACACAATAAATTATCGTCGTGCCCGTGCCGGCCGTTATTGATCCGTCGTCGTGTATCCTATGAGGAGACCAGAAACGTATGAAGAGAGAACTTGTAGTCTTGATCGCCGCCGCCATGGGTTTGACCGCGTGCGGAGGCGGGAGCAGCAGTTCGGTGAGCAATGCCACCAATGGCGATGGTGAAGTGTTATCTTCCCTGGCCACCGGTTATGCGCTGCCGACCGAAATTTCCGCGGTGCCGTCGGATAACAACGGCAACGCCGCGCGGCTGGCACGGGGCCTGACCTCCCGCCTGCGCGCGTTGTCCAATGCCGTGAGCGATTTGCCCGTCGCGTCTGATTACAGCAAGGCGTCCACCCGCAAGTTCGTCGAAGAACGTTCGCTGGAACAGTTCGACATCATCGAACAAGTCATGAGCGCCTTGGCGCAAACCAAATACGCCGATCAGGCCAACATCAACACCGGTCCCTACACGGCGATGATCGCCTGGGAGGATGAGCAGAACGGCGTCGCCGTCAAACAGCTGCAACCCTGGGTGGTGGAATCGCGGATGATCGTGGTCAACGGCCAGGACGTCAATCGCTTGCTGGCCTGGATCGAAGAAAATGAAGGCGGCCAGGCGAAGTTGGTCAAAGCCGAGTTCAAAGTTTACAGTCCCGCCGCCCAGAACGCCGACGGGTCCTACGCCAATTACGGCGAGTGGGATCTCAACGTTAAATTCAACGACAGCGGCAGCGATTTCTTCGCCGCCACCGCACGGGTCGTCAATGGCCAGACCGTGCTCAAGATCAATGAACACCAAAACCGCGAGGAGCAAGGCCAGAACATGACCTTCTCCACCAAGGCGGTGATGTACCGCTCGGGTGTTCAAGGCTATGGCAAAGTGCAATATCCCGATATGAACTGCAACGGTGGGTCTTGTCAACAGACCACCAATACAGTCAATTACGCCTACAACGGCGATTACCTCGCCTTGCAGAAAATCGAAGGTAACTCCGTCGGTCAAGTGGTCTTCAAAGACCGCAACGCCAAGACCGAATTCGCACGGCGCTACGGTCTGTTCTACGCCAATGCCGGCGCGGGCATCGCCGCCGGCGACGACGTGCAGAAACACCAGGCCTTCGGTTTCCCGCTGCGTTACACCGACGAAAACGGCGCCACCCAGCACGCTTATTACGGTGCCTGGCAGGGCCGCCATCAACTGTGGGCCAATGGCGGCAGCGTGCCGCCCACGGTTAACGGCAATCCTACGGTATTGACGCGCGAGGATCGCGGCCCCAATCAAGCCGCGCAAACGTTTACCGTGTCAGCGCCTTTCGCCGGTACGCTCACCAAGCGCCGGCTGGTGGCGGGTGAATTCAGCGATATTCAAAATATCGCGGTGGAAACTTTCGTCAGCAAACACTTCGACCTGCGCTGGGATGCGTCCGGCGGCGGTGCCTGGAAATATTGCACCGGCTATATTGATTTCAACGGATCGCCGACTTGCAAAGACCCCGGCGACAATTCCGATATCGGCTTCAGCACATTCGACGACTACGCTTCGCTGGTGATGAGCGAGAACGACCGCAAGCAAGTCAACATCGGCCGCTGGGATAACGTGAATCACATGCCCAAGGACTATGTGTATCTCGCCGCCGATCCGAATAATTTGAGCGGCTACAATGGCACAGGTTTTTATGAAGCCAATCGCGACAACATGGGTCATCTGACCCTGGTCAATCCCGCACAGAAACTCGTCCCGGTCGACGGCGATAATCTCGGCGTCAATATCGGCGGTTCGGTGTATATCCAATACACGGGAGATTACGACGGCGCGACCGATTCCAGCAATGGCACGGTCACCACCACCGGCTGGGTGCAGAAGCAGCTCGCGAGCTTCGACCAGCAGACGTGGACAGCCAGCTTCACCGAAGGCGGCGACAGCGAATTCACGCCGGAACCGGGCCGCGATTATTACATCAACAGCAACGGCGCCAACTTCGTGGTGAAACGCAAGAACGCCAATTCGTCCATCATCGCCGGCGACTACGAGGTATGGATCGAATTGCAGACCGCCGCCAATCCGGTGAACTTCACCAGCATCCTGCCCGCGGGTACCAGTTACCTGCGCACCCCGTGGCGGCCTGACGTGCGGTTTGGATTGGTGACCGATACCACCAGCGACAATTTCCTCAAGCTGGTTTATCTCACCGATGATCCCAATACCCAGGACGACGAAGTGGGCACGCTGCACGACAGCGGCGAGTGGGGTCTGCGCGCTTACAACGACAACGGCACCCCCGGCGATTTCACGGATGACAAACCATTGAAGGCGGACGGCACGCTGGTGACCGCCGATCCGTTCACCCTGGCCGCCGATCAACGTCCGGTGGAATTCAACTGGGAGTATTCGCAGCAGGAGGGCGGTTGGGGCACGCAGCAGTTCCTGGTCAACGGTGACGGCTACGTGATTTTGTCCGACCCTATTCAAATCAGCGTGGCCTCCGGCGCCGCCGTCAATGCCGACGGCGCTCCGGTCAACAAACCTTTGTCGCTGCAATTCGACGGTTGGATGCACGGTCTGCCCGACCTGTACAACGAATTGTCGAAGAACAACTGGGTGATGGACAGCAATATTTCCAGCAAAGTGATCAATATCCCCGAAGGGACCTTGGTGACCGACGGCAATAATGTTCAGTACTACCTGAAGCCCCTGGAAGTGAGCGTATTCCTCAATGAGGTCGGCGTGCCCGGCAATGCGCCGGCCATCGACCAAGCGGAAAACGTGTCATTGGACAGCGGCATGCCGATCTTCGTCGAGCATAATATGGGCGCGTTGCCCGCCAATACGGTGGTGAAGTACTCGGAAGGTAAAGCGGTGGAATAACCAGCGCATTCGACTAGGAGTGACACGGACGTGTCACTCCCCTTCGCCGGGGGTGCATTAATGTACCCCCGGTTTTTTTATGGGCGATGGTTTGTTGATGGCGGCCCGCTAGAAAGCGGCGATTCCCGTATCGGTTACGATAAGGAAACAGCGCGCCGCGTCCGGCGATGCGGTTTCACCAACCGACCTGGACTCCAACATGAATATCGATTGGAATAATGTCCCCGCCGCCGTAGGGCGGCGCGCAACGCGCGAGGGTTTTGTCCTAGCGGATCGGAATTCAAAATAGCGGCCGATGGTGATGGTGAAACACTGCGCGCGACGGTCGAGATTTGTCTTACTCAGATTTCGGCGTGCGCCTGCCCGCGGCTGTAGTGTTCGGCTTTGAGTTTGGTAATGATGTTCATCACATCGGTGGGATCCACGGGTTTGGTGAAATGCTGGTCGAAGCCCGCTTCCACCGCGCGGCGCTTGTCTTCTTCCTGCCCCCAGCCCGTGAGCGCGATCAGCAGCGTGCTTTTGCCCCAGTCTTGTTGACGGATGCGGCGGGCGGCCTCGTAGCCGTTCAACTGCGGCATGCCGATGTCCAGCAGTATCACATTGGGACGGAACGCCGCCGCTTCTTCCACGGCCTGCATGCCGTCGTAAGCCGTGCGCACTTCGTTGCCCATCAGCCGCAGCATCATGCCCATGCTCTCGGCGGCGTCGCCGTTGTCGTCGGCTACCAGAATACGGCAGAGCGGCGTGGCCAGCGCCGCGGGCCGGCCAGTATGAATCGCCGATGCGGCGGCCGGTGAATCGATGACCGGTATGCGCATGATGAACTCCGCGCCTTGTCCGACGCCCGCGCTGCGGGCCTCAATGCTGGCGCCGTGCATGTCCAGCAATTGTTTCACCAGCATCAGGCCGATGCCGAGTCCACCCTGCGATTTACCCGCGGAAGGATCGAGCTGGGTGAACATCTCGAAGACCGAGGAAAGCGCGTCGGCCGGAATGCCGATCCCGGTGTCGCGCACCGACACGGCGAGTTGACCGTTCTCGCGGGTGGCGGTCAACCAGATGCGGCCGCCGCGGTCGGTGTATTTAGCGGCGTTGTTGAGCAGATTGGCGAAGACTTGCGCGAGCCGCATCGGATCGGCGTTGAGATAAACCGGTCGCGGCGTGAGCGTGATGACGAGTTCGTGGCCGGCGGCTTCGATGAGAGGCCGCGCGGTATCGACGGCATTGGTAATGACGGTGGCGAGCTCGATGCGCTCTTTGCGAAGTTCCAATTTGCCGGTGCTGATGCGGCTCACGTCGAGCAAATCGTCGATGAGCCGCACCATTTGTCCGAGCTGACGTTCCATCATGCCGCGCGCCTGTTCGATAAGATTGACGTCGCTGCCGGCGAGCCGCATCACCTGCAAGGCATTGCGGATCGGCGCGAGCGGGTTGCGGAGTTCGTGCGCCAGGGTCGCCAGGAATTTATCCTTGCGGTAATCCGCTTCCTGCAACGCCACTTCGTCCTGTTTGCGTTCGGTGATGTCGTAATTGACGCCGAGCATGCGCACCGGCCGTCCGCCGCCGTCGCGGATGACTTCACCCTTGCCCGCCAGCCAGCGGATGCCGCCGTCGGGGCCAACTATGCGGAATTCGCTGTCGTAACGATCGCCGCCGCTCACCGCCGCCTGCAGCGCGCTCAAGGTGCGTTCGCGGTCGTCGGGGTGCAGGAGTTCGGCGACGTTTTTCTTAAGTGTCCGTCTGGGCCGGACCAGATCGCGGGCGTAATGCAGGGCGCGGATTTCGTCGGTGGCGATGTCCCACTCCCATAAACCCAGCTTGGCGAATTCGATGGCGAGGCGCAGCCGTTCCTCACTCATTTGCAGCGCTTCGATTTGATCGCGCAGTTGATATTGTCGGCGGCGCGCGCGGATCGCGGTGCGTAAGGCACTCACCAGGGTCGTTACGCGAATCGGTCTTTCCAGCACGGTGACGTTGCCGAGCATTTCCATCGCCCACGCCGCCGCCGATGAATCCGCGCCGGAAGCGGACAGCAATAATATGGGCACGTCCGACCACGCCGGTTGTGATTGCACCGTTTCGATGAGATCGGCCGCGCCGCGCGAACGGTGCACTTCGTCGGTCAGCAAGGCCGCGCCGGCACCCGCGCGCAATTCGCGGCTTAGTGCGCCGGGATCGGCACATACTTCGCAGATCAGGCCCGCTTCCTTGAGTATCGACCGGCTCAAGTCGGCATCCGCTGAAGTCGGTGCCAGAACCAGCACGCGCTCTTTGCTGACGGTCTTCATGTTTTATTGCCGCCCATCGGCGTGTTGAACATGATGGCCGAGATATTGCGGATGACCATTCAGCACGCCATGAAAATCGCGGAGCGGTTCGCCGACGATGATGCCGTTGTCGAGGCGCAATTCGCGGATGGCCTTTTCGTGACGGCCGGTGCGTTTCTTGATTACCGAGATGGACTGGCGTACTTCGCCGAAGGCCTCGTAGTAGCGCAGCAGTAATACGGTATCGGCGAGATAACTTGCGTCGACCGGACTTCTGGCATCGGCGCCGATGATGCCGTTTTGCGCCATCAGCAATAAGGTGGTGACGCCTTGTTGGCTGAGATAGGTCAACAGCTCATGCATGTGCAGCGTGAGGAAACGGTCGCTGGGCATGGCTTGCAGATAACCGTTCAGGCTGTCGATTACCACGATCCGGCTATGATCTCGCTCGACTGCCCGCCGCACCGCATGGGCGAATTGACCCGGCGCCAACTCGGCCGGGTCCACTTGTTGAATGTTCATGCGTCCCTGGTTTATTAACTCCTCCACATTCATGCCCAGCCCCGCCGAGCGTTCCTTAAAGGTGGTGGTGGTTTCATCGAATAGGAAAATGGCCGCGTGCTGGCCGCGCGCGGCGGCGGCGTAGGCATATAAGGTGGCGAGTGAGGATTTGCCGGTGCCGATCGCGCCCATGATGAGCGTGCTGGTTCCTTTGGTGAGACCGCCGCCCAGCAGGGCATCGAGCGGCGCGAGGCCGCTGCTGATGTTTTCGCGGATATACGGAGTGTGATGCTCGGCGGCCACCAGGCGCGGAAATAAATCGACACCGCCACGGAGAATGACGAAATCGTGATAACCCTCGCTGAAGGCGCGGCCGCGAAACTTGCGCACCTGCAAGCGCCGCCGCATCGTGCCGTATTCGGCGGCTTGGCGATCGAGACTGATCACGCCGTGCGCGAGACTGTGCAAATGCATGTCGCGCTCTTCACCGCTCTTGTCGTCGATCAACAGTACCGTCGATTCGCGGCGCGAAAAATATTGTTTGAAGGCGAGGATTTGGCGGCGGTAACGCAAGGGATTCTCCGCGAGCAGCCGCAGTTCCGACAGCGAATCGAATACCAATCGCGCAGGCTTGATCCGCTCCGCTTCGGTCAGCACGGTTTTGATGGTCTCGCCGAGTTCGATCTCCGACGGGTGGTACATGGTGTAGCGCGTATCCTGGGTAAGACTGTTTTCGGAAGCGATGATTTCGAGGATGTTGATGCCGTCGAGATTCCAGCCATGCGTCTCGGCCGAGGCGTGTAATTCCTCTTTGCTTTCGGAAAGCGTCACGAGCATACAGGCTTCGCCGCGCCGCAACCCTTCGAGCAGGAATTGCAGCGCCAGCGTCGTTTTGCCCGAACCGGGATCGCCTTCGACGAGATAAAGGCGATTAGGCGTAAAGCCGCCACCGAGCACGTCGTCGAGGCCTGTAACGCCGGTTTGCATGTTGAGCGGATTTTGCGGTGTCGTCATGGTCCCTTCCAGGGAGCCGGCGGATGTAAAAATTACAACGGCGACTCATGTAACGAACCGCCCATAGGCAGGCAGCGGTGTGGGCGAATTAAACCAGAAGCGCGATCGAAGAAATTGCGGAAGAAGATCGCATATAAGAAGCATACTACGCTTGCGGCGCGGATGGTAATGGAATTTTGTCGAGATTATTCCTACAAAATTTTATGTAATTGGAGGTTCGTCGCCGCCGCAGGCAGATGTAATGAAGAGTGGACATGTTCCGTCGATATGCGTGCGTGGCAGCGGGTTGCAAGTTTGGCGGCTAGGAATTGGTACACCATCAAGAAATGATGGCCGGCTTGCTTGATGGTTAACATGTGACCGTAGTAACGATTGTGCATTGTTCGATTTAATAATTCGTTAGCCAAGCGAATCGTAGCGCCGGTTTAATGCGCGCGATAAAAATGGCGCACGCCAAGCTCGACCGTTCGGCACTGAAAAAACGCGACATGTTTCTTCTGTGACGGACGAGGAAGAGCAGGGTGAGGAGAAGCGTTACAGGCGAGCCTTACGGAATAGGGGCGATTATTTTGGCGACCTTACTCATAGCTACGTTTGCCTCGTTTCGCTTTTCTCGTTCGCGGGGGGAGTTAAGAATGATGTATCAGTTGCTGTAGCGGCGGAGTGTAGCGATTAAATCGCCTGGTTTTGAATGCCTAACAGCGGTGAGAAAAGCGAAGATAAATTCGTAGAATCATGACGTGGAAGCCGGGGGCGTTCCACGTCATGGTCTTGAGATTTCATCAATGACGGAAATGCCGCATGCCGGTGAACACCATGGCGATGCCGTGCTCGTTCGCCGCCTGAATCACTTCGTCGTCGCGCAGCGAGCCGCCGGGTTGGATGACGGCGGACACGCCGGCTTCCGCCGCGCTGTCCAGGCCGTCGCGGAAGGGGAAGAACGCGTCGGAGGCCATCACCGAGCCGGTGACTTGCAAACCGGCGTCGGCGGCCTTGATGGCGGCGATGCGCGCGCTATAGACGCGGCTCATCTGGCCCGCGCCGACGCCGATGGTCATGGTGTTTTTGGCGTAGACGATGGCATTGGATTTGACGAACTTCGCGACCTTCCAGGCGAACAATAAATCACGCAGCTCATCGGTGGTGGGCGCGCGTTGCGTCACGATTTTGAGATCGTCGCCGCTCACCATGCCGATATCGCGGTCCTGGATTAATAATCCGCCGTTGACGCGTTTATAGTCCAAACCCGCGGCGGGTTGCCGGCTCCACGCGCCGCAGCTCAATACCCGCACATTTTTTTTGGCGGCGAGTATCGCCAGCGCGTCATCGGCGACGGCGGGCGCGATGATGACTTCGACGAACTGGCGTTCGACGATGGCCCGCGCGGTGGCCGCATCGAGGGTTTGATTAAAGGCGATGATGCCGCCGAAGGCGGAGGTGGGGTCGGTCTGATAGGCGCGGTCATAGGCCTCGCGCAGGTTCGTGTCCACCGCCACGCCGCAGGGATTGGCGTGTTTGACGATCACGCAGGCCGGCGTTTCGGCGAAGCTCTTTACACACTCCAGCGCCGCGTCGGTGTCGGCGATGTTGTTGAAGGAGAGTGCCTTGCCTTGCAATTGGCGGGCGGTGGCCACGCTGGCTTCCGCCGGCCGGCGTTCGACGTAAAATGCCGCGGCTTGATGCGGATTTTCGCCGTAGCGCAAATCCTGCGTCTTGATGAATTGGCTGCTATAAGTGCGCGGAAATCGCGCGGGTACGCCGCCGGTTTGAACGGCGCCGAGGTAATTGGCGATCGCGCCGTCGTAGCGGGCGGTGTGTTCGAAGGTCTTCACCGCGAGGTCGAAACGGGTGGCGGCGCTCACCGCGCCGTGGTGGTCGCGCATCTCGTTCAGCACCCGCGGGTAGTCGGCGCTGTCCACCACCACGGTGACCGCCGCGTGATTCTTGGCCGCGCCGCGCAGCATGGTCGGGCCGCCGATGTCGATGTTCTCGATCGCGTCGGTGAGCGTGCAATCCGCTTGCGCCACGGTCTGTTCGAAGGGGTAGAGATTCACCGCCAGCAAATCGATGGGTGTGATGGCGTGCTCGGCCATCACTACCTCGTCCGTGCCGCGCCGGCCGAGCAGGCCGCCATGCACTTTGGGATGCAGGGTCTTGATGCGGCCGTCCATCATCTCGGGGAAGCCGGTGTAGTCGGATACGTCGATGACGGCGATGCGGTGGTCGCGCAGCAGTTTGGCGGTGCCGCCGGTGGAAAGGATTTCCACGCCCAGTTGACTCAAGGCGCGGGCGAAGTCCACCACGCCGGTTTTGTCGGACACGCTGATTAATGCCCGTTGAATCTTGTTCATGCGCTGCGGTTCTCTATTTGTCTTTGATGAATTTTACACGCCGTGGTGGGGCGCGCTGGCATTATTCCTATTTCCTCTTGGTGGGAAGCAGGAAATTCGGATCGGATTCGTGTACCCGCGCGTATCAGCCGAGGCCGTAGTGTTCGAGTTTCTTGCGCAAGGTGCTGCGGTTGATACCGAGAATCTTGGCGGCCTTGCTCTGGTTGCCCCGCGTGTGATGCATCACCGCTTCGAACAAGGGACGCTCTACTTCGCAAATCACCAGCTCATAGACGTTCTCCGGCGGGTGATCGTCCATGTCGCGGAAATAATGGCGGAGAGCGGTTTCGACGGCGCTGCCGAGGGGCTGCTTGCGCCGTTCTTGCGAGGGGTGGGGCTCGGCTGGGCGTAGATTATTTTGTTCCGCGGTACTGGACATAGCTTCTTTATCTTAGGCGGCGCAGGCGAGGCGTTCTTCCAGCTCGTCGAAAAACGCTTCGATGTGCTGAAGTTGCGCGTTCGCGCTCGGGGCTTGGTTAATAAGTTGGCGGAAGCTGGCGCCGCCTTCCTGTCCCTTACTGTACCAGGCGATGTGTTTGCGGGCCACCAATACGCCGGTATGTTCTCCATAGAAATCGTATAAACGGTGCAGATGCTGGACGAGGATGCGGCGGATCTCGCGCGCCGGCGGCTCGTTCAGCAACTCGCCGCTGGCGAGGTAATGGCTGATGGCGCGCAACAGCCAGGGTGCGCCCTGGGCGGCGCGGCCGATCATCACCGCGTCGGCGCCGGTTTGCTCGAGCACCTGCTTGGCTTTGCGCGGACTGGTGATGTCGCCGTTGGCGATCACCGGGATGCCGATCTCGGCCTTGATGGCGGCGATGGTGTCGTATTCCGCCTCGCCGCGGTAGGCGCAGGCGCGGGTGCGGCCGTGCACCGCCAAGGCCTGGATGCCGCTTTGCTCGGCGATGCGGGCGATGGTCACGCCGTTGCGGTGGTCGGGGTCCCAGCCGGTGCGGATCTTGAGGGTCACCGGCACGTTCACCGCCTTGACCACCGCTTCGAGAATGCGCGCCACCAGCGCTTCGTGTTGCAGCAGGGCGGAGCCGGCCATCACGTTACAGACTTTTTTGGCGGGACAGCCCATGTTGATGTCGATGATTTGCGCGCCGTGGTCGGCGTTGAGGCGGGCGGCGTCGGCCATCATGCGCGGATCGGCGCCGGCGATTTGCACCGAGCGCGGCTCCATTTCACCGGCGTGATTGATGCGGCGCTGGGTTTTGACGCTGCCCCACAGCAGCGAATTGGCGGAGACCATTTCCGAAACCGCCATGCCGGCGCCCAGCTCTTTGCACAACTGACGGAAGGGGCGATCGGTGACGCCCGCCATGGGAGCGAGGATGACATTATTGGCCAAGCTGTAGGGACCAATGCGCATGGCGGGCTATCAATGTTCTGGGGGAAAGCGCCGCATGATACTCCCAACCGCGGGGTGGATAAAGAGTCTGGATCGCGGTGTTTTTCGCGCGCTCTTGCCGTGCGCGTCATGAGGTTTTTATAACAAGTTGAATTGAAAGCTGACCGCTTGTTTGCCGGGATCGGCGATTTCCAAAGAGAATTTCACGGGCTGGCGCGGCGTCATGCCCTTCAGTATATCGGTGCCGGACGGCAGGTATTCGGCGGGGCGGAAGCGGCGTCCGGCTACCAGTCGATTGTCGAGGTCGGAGAAGCGTAATTCCAATTCCGGGTAAGCCTGAGTGAAGGCCGCCTCATTGACGAGGGTGGCGTCGATGAGCAGGGCGTGTTCGTGGGCGGGATGAGATTGCACCACCCGATTGGCGAGACTGATGCGGGCGGGATCTCTTAACAGCGGCACGTCGCAGCCAAGCGTGGCGCAGAACGAGGTGAGCCAGGGACGCAGGTCGGGATACTGCGCCAGTTCGATGCGATTGAAGTAGGCATATTGCCCCAGCAGCACCGCGATCAGCGCGATATTCGCCAGCGCCCAGGCGGCGATTCTCCATCCGCCGCCGTTTTCGCTGGCCGGCATTACCGCGGTGGGCCGGGGTTCGACGCTGATCGGCGCGAGGTCGGCGTTTTCATCGCGGAGCGGATCGCCGTCCAGCGGGCTGACCGTCGGTTCGCGGCGGGCCATTTCCGCCAGCGGGTCCAGCGGCGCCCAAGGCGCGTTAGTGGCGCGGCGATAGTCGGCGGCAGTGAAGGGTTTCATCTCGCGCAGGCCATGGGCGGGTTGAATCGGCGGCAATGCGTCCGGTTCGGCGTCGGCGCGCGGCGTGATTGGCGTAGCTTCCGGCGTGACGGATGTTGCCGGCGGCGGAGCAGGTTCGGCGCCGTTGGTTTCTACGATGAAATTCGCCAGGCTTTCGTAAAGGGAAGGGCCGGAGGCGGGCGTCGTGGCCGCGTTGGGTGGCGGAATGGCCGGTTCTTTCGCAGCGCGGTCACCAGCTGTTGCCGCCGCCATCGGTTCAATGTCGGCGACCACAGTTGCCACGGGTGCCTCGACAGCGGCAGGCGGAACGCCGCCGACGATTTGGACGTATCGTTCCGGCGACTCACTGAGCGATTCCAACGCGTTGAAGACGTGTTCGCACACACCGCAGCGCACCTGGCCGCGGGCTTGGGCGAGCTGGCCGGCATTAAGGCGGAAGACGGTCGCGCACTGAGGGCACTGGGTATACATGGCGGCGGTCACTTCCCTGTGTCGGCCCGCTACGCGGCGGGTGTCTGGTTGCGGCGGCCGTGGGCGCGGACCCAACCCTCGCGCACGGTGATGGTGGCCATGGTAAACCAAGCGCGGTAATTTTCCAGCACCTCCTCGGCCTGTTCGGCGAGGATGCCCGACAACACGACGCGGCCGCCGGGCGGCAACAACCGCGCGAAGCGCGGCGCGAGTGCGATCAACGGCGCGGCGAGGATGTTGGCCAACACTACGTCGGCGTGGATTGCCGTCAGGTTTTCCGCGCCGCAAACGGTGATGATCTTTTCGACGCCGTTAACTTCGGCATTGTCGCGGGTGGCGAGCAGAGCCTGTGGATCATGGTCCACCGCCCATACTTCGGCCGCGCCGAGTTTGGCGGCGGCGATCGCGAGGATGCCCGAGCCGCAGCCGAAGTCGAGGACGGTTTGATCGGCGAGATCTTCGCCGTCCAGCCATTCCAGACAGAGTGCGGTGGTGGCATGCGTGCCGGTGCCGAAGGCCAGACCCGGATCGAGCATGACGTTCACCGCTGTCGGATCGGGCGGGGTGTGCCAGCGGGGGCAGACCCACAGCCGCTCGCCGAAGCGGATCGGGTGGAATTGGTCCATCCAACTTCGTTCCCAATCTTGATCGGGCAACGTGGTCACCAGCGTGCGCAGCGGCTGCGTGTGTTCCGTGCCGCTTTGCAGCTGCGCCAGGATCTCGGTTGGGTCGCAATCGGCGGTGAACAAACCGATCACGTGGGTGTTGGTCCACAACGGGCTGTCGCCCGGTTCGAGCTGAAACAGGGGTTGATCGGCGGCGTCTTGTAAAGTGACCGCCGCCGCGCCCGCCTCGTGCAGGGCCTCGGCCAGGTGTTCCGCATCGGCGGCGCGGGTTTCAAGGGTGATTTGTAGCCAAGGCATGTGTGATTCGATGTAGTGAAGGGTGGGCGCTCGGTGCCGCCGGTTATTTAGCTCAGGGTGCGAGAGACATCATTATACGAGCCATGCGACATGTCCGCCGCGCCGTGCGCAATCCGTCGGTCCACGCGGCCGGTCGATTTACACCGCCGGATAATGGTCGGGCGATGTCAGCTTCCCGCGAGTTTGAGCTTCTTTTCCAGGAAATGGATGTTAGTGCCGCCGGCTTGAAAAGCGTTGTCGTTGAGGATCTCGCGGTGCAACAGGATGTTGGTCTTGATGCCTTCCACCACCATCTCGGTGAGCGCGGTGCGCATGCGCGCCAAGGCTTTTTCGCGGTCGTCGCCGTAGGCGATGATCTTGCCGATCATCGAGTCGTAATAAGGCGGCACCACATAGCCGGAATAAAGATGGGAATCGACCCGGATGCCCGGCCCGCCCGGCGGATGATAAAGCGTGATCGCGCCCGGCGAGGGCATGAAGGTTTTGGGATCTTCGGCGTTGATGCGGCACTCGATGGCGTGGCCGCGGAACTGGATGTCTTTTTGTTTGTAGGAAAGCGGTTCGCCCGCGGCGATTTTCAGCTGTTCCTTGACGATGTCGACGCCGGTGATCATCTCGGTGACCGGATGTTCGACCTGCAAGCGGGTGTTCATCTCGATGAAATAAAATTCGTCATTTTCGAAGAGGAACTCGAAGGTGCCGGCGCCGCGGTAACCGATTTTGCGGCAGGCCTCGGCGCAGCGTTCGCCGATCTTGTTGCGGAGTTTTTCCGAGAGGCCCGGCGCCGGGGATTCCTCGATGACCTTTTGGTGACGGCGCTGCATCGAGCAGTCGCGTTCACCTAAGTGAATGGCGTTGCCCTGGCCGTCGGCCAATACCTGAAATTCGATGTGACGCGGCGTTTGCAGGAATTTCTCCATGTACACCGTGTCATTGCCGAAGGCCGAGGCCGCTTCACTCTTGGTGAGCGACAAGGCCTCGAGCAGAGTCGCCTCGCCGTGCACCACCCGCATGCCGCGCCCGCCGCCGCCGCCGGCGGCCTTGATGATGATCGGGTAGCCGATGTCCTTGGCCATGGCCATGACTTCGTCGGGATTTTCGGGAATCGGCCCGTCGGAGCCGGGCACGCAGGGGATGCCGGCCTTTTTCATGGCCGCTTTGGCGGAGATCTTGTCGCCCATCAGGCGGATGGTGTCGGGGCGGGGGCCGATGAAAATGAAGCCGCTGCGGTCCACCGCCTCGGCGAAATCGGCGTTTTCCGACAGGAAGCCGTAACCGGGGTGGATGGCCACCGCGTCGGTGACCTCGGCGGCGCTGATCACCGCCGGGATGTTCAAATAACTCTTGGCGGCGGCGGGCGGGCCGATGCACACCGATTCGTCGGCGAGCCGCACGTGTTTGAGGTCGCGGTCGGCGGTGGAATGCACGGCGACGGTTTTGATGCCGAGTTCTTTGCAGGCGCGCCAGATACGCAGGGCGATTTCGCCGCGATTGGCGATGACGACTTTATCCAACATGAGATGTATTCACCGTGAGCTGACAGACTCGGTTTATTGGCTATTCAATAATGAACAGGGGCTGGCCGTATTCGACGGGCTGGCCGTTGTCGACCAGAATGGCTTTGATCGACCCCGCTTGGTCCGCTTCGATTTGATTGAACATTTTCATCGCTTCGATGATGCACAGCGTATCGCCGACGTTGACGCGCTGGCCCACTTCGACGAAGGATTTATTGCCGGGCGCGGACGAGCGGTAAAAGGTGCCGACCATGGGGCTGATCACGGCGTGGCCGGTGGGAATGTCGCTTTTAGCGGCTTCGGCTGTCGGGGCGGCCACGGGCGCCATGGCCGGCGGCGGGGCATACATGGCCGGCGCCATCATGGCGTGGGCGCTCGGCGGGGCATAACGGCTGATGCGCACCGACTCTTCCCCTTCGCGGATCTCGATTTCGGCGATGCCGGATTCTTCGAGGAGTTCTATGAGTTTTTTGACTTTACGAATGTCCATGTTTCTATTCGCTACCTGATGTGTTGTCGGCAAGCCGTTGCAGTACGACTTGCAATGCCAATTGATAACCCAGCGCCCCGCAGCCGCTGATGACGCCCGACGCCACGTCGGAAAAATACGAGTGGTGGCGGAAGGCCTCGCGGGCCTGGATGTTCGATAAATGTACTTCGATGAACGGGATATTCACCGCCAGGAGCGCATCGCGCAGCGCCACGCTGGTATGGGTGTAGGCCGCCGGATTGAAAATGATGAAGGCGACCCCTTCCTGGGCGGCGGCGTGGATGCGCTCGATCAAGGTGTGTTCGGCGTTGCTTTGAAAGGACTGCAACTGGTGGCCCCGCGCTAGCGCGGCGCTCTCCAGTTCTTTATTGATGGTAGCCAAGGTGGCATGGCCGTACAGCGCCGGCTCGCGGCTGCCGAGCAAATTCAAATTGGGTCCGTGCAATACGAGTAGTGTAGCCATGGGCTTTCCTTAGTGTCCCGTCAGGCGCGTAGTCTGTACCGCGCACAGGCTACGCCACCTCTTCGTCGCGGCGGAAGTCACCTCCGCGTAGCGCGTCATCATTCTGCATGGCGAGGCGGAGTTTGTCCACATGGATAAAGATTTCCGGTCTTTCGCAGCAGATCGCGGCGAATTAGTCTCTTTTACTTAAGACGGCGATATTAGAGCAGGGACCGGATGACCTGCCGCGCCGCGGCTTCGCTGAGTTCGCCGTAGCGGGTGTAGGCGACCCGCCCTTGGCGGTCGATGATCACGGTATACGGCAATATCCCCGTCATATTGCCGTATTGCCGGGCGACCGCGATGCCGTCTTCCTCGCTCACCAGCACCGGATAGTCGATGGCGGTGTCCTTGGTGTAATCGACGACGGATTTGTGGTCGTCGATGGCGATGCCGACGAATTGCAGGCCGGCCGCGCCCATTTCCGCTTGCAAGGCGTTGAAGCTGGGAATCTCCCGCTTACAGGGCGGACACCAGGTCGCCCAGAAGTTGACGGCGATTACTTTGCCATCCCATTCCTTAATAGTGCGCGGCTCGCCGGTGAGGTCGGGCAGGGTGAACTCGGGGCGGGGCTGACTGACGATGCCTTTGGCCTGGGTCGTGTCTTGCGCCTGTTGTTTCTTATCCGAGAGTTCGCTGAATATCCCGGCCGCGCCGAAGGCCACGCCTATCACGGCGATGGCGGAGAAGACGACGGCGGGGCGTTTGAGGAGGTCGCTGACGGCCATGCTGATTCCTGTTATGAACCGTTGAAGGTGCGTTGGACATGGGCCGCGAATTCTTCGGGCCCGAGGTAACCCACCAAACGGTAAGGCCGTTGCTCCACGCCGGTGGCGTCGAAGAAGACGATGCCGGGCGGGCCGAACAGGCCGAATTGTTTGAGCAGGGCCTGGTCTTGCCGGTCGTTGGCGGTGACGTCGGCCTGTAACAAAAGGGTATCCGCCAAGACCGTTTGCACCTTGGCATCGGAGAAGGTGTTGCGCTCCATCTCTTTGCAGCTCACGCACCAGTCGGCGTAGAAATCCAGCATCACGGTTTTGCCGTTGGCGCCGGCCAAGGCCGCGTTGAGGCCGTCCGGGCCTTTGATGCGGGTGAAGCGCAGGCCATGGGCGTCATCGGTCCCCGACGACGAGGCGAAGCTGACGCCGCGCAAAGGTTGTAATACGTCGCCCCCGCCGCCTGCGGCGCCCACCAGCAGCAGGGCGCCGTACAACATCAGCACCAGGCCCGAGCCTTTCCACAGTTTGCGCCAGCCGGTGGCGTCGGGCAGCAAGCGGTCGAAGGCGCCCATGTAGACCGCCGAGACGATGAGCAACACGCCCCACAATACCAGGCCGAGTTGCGGCGGGATGATGCGTTCCAGCATCCAGATCGCGAGGGCCAGCAGCATGACGCCGAAGATGGCCTTGATGGTGTTCATCCAGCCGCTGACCTTGGGCAGCCACTTGCCGGCGGAGGCGCCGATCGCCAGCAGGGGCAAGCCCATGCCCATGCTCATGGCGAACAAGGCGAGGCCGCCCAACACCGCGTCGCCGCTCTGGCCGATGTAGATCAATGCGCCCGCTAGCGGCGCGGCCACGCAGGGGCCGACGATGAGGGCGGACAATAAACCCATCACCGCCGCGCCGACCAAAGTGCCGCCCTGTTGCCGGTTGCTGAGCTCGCTGAGTTTGGTCTGCCAGCTGGCCGGCATTTGCAGGTTGTAAAAACCGAACATGCCCAGCGCCAGCACGACGAACAGCGCGCTGAAACTGCCGATGATCCACGGGTTTTGAAAGGCCGCTTGCAGATTGGCGCCGAACAATCCGGCTAATACGCCCGCGATAGTGTAGGTAACCGCCATCGCCAGCACATAAGCCAGCGACAGGCTGAAGGCGCGGCGGGTGGTCACGCCGGCGCCTTGGCCCACTATCAATGTCGAGAGGATGGGCAGCATGGGAAACATGCAGGGAGTGAAGGCCAGCAGAATGCCGACGCCGAAAAAGCTTAAGAGCGTGGCCAAGCGGTCGTCGCCTTGCAATGATTGGGCATAACGGTCTTGTTCGGAGACGAAGCCGCCGCTGCTGGTCGAAAGGGCGGGCGTGTTCGCCGCCGTAACCGCGCTGCCCGCGGCCGGCAGGTCGACGATGCTGGCGGCGTTGACCGAGAAGGCCATGGCCACGACCGA
>CAKKSB010000088.1:12321-21320 GCA_919903055.1 Gammaproteobacteria bacterium | reverse complement strand
GGCCGGCAGATTCACCGGCAGATTTTTGGTGATGGGCGGATAACACAAGCCCGCGTCGGCGCAACCTTGATAACGGACCTCCAGCGTTACCGGCTGAGCGCTTGCGGTGTTGCGCGTGAGGGGGAGGTCGAAGCTCACGTGCTCGTAGTAGACCTCGCTGCGGCCGAAGCTCTCGTCGACCTTTTCGACGCCGGGCGGGGAGGTGTGGCTGCCGAGGGTCACGCCATCGGCGTCGCGCAGAGTGAAGGCGAATTTATCGCGGTAGAGATAATAACCTTCGGCGATTTGCCAGCGGGCGACGGCGCGGTCGGGGGCGGGCGTATCGATGCTGACCACGAAGGCCTGCTCGGGATCGAGGAATTCTTCTTGCTGAGCTTTCAGTCCCAGTTTATCGCCGAGCGAAGCAAAAAGGCCGCGCAGTCCGCCGTTGGCGCCGCCGCTGCCGGCGGCCGAGGGCGGGTCGATCAATTGCAGTTTGGCGGTTTGGGTGTGAGGCGGGAAACACACGCCGACGTCGGCGCACCCTTGGGAATGGGCGAGTAGAGTGAACTGCGCGAGCCGGTCGTCGCGGCCGCGCAGCAGGGGAATATCCACGGTGAGGGTGCCGCGGTAAATTGCCATCTCGCCGAAAAACTCGTCGGTCTTGGTCTCGCTGGGCGGCGGCAGCACTGGCGTGCCGAGGCCGACCTCGGTTTGGCCGGATTCAAAACGCAGCTTGTCGCGGTAGAGGTAATAGCCGTCGGCGATGCGCCACTCCACCCGTACCATGTCGGCGGCGACACTGCGTGCCGAGTAAGCGTAGGCTTGATCCGGCGGCAGCAGGTCTTTGGCGTCGATGGCGTGAGCGCCGCCGATGCTTGCCAACCACAGCGTCAGTATCACTAACGCGGCACGCCAACCATCTTTAAGACTGGCCGTACGGTGGGGTGGCCGCTTGGAGAGGGCTGGACTGATTGCGCTCACGTGTGACTGCGTCCCGGTTAATGTGCTGTGCATGCTCGACTAGTGTTAATGCCGGATCGGTTCCGGCGGATGTTTTTATGATCGCGCGCAGGCGGCGGTGATCCAGTCCAAATAACCGGGCAAGCCGGCTGCCATTGGGACCGCGATGATTTCAGGAAGTTCGTAGGGATGCAAGGCCGCGATGGCCTGTTCCAGCGCCGGGTAGGCGGCTTGAGTGGTTTTGATGATCAGCAGATATTCTTCCGCGCTTTGCCGCGCGCCCTGCCACATATAGACCGAACGCAGGCCGCCGACGATGTTGACGCAGGCGGCGTGGCCTTGTTCCACCAGGGCATCGGCGATCGCGCCGGCGGTGTCGGCATTTGGGCAAGTGGTCAATACGACGTAATGGCTGTGATTCATGGTGCGCGTAGATTAGCAGACAAGCATGAGGACGCGCCGCTGGGCCGCGTTCGCGCCTTGAGCTTCGCCGCCCGCCCCTGTACCGTGGCGGGCATGAAAATATTTCGCTGGTTATTATTGTTATTCATCGTGGTGCCCGCGCTGGAGATCTACCTTTTGATCAAGGTGGGCGGTCTTATCGGCGCGTGGCCGACGCTGTTATTGCTGATGCTCTCCGCCGTATTGGGCATCGTGTTGATCCGCGTACAAGGATTCCTGGCCTGGCGGCGGGCGAGTGCGTCCCTGGCGCGCGGCCAGCTTCCCGCCCTGGAATTGCTGGAAGGGGTATTTGTCCTGCTGGGAGGCATTCTATTGCTAATCCCTGGTTTCGCGACCGATGCCGTCGGCTTGCTGTGTCTGATTCCGGCGGTGCGCCGGCTCGGCGTGCGCTGGTTGTTGGGCCGTCTGGTGCTCACACCGGTGAACAAAAAGCCGGTATCCCCGGCGGGGGAAGGTCCGCGTACCCTCGAAGGCGACTTCAGCCGCGAGGAGGACCGCCCGCCCCGGCCTTGAAGTTTTTTTCACCCTCCCACCTTGACTCTCGAGTTTTCGCCACTATCATTATTGGCACTCACCTGGTGCGAGTGCTAACAGTACTCGTCCACTGCTTTGGCGAATAATGACTCATCATTGTTCAAATTTTTGAATTATAGGGAGATCAAGAATGAAAGTCCGTCCTTTACACGATCGTGTTATCGTCCGCCGTCTGGATGAAGAACGTAAAACGGCTGGGGGTATCGTGATTCCCGACAGCGCCGCCGAGAAGCCGGTCCGTGGCGAAATCATCGCCGTCGGCAATGGCAAGATCCTCGATAACGGCGACGTGCGCGCCCTGGACGTGAAAGTCGGCGACAAGGTGCTGTACGGCAAGTACTCGGGCACCGAAGTGAAGGTCGATGGCCAGGAGCTGCTGGTGATGCGTGAAGACGACATCATGGCCGTTTTGGAAGCTTAATCACAAGAATTCGAGAATTTCTGGAGGAAATAAACATGGCAGCGAAAGAAGTACGTTTTAGCGATGACGCCCGTCAACGCATGGTGAAGGGCGTTAACATCCTGGCTAATGCCGTCAAAGTCACCCTCGGTCCCAAGGGCCGCAACGTGGTGCTGGAGAAGAGCTTCGGCGCCCCTACGATCACTAAGGACGGCGTGTCCGTCGCCAAGGAAATCGAGCTGAAGGACAAGTTCGAGAACATGGGCGCCCAGATGGTGAAGGAAGTCGCCTCGCAGACCTCCGACATCGCCGGTGACGGCACCACCACCGCCACCGTGCTGGCCCAGGCCATTTTGCGCGAAGGCATGAAGTCGGTGGCCGCCGGCATGAATCCGATGGATTTGAAGCGCGGTATCGACAAAGCCGTCACCGCCGCCGTTGAAGAATTGAAGAAAATGTCCAAGCCCTGCACCGACAGCAAGGCCATCGCCCAGGTCGGCACCATCTCCGCCAACTCCGATGTGGCCATCGGCAAAATCATTGCCGACGCCATGGATAAGGTCGGTAAAGAAGGCGTGATCACCGTCGAAGAAGGTTCCGGTCTCGACAACGAGCTCGACGTCGTCGAAGGTATGCAGTTCGATCGCGGCTACCTCTCTCCCTATTTCATCAACAACCAGCAGAACATGAGCGCCGAATTGGAAGACCCGCTGATTCTCATCAATGAGAAGAAGGTCTCCAACATTCGTGAATTGCTGCCGGTATTGGAAGCCGTTGCCAAGTCCGGTCGTCCGCTGCTGATCATCGCCGAAGACGTCGAAGGCGAAGCGCTGGCCACCTTGGTGGTCAACACCATTCGCGGCATCGTCAAAGTCTGCGCCGTGAAAGCGCCCGGCTTCGGTGACCGCCGCAAAGCCATGCTGCAAGACGTCGCGATCCTGACCAACGGTCAGGTCATCAGCGAAGAAGTCGGTTTGTCTCTCGAGAAGGCCACGCTGAACGACTTGGGTTCCGCCAAGAAAGTGGTCATCACTAAAGAGAACACCACTCTCATCGACGGTGCCGGTAAGAAAGTCGATATCGAGGCCCGCATCAAGCAGATCAAGGCTCAGATCGAGGAAGCCAGCTCCGATTACGATAAAGAGAAGCTGCAAGAACGCGTCGCCAAACTGGCCGGCGGCGTGGCGGTAATCAAAGTCGGTGCCGCCACCGAGATGGAAATGAAAGAGAAGAAAGCCCGCGTCGAAGACGCCTTGCACGCCACCCGCGCCGCGGTGGAAGAAGGCATCGTCCCCGGCGGTGGTGTGGCCTTGATCCGCGCCTTGAGTGCGGTAACCAACCTCAAGGGTGACAACCATGATCAAGACATCGGTATCGCCATCGCGCGTCGCGCCATGGAAGAGCCGCTGCGTCAGATCGTGGCCAATGCCGGTGACGAGCAGTCAGTGGTGTTGAACAAGGTTCAGGAAGGCAAAGGTAACTACGGTTACAACGCCGCGACCGGTGAGTACGGCGACATGGTGGCGATGGGTATTTTGGATCCCACCAAGGTGACCCGTTCCGCGCTGCAGAACGCCGCGTCGGTGGCCGGTTTGATGATCACTACCGAGTGCATGATCGCCGAACAAGCCAAAGACGAGAAGGAAGGCGGCGGTATGCCCGGTGGCATGGGTGGAATGGGTGGAATGGACGGCATGATGTAAGCGTCGATTCCTGACGTTTAGCCATGACCTAAAAAAGCCCCGCCGTGTACACGGCGGGGCTTTTTCTTTGGGGATGACGCGGTGAGTTAGCGGCCGAAGTTGGAGCTGTCGTCATCATCGACCAGGCTGAGCGACAATCCGGACGGCGAGGCTGCTGGTGCGGCCGCCGCGACAGGCGCGGGTTTTACCGCCGGTGCGACCGGTTCCTTGGAAACGAGTGCCACGGTATCGGTTTCGGCGCCGAGGCCACGCTCCTCCAGGCTGATGCGCAGCCGCAAATTGTTTTGCGAATCGGCGTTGCGCAAAGCTTCTTCCATGGTGATCTTGCCGGCTTTGTAAAGCCGATATAAGGCGCCGTCGAAAGTCTGCATGCCGATATTTTCCGACTTTTCCATGATCTCTTTGATTTTGTGCACCTCACCTTTGAGAATGAGGTCGCAAATCATCGGCGTGCCCAGCAGCACCTCCACCGCCACCGTGCGTTTGCCATCGATGGTGGGAATGAGGCGCTGCGAGACGATGCCGCGGATGTTGAGCGATAAATCCATCAGCAGTTGCTTGCGCCGCTCGTCGGGAAAGAAGTTGATGATGCGGTCCAGCGCTTGGTTGGCGCTGTTGGCGTGCAGGGTGGTCAGGCATAAGTGGCCGGTTTCCGCGAAGGCGATGGCGTGATCCATGGTTTCACGGTCGCGGACTTCGCCGATCAAGATTACGTCCGGCGCCTGACGTAAGGTGTTTTTCAGCGCCTCGGTATAACTGAGCGTGTCGATGCCCACCTCGCGCTGGTTAACGATGGATTTTTTATGGCGGTGCATGAACTCCACCGGATCTTCGATGGTGATGATGTGGCCCGCGCTATTGCTGTTGCGGTAATCGATGAGCGAGGCCAGCGAGGTGGATTTGCCGGATCCGGTGCCGCCGACGAATAACACCAAGCCGCGTTTTTGCATGACCAATTTAGTGAGGATGGGCAACAGCCCCAGCGACTCCCACGAAGGAATTTCGGTCTTAATGGCGCGGATCACCATGCCGAGCTGATTGCGCTGTTGAAAGATATTGACGCGGAAGCGGCCCACGCCCGCCTCCGACAAAGCCAGATTCATTTCCGGATTTTTCTGAAACGCGGCGCGTTTTTCATCGTCCATCAACGAATGGGCGATTTCGCGCAGACGGTCGGGAGTCATCGGCGCCGGTTCCAAGGGCGTCATCACACCTTGAATTTTCGCGGTGGGCGGCGCGCCGGTGGTGAGGTAGAGGTCGGAAGCTTCCTTGACCATCATGAATTTCAAATACTCCCGAAACTCCATCGCGCCTCCTGCTGAACTCGAATGATTTTGGATAAGATGACCCTAGAGGCGTATCGGCGGGGAAGGTGGCAACTTGAATGGTATGATCCGCCGCCTGAGGCGGGGATTCGCCAAGTAAATTCGAGGGTTTCCGGTGAGTCGGCAAGGTGTTGATCCGGTGTTTTTAAATGTGCCCGCGGCCTTGCGTGGCGAGATCGAGCGGCTCTGGCTCCGTTATGTCGCGGCGGCCGGCGAACAAGGGATCGGCGTGCCCGCGGCGGCGGAGGTGATCGAGAGTCTGCCGCGGGTATGGGCGGCCAGCGATTTCGTGGCCCAACACTGCGTGCGTACGCCGGCCTTGCTGGCGGAATTGGCCGGCGGCGATTTGCAGGCGGTGTATCCCGAGCCGGAGTACACACGGCGGCTGGAGTTGGATTTAACGAAAGCGGTAGACGAGCCAGCCTTGGCTCAATGCCTGCGGCGATTCCGGCGCCGGGAGATGGTGCGCATCGCCTGGCGCGACCTGGCCGGCTGGGCGGATCTGCGGGAAACCCTGGGCGATCTGTCGGCGCTGGCCCGCGCCTGCCTCGAAGGCGCCTTGCGCCGTTTGGATGACTGGCAGTCCGCCGAACTGGGCGCGCCGACGGAGGCGTCCGGCGAGCGGCAAGGTTTGATCGTGATCGGCATGGGTAAGCTGGGCGCCGGCGAACTCAATTTTTCCTCCGACATCGATTTGATCTTCGCCTATCCGGAAGACGGCGACACCCGCGGCGGTCCGCGCAGCGTGACCCACGAGGATTATTTCCGCCGCCTCGGCCAGCGCCTCATCCAGGCCTTAAACGCCGTCACCGCCGACGGTTTCGTGTTCCGCGTCGATATGCGGCTGCGGCCCTTCGGCGACAGCGGACCGCTGGTGATGAGCTTCGACGCCATGGAGGAGTATTACCAGACGCACGGCCGCGAATGGGAACGTTACGCCTGGATCAAGGCCGCCGTGGTGGCGGGTGACCGCGCCGCCGGCGAAAAACTGCTGCGGCAATTGCGGCCCTTCGTGTTCCGGCGTTATCTGGATTTCAGCGCCTATCATTCCTTGCGCGAGATGAAGGCGCTCATCGCCGAGCAGGTCAAGCGCAAAGGCTTGGAGGACAATATCAAACTCGGTGCCGGCGGCATTCGGGAAATCGAATTCATCGGCCAGGCCTTTCAGCTGATCCGCGGCGGCCGCGAGACCGAACTGCAAGCGCGGCCCATCCTCACCGTCTTGGAGCGGTTGGGTGCGGCGGCCTATCTGCCCGCCCATGTGGTTGCCGATCTCACCATCGCTTACCATTTTCTCCGCCGCGCCGAAAATCGCTTACAGGCCTACGCCGACCGGCAAACCCATCGCCTGCCGAGTGACGGCGCGGGCTGCCAGCGGCTGGCGATGGCCATGGATTATGCCGATTGGGAGAGCTTCGCGCGGATATTGCAGCAGCATCGCCGCCGGGTGCACAGCCACTTCGAGCATTTATTCGCCGCGCCCGAGGAGGGCGTGAACCGCGATGAGCGAGCGCCGCTGATGCGGGTGTGGCGGGGCGATTTGCCTGCCGCCGAGGCGGAGGCCGTGCTCTCCGGGGCAGGATTCGATGAACCCGCGGCGGTGTTGGAGCAAATCACCCGCTTGCGCGAATCGGCTACTTGCCGCCATTTGACGGCACAGGGCCGCCAACGCCTCGATTATCTAATGCCGCTGCTGTTGGGCGCGGTGGCGCAAGCCGAACGGCCGCGCGTGACTTTGAGCCGGGTGCTGGGCCTGCTGGAAAAGATCGCGCGGCGCACCGCCTATCTGGCGCTGCTGGCGGAGAACACCGTCGCCTTGTCGCAGCTGGTGCGCCTGTGCGCCGCCAGTTCGTGGATCGCCGCGCAGCTGGCGCGACATCCTTTGCTGCTCGACGAACTGCTGGATCCGCGCGTCTTGTATGTGCCGCTCAATCGTAAGGCTTTGCAACGCGAACTTGCCGCCGACCTTGAGCCGGTCGCGGCGGACGATCTCGAGCAACAAATGGAAGTGCTGCGCCATTTCAAACAGACCAGCGTGCTGCGGGTGGCGGCGGCCGATTTAGCCGGCGTTTATCCGTTGATGGTGGTGAGCGATCACCTGACCGAGATCGCCGAGGTGGTGCTCGGCGAAGTGGTGCGTCTTGCCCGAATTTATATGGTGGCGCGCCATGGCGCGCCGCAGTGCCGGGCCGACGGCCGCGTTTTCGAACCGGGTTTCGCGGTCATCGGCTACGGCAAGCTGGGCGGGATCGAACTCGGCTACGGTTCCGATCTCGATCTGGTGTTCTTGCACGACAGCGCCAGCGAGGAACTGGGCAGCTCGGGCGCCAAGCCGCTCGACAACGCCGTGTATTTCGCCCGGCTCGGCCAGCGCATCATCCACATGGCCACCGCCCACACCCCGTCGGGGGTGTTGTACGACATCGACATGCGCCTGCGGCCCAGCGGCGCCTCCGGGTTATTGGTCAGTAGCATGACCGCATACGCCGATTACCAGCGCAAGGAGGCCTGGACCTGGGAGCACCAGGCCCTGGTACGGGCGCGGGCGGTGGCGGGCGACGCGCCCGTGGCGACGGCGTTCGACACGGTGCGGCGCGAGGTGTTGGCGCGTCGCCGCGACCGGGCCGTGCTGCGGCGCGAGGTGCGCGAGATGCGCCAGCGCATGCGCGACGAGCTCGGTCAGCGCGATCCCGCGCGCTTAGACCTCAAGCAGGACCCCGGCGGTATCGCCGATATTGAATTTATGGTTCAATATGGCGCTTTGGCGTGGGCCTGTGACCATCCGAAATTGCTCCGTTATACCGATAATATCCGCCTGTTGGAGGGGTTTGCCGGGGCGGGATTGATGACGGCGGCGGATGTCCGGTTATTGAGCGACGCCTACCGCACCTACCGGGCCAGAGTGCATCAGCTTACCCTGCAGGATGAGTCCGCGCTGGTCGGCGCCGAGGCGTTTCACGCGCTGCGCGCCGAGGTATCGCGCGTCTGGCGGATGTTGATGGAAGACCCCGGCGATCCCGTTTAGCGCATCGTTCGGCGCGTGCGCCGTATGATGTTTAATTTTGATATTTTGATATTAATGTTGAGGAGATTTGAGTCATGTCGATGGCTGACCGCGACGGCGTCATCTGGTTAGACGGCCAATTGGTGCCCTGGCGTGAAGCCAAGGTGCACGTGCTGACCCACACTTTGCATTACGGGATGGGGGTATTCGAAGGCGTGCGCGCGTACAAGACCGACCGCGGCGCCGCGATCTTCCGCCTGCGCGAGCACACCGATCGGCTGTTCCGTTCGGCCCACATCCTCGGCATGAAAATGCCGTACGACAAGACGACGCTCAACGAGGCCACCAAACACGTGGTGCGCGACAACAAGCTCGAATCGGGCTACATCCGCCCCATGTGTTTCTACGGTGCCGAAGGCATGGGCCTGCGCGCCGAAAACTTGAAGACCCACGTCATGATCGCCGCCTGGACCTGGGGCGCCTACATGGGCGAGGAGAATCTCAAGCGCGGCATCAAGGTGCGCACCAGCTCCTACACCCGCCATCACGTCAACATCATGATGTGCAAGGCCAAGGCCAATGCCAATTACCTCAACTCCATGCTGGCGCTCAACGAGGCGCTCGCCTGC
>CAKKSB010000088.1:0-12311 GCA_919903055.1 Gammaproteobacteria bacterium | reverse complement strand
GGTTGCGACGAGGCCATGCTGCTCGACGCGGAAGGCTACGTCGCCGAAGGCAGCGGCGAGAACATCTTCATCATCCGCGACGGCGTGATCTACACGCCCGAGCTCACCTCCGCGCTCGACGGCATCACCCGCGCGACGGTCATCCAAATCGCGAACGACATGGGTCTCGAAGTCCGCGAGAAGCGCATCACCCGCGACGAGGTCTACATCGCCGACGAGGCCTTCTTCACCGGCACCGCCGCCGAGGTCACGCCGATCCGCGAGGTGGACGGCCGCGCCATCGGCATCGGCAGCCGCGGGCCCATCACCGAAAAACTGCAAACGACCTATTTTGATCAGGTGCATGGCCGGCGCGAGGTTTATCCGGAATGGCTGAGCTTGGTAGAGTAAGGCCCGGGGGAGAACCCGACCCGTTGGTCGGGCCGGCTGAAAAATGGGGATAAAGGAGACGGACGTGAATACGACACAGTCGGCGGGCGGCGCGGGTAAAAAAAGACAGATCGAGGCCAATGCCGAAAACCGTTATGAGGTGACGCGCGCGGATCTGCCTTTGCATTGCCCGATGGACGGCATGAGTTTGTGGAATTCCCACCCTCGCGTCTATCTGCCCATCCAGGAAACCGGCCAGGCCATGTGTCCTTATTGCGGCGCCAACTATTTTCTCATCGATCACCCGGCCAAGTGACATCACGGGCGCAGAGTCCCGCGCCGCCGCGCCGGCCGCTGGTGGCGTGGTGGTTCAGTGACGGCAAGGCGGGGCACGCCAATCAAGTGCGCGGTTTGCTGGCCGCGCTGTCGGATCGCCTGCCGCTGGAAGCTCACGCCCTGCCCGTCCTGAAACCGCCGCAGGCCCTCGCCGCCTTGCTGTGGCGGCGCGCCGTGCGCCGCGATCTGCCTCTTCCGGATTTATTGCTGGGCGCCGGCCATCGCACCCATCTCTCCCTGCTCGCCGCCCGCCGTGCCCATGGCGGGCGGGCCGTGGTGTTGATGAAACCGAGTCTGCCCCGCCGCTGTTTTGATTTGTGCATCGTCCCCGAACACGACGGCGTGCGGTCTTCCGCGCGAGTGCTGGTGACCCGCGGCGTGCTGAACGCCATCCGTCCCGCGCCGGTGAAAAAACCGGGCAGCGGGCTGATCCTGGTGGGCGGGCCTTCATCGCATCACGGCTGGGACGAGGCGGTCTTGCTGGAGCGGATCAAAACCATCGCCGAACACGATCCCGCGCGGCACTGGACCGTCGCCGGTTCGCGGCGCACGCCGCCCGCCACCGAACTGCGTCTGGCGGCACTCGGCCTGCTCAATGTCGATAACGTGTCGTATCGTGACAGCCGGCCCGAGTGGTTGCCCGCGCAACTGGCGACGGCGGAACAGGTGTGGGTGACGGAAGACAGCGTGTCGATGATCTACGAGGCGCTGACCGCCGGCGCGGCGGTGGGCGTGCTCGGCGTGCCGCGCCGCGGCGCGGGCCGGGTGGTGCGCGGGGTGGAGGGTTTGCTGCGTGAACAATGGGTGACCTCGTTCGCCGCCTGGCAACAGGGGCGGGCGCTGCGGGCGCCCCAACAGCTTTTTGACGAAGCGGCGCGGTGCGCCCAGTGGATGGTCGAGCGATGGTTCAGCGTACATTGACGGTGGTGCAGGTATTGCCCGCCGTGGAGGAAGGCGGGGTGGAGCGCGGCACTCTCGAAGTGGCCAACGCCTTGGTGCAGCGTGGCCACCGCTCGATCGTGATTTCCGCGGGCGGCCGTCTGGTGCCCCACCTCACCAAGGGCGGCAGCGAACACATCGCCTGGCCGCTCGGCGCCAAGTCGCCGCTCACGCTGCGTTATGTTTCCAAGCTGCGGCGTCTATTGCGGCAGCGGCAGGTCGATGTGCTGCACGCCCGTTCCCGCCTGCCGGCGTGGATCGCCTACCTGGCCTGGCGCGGCATCAAGCCCGCGCTGCGGCCCCACTTCGTGACCACCGTGCACGGTTTGTATTCGGTAGGCCGCTACAGTGCCGTCATGACCCGTGGCGAACGGGTGATCGCGGTGTCGCACACCGTGAAGGAATACCTGCTGAAAAATTATCCGGGGCTGCCGGAGCAGCGTATCCAAGTCATACCGCGCGGCGTCGATCGCCGTTTGTATCCTTTCGACTACCGCCCCAACTCCGGCTGGCTGCGCGGCTGGTTCGCCCAGTATCCGCAATTGCTCGACGCCTTCGTGGTGACCCTGCCGGGGCGGATGACCCGCCTCAAGGGCCACGAGGATTTCATCGAACTGATAAAACGCCTGACAGCACAAGGCCTGCCGGTATGGGGTCTGGTGGTGGGCGGCGAAGACCGGCGGCGCAAGGCTTACGCGGAAGAAATCAAACAACGCGCCCGGCAGGCCGGTCTCGACAATCTCATTTTCACCGGCCACCGCAGCGATTTGCGGGAAATCTTCGCTGTTTCCAACGTGGTACTGTCGCTTTCCACCCAGCCCGAGTCCTTCGGCCGCACCGTGCTGGAGGCGCTCAGTCTGGGCGTGCCGGTGGTGGGGTATGACCATGGCGGCGTCGGGGAGATATTGAACGGCCTGTTCCCCGAAGGGCGGGTGCCGCTGGGTGACATGGATGAGCTGGCGGTTAAAGTCACCACTTTTCTGAAACAAAAGCCGACGCTGACCCAGCACGCGGATTTCACCTTGCAGCGCATGCTGGACGACACCTTGCGCGTGTATGAATCCCTGGCGATTCCCGCCGACAATGGCGTGTTAGTAACTCAGCCATGAGCGGCGTGGCGGCAACTTCCGCCGGTCTCCGTGACCGGCTGCGCGACGGGTGGCCGGTGTTGCTCATCGGCCTGGCGCTGGCGGCCTTGCCCTTCGCGCGTTCGGTGGAATTGTTTATCTTCATCATGGCGCTGCTCGGTGCCCGGGCGTTCGTCAAGCAGGGTCGGACTCTGGCCTGGTCCGGCGGCGGGCGGCTGTTCAGCGTGCTGTTCCTGTTGTTGTGGTTGCCCATGCTGCTGTCTATTCCCGATGCAATACAGAGCGACAAGACTTTATTGGGCGCGCTCAGTTATCCGCGTTTTTATTTCGCCGGCTTGTTCGTGTTGCAGGTAATGGCCGAAGAGAAAGCGCGGCGACGTTTGCTGAAACTCAGCGCTTTTTTGCTGTTATTTTGGCTGGCGGATGCGCTGGTGCAATTATTCTTTCAGCGCGATTTGTTCGGTTATCAATATCTGCCCGGCCGCTTGAACGCACTGTTCGGCGAAGAGAGTAAACGCTTCGGCTACGTGCTGGCGGTGCTTTCGCCGCTGCTGTTCGAATATGTCCGGCGGCAGTGGCCGCGCTGGGCGCAGGTCGCCGTCGCCCTCATCGTGCTGGTGGTGGTGTTGTTGGCGGGCAGCCGCGCGGCGTGGATCATGCTGTTCGTGATTTTCTGCGGCTATTTTTTAATTTATCTGCGTGATCAGCGCCGCAAGGCGCTGCGCTGGCTGGGTGCCGGGCTGGTGAGCGGTCTGGCGGTGATATTGGCGGCCTATCTTTTTTATCCGCCGTTCACCGCGCGCATGGATACTTCCCTGCTGGTGCTGAAGGGCGACGCGACGTCCATCGATACCGCCATTTCGCTGCGCCTGCCGATCTGGGAAGTGGCGATGAAAATGTATGAAGACCATCCCGTCAACGGGGTGGGCGTACACGGTTTCCGCCATGCCTATCCACAGTACGCCTTGCCCGACGATCCGTTCGTGCTGCCCGGCGGTACTACCGGCGCCTTGCACAGCCATCATCTTTGGCTGGAAGTCGCCGCCGAAACCGGCACGCTGGGCTTGCTCGGTTTCGCCGCGGCGATGGGCTTGTTGATGATGCGCTGGCGGCAAGCGCCGCGCGCCGCGCAGCGGCTGGCCTTGCCGTGGATGCTGGTGCTGGTCGCTCTGCTGTTTCCCTTCAACACCCATGTGCCGACGTATTCGCTGCTGATGTCGGTGCTGTTGTGGCTGACCGCCGCGTTATACTGTGCGGCCTGCGGCGATGACTCGGTCCGCGCCAAGGCCGGTGTCCAGGCGGCGAAGCAAGCTGAATTCAACTAATCGCGAGGAAGCGTCCGTCATGCAATCGACCTTGAAGAAAATCAGCCGCAGTCTGCGCGCGCCCTATAATCGCGGCGTGGCGCTTCGCCGCCTGCGTGAATATCACGCCCGTCCGCGCAGTCTCGAAGAAACGGTCGACTGGGCCATGAATTTCGGCGGCGGCGGTTATTTTTTAATTAAAACGTTGCAGATTCCCGCCGAAATCACCGCCCTGGCGCGCGCCGCGGCCGCGCTCAAACCGCGGACCATCCTCGAGATCGGCACGGCGCGCGGCGGCACCTTGCTGATCTGGTCGAGCCTGGCCGCGCAGCGGGTGATCAGCTGCGATTTACAGGACATGAGCCATCAACGCGAGTTGTTGGAGGCCTTGCCGCCGCCCGCTTCGTCCTGCAAGGTGACGCTGCTGTCCGGCAATTCTCACGCCGCCGATTTTCGCCGCCGGGTGGAAGCGGAGCTGCGCGGCGAGCAAGTCGATTTGTTGTTCATCGACGGCGACCACACCGCGGCCGGCGTGGAACAGGACTACCGCGATTACCATCACCTGGTGCGGCCCGGCGGCATCATCGCCTTTCACGACATCGTGGAAAAACAGCCGCTGCCCACCAATCAGGTGTATCAGTTCTGGCAACGGGTCAAGCAAGAGGCGGTGACCGAGGAGTTCGTCGCCGATTCCCAGCAATGCGGTTTCGGCATCGGCATCATCCGCGTGCCGGAGTAGAAATTGCCGCGGTGATCGCTTGCTGTAAGCGGGCGTTGAGCGAATCCTGCGAAAAAAATTCGTCGAAACTGCGGCGCGCTTGCGCACCGGCCTGCGCCAGACTCGCGCGCCGCTCGGCCAATTCGGCCACCGCGTTCGCCAGGGCCTGCGCATTGTCCGCTTCCACCCAGTGTAGTCCGCTATTTTCTTGGGCCAGCAGCCGGGCCGGATAAGCGTCGCTACGCAAGGTAATCACCGGCCGCGCGCAGGCCAGTGCCTGGTAGACCTTGTTGGGAATGACACGCTGCGCTTTGGGGGTCGCGCCGAAGATGCCGAGCACGATGTCCGCGCGTTGGATGCGCGCCGGAAGCTGCGCGTAAGGCAGCCAGTCTTCAAAGTGCACCGTGTCGAGTCCTTGCGCGGCGCGTTGGCATTCTGCCCGCAACGGACCGCTGCCCAGCAGGCACCAGCGCAGCGGCGGACCGCGGTAGAGGCGCGCCGCTTCGACGATTACTTGCGGGCCTTGCAGCGGAATGAAACTGCCGAAGAACAACACTTCCATGGGCGCGCTGTCGGCGGGCCAGGCTTGCGCGGTGAACAGATTTTCCTCGGCGCCTACCGGTACGACATGGATCTTCGCCGCGGCCACTTCCAGCACGTCGTGGAAAAACGCCGCATGGGCTTCGGTGTCGGCGAGCACGATGTCGGCCAAGGCGAATTGCCGTCGCTCGTTTTGCAGCAAACGCCGCGCGGCGGCGCTGTATTCATTAAGTTTGCCGCGCTCAAAAACCTGTTTGTCATAGGCGCTGATCAAGGGATCGAACAGCAGCGGCACACCGTGACGGCGCGCCCAGCGCGCGGCGGCGGCGATGTCGCGCTGGCGGAAGCAAGGCACCCAGAGCAGATCGGGACGGGCCTCGTTGCGCCAACGGGCCTCGAGATCGCCGAAGGCCGGAAAACGCGGCTGAAAATCCACCACCCGCCAGCCCAGCGCCGCGTAGCCTTGGCGCAAAAGGCGATTGCGGGAATAAGCGGGATCGGAGCGGCCCCAGCAAAGCACATTACGAAGTATGGACGGTGTGATGGTTTGCACGCGGCAATTGTAGCAAGCCGTGCGTGCGCGCGTCTTGCCGGGGCCCAAGACAATCGGTGTTAAACTTGGCGCCTTGCCAACATGCTATGGACCCGCCATGGAACAGCTCTCGGTATTCGTCACTACGTTCAATAACGCCCGCACTTTGCGCGCCTGTCTCGACAGCGTGAAGTGGGCCGACGAGATCGTCTTGCTGGATTCCTATAGCAGCGATACCACGCTCGACATCGCCCGCGAGTTCGGCTGCCAAATCTTTCAACATGCCTTTCTCGGTTACGGCAAGCAAAAACAATTGGCTTTGGAAAAGACCACCCACCGCTGGGTGTTGCTGTTGGACGCCGACGAGGCCCTTTCGTCTGAGTTGTGTTCTCAAATACAAACCGTTTTACGCGAAGGGCCGCGGGCCGACGGCTACGAGTTGCCACGCCAGGAACAAATGTTCTGGCGCATGGCCCATCCCGGCGGCCGCATGAATTATTTCCTGCGGTTCTTCGATAAGACCAAGGGCCGGTTGAGCGATATGCCGGTACACGCCGCGCCCAAGGTGATCGGCACCCTCCGCCGGCTGCACGCGCCGTTTTATCATTACGGTGAAGTGAGCGTGCATGAGAAAGTGGATAAAGTGAATGCCTATTCCAGCGGCTTGGTAGCCGATAAACTGGCCAAGGGCCGCCGCGCCCATCCCTGGATCATGGTGTTTTATCCTCCGCTGTATTTCGTGCGCATTTACTTTTTCAAGCGTAATTTTCTCAACGGCTGGGCGGGTTTCATCGCCTCGGCGGTGAGCGCCTTTTATGTGTTCTTGAAATACGCCAAGCTCTATGAACATCACCGACGCGCCAAACACGGCGACGGTCTTTTACCGCCAGGGGCGCCGCCTTCTGGGAAATAAACGTTTAACGCGAAGACACGAAGATCAAAGAGGGTTTGAATTTCATAAGCACGGGGTATCACGTCTGGTATATCAGCGTTACGGCCGATTTATTAACCCGGCAACTCATTTAAAAATGCCTCAAACAGCTCCTTCCCCCTTTTAGGAGGAAGGTTGGGATGGGGGTTAATCCGCTGCCTTCGACCCCCACTCTAGGGATAGCGCTACGCAATTGCCGGAACATGTGCTCTGCGATACAAAGATCAAAAATTGTTTCATCACTCCTCTCCTCAAAAAAGAGGGGTGACGCGCTAGCGCCGGAGTGGAAGTGGAGTAGGCGCAAAGGCGCAGTGAACAGACTGCTCGGGTGCAGGGTTTCTGGCCTTCCTGATAGTCCCCCATCGTTCTAATGTCCGCATTGCTGGCTATATCTCCGACAGTAGGCGTGCGCCGTGAAAGACCGCTATGATATCGAGACGATCGATTCTCAGGCGGTAAATTAAGCGGTACGGGAAGACGATCAGCTCGGGCAGTGTCGCGTCATGGTGCTCGGGCACAACACGCCCGGCGTGCGGATGAGCGCCCAGATGTTCAGAGTGGCGCGTAATCTTGTCGACTACCCGTTGCGCGTAGAGTGGTGCGTCGACAGCAATGTAGCGGTAGATGCCGTCAAGATGGGCTAGGGCCTCTTCGGTCCAAACGACCTTCATTCAGACAAACCATATTTGGCGCGCACCTCCGTGACACTTTTCACGCGGTCCGCGTCGCTGTCAGCGACTCCCCGCTCAATCGCCTGGCGTTCGTAGATACTCTGCATCAGATCGTCCCAGGTTGCTTCCTCAGGCAGTTTATCGATTAGTTGGTGAGCAGTCTGTTTCAAATTAGCACTGGACATAAGATCACTCCTCAAGGGCATTCATAGCAGCAAGTATCAATAGCGGTTCAGCAGAGCTGCATTTATACGTTGTCAACCCACATCAATCAAACCACTTGTCCGTGATGTTAACCCTAAAACACCGCATTTCATTTGGCGATGGCGGCCAACACCAAAATACCATCGCCACGTCCACCCGTGCAATGGCGCATGGAATGCATCCTACCTGGCTTTGCATGCATTCCGCCCTACGGTCCTTGTTATAGTAGTTCCACCTCTCTATCGCTGACCTGCAGAGAAGCCTTCTTCACCCGCCAGATATTGCCAGTCTTGTTGAGAGTGATCTGTACCGTTCCTTTAGCTTTTGAGCCTTTCACGTTGCACTTAAATGTTGCAACCCTCCAGCTACCAGCGAATTCAAGCTCGTATCCAAATGGAGATAATTGAACATCAATGTTATTTCCAAATTCACTGTTGACGGTTGGCGATTGCATGATGAACCTTTGAGCTTCAATAAATGAATCGCTGTTAACCGATACAAAATAACCGACTAAATATGAAAATAACCCAATGGTCAAAACGACCACCGTCACCTTTATAGCTTTGTGACTACCTAAAAATTTTCGCATTTTTAGCGTCCGCGGCCTTAAACTCTGCTCCCGCAGCCGCACTTGCCGAAATGCCTGTTCCCCGATTTGTGAATGGACCTTTTGGGCTTGCAAATGAACCATACAGATTTATTGGCAGGGCAGAAGAACCATTTTGCATGCCGGCATTAAAGCCGTTGTAGCTCTGCGCGGTGCTGAGATTATCCAAGGCGGTGGGGGTGAGCAGGCCGTCGTTGTCGTAAGCGTAGTTGATGGCGCTGCCGTTGATTGATAAGCCGGTCACTTGAACATTGCCGTAGATTTCATCGCTTGCATTCACGCTTTCCATTGTACGTGGGCATGGCGTAGGTGTGCAGCACGTGCGGCGTTCACATTCGGCGGATCGCGTTGCACGCATTCCGCCCTACGGCCCTTAGCTTCCATGACCGCGTCATAAGGGAGTTTCCTTTTTAAGAACATTGCCTTCTGTCAAATCAAAAAGTATCTCAAAAAGTTTTTCAGAATCCAATTCAGTAGAAAAAATTTCCAACCACAAGCCATCATGCCCCCTATTAATAACAAAGGGGCTATGTTTTACAAATTCTTTTGCATTTTCGGAGGAATCCCCAAAATCGTCTTTAAATGAATGTTTCAGAAATTCCAATGAGCTTGGGTCAGCATATAGAACAAAGAGAGTCTCATTGCCGGAGATATTCCATGAGAACTGCAAAATTTCTGCAAATTTTTCTAAATTCGAGGTATATCCAACTACCCATTTCCATTTCTTAATACAACCAAACCACCCTTTTCTTTCAAAATCCTTCTCTAAAATTGTTGTCCAGTTCTTTTTGCTTATTTCTCTCCAACGATCTTCATCGATAGGGTATAAAGCTATGATTGGCCTCTCCTCGTTAGGAGAAAGGCATTTAATAAGGCGAGCGATTAATTTTGCTTCATTAAGGGAAATCGTGCCGTCAAAATAACCAAAATAATTCTCATAAAACGACAGATTCTGCCTCTCAATGGATGTTGAATACAGATAGAAAATTTTTTTCTCTCTCTCAGAACCAATGAGCATTTAATTATCGCCCCATCTTCTAGGATCAAGCGATATGTGTATATTACTTCCTGGAGTTTCCACGTTTACATGAAGCCGCGGTTCATTGTTCGAGCCTTTCATAGGTGCATAATCGAGGCGTAATTTTAACTTGTCTTTTTTATATCTAATTTGACATATCCTGCCTTCCCCATGCTCTGAGAAGCCTTTAGAAGGACCTTCAAAATTCAGATCATTCCAGCGCGTAGGATGCGGTAAGCGTAATGAACCGCATCCTACCGTGCTTGGCTGGTCAGGTTGCCGACCCGGTTCGACACATGTCCGTGATACACAATTTAAACCAAAAATTCATCATCTACTTTTGCGTTCTATATAACGATCATATGAATAAAATAAGACGCGCAGTATTTCAAAGTCTGGAGCGAATATAAATTCCAATATTCCAAGTGGAATTCTTACCACATACGGTAAGTCAAACCATGCAATCCAGAGAAAAACTATCCCTGCCATCCATAGAGATACATAGCCCCACATAATGAACCGATGGCGTTCATATTGAATCCTAGATTCAAAAAAAGGAGGGGCATGCAACTTTGGCTGTAATAACCGCCTTAAAAACATTTATGAATCCTTTAAATCATGGGAATTATTTACATCCACACTCACTTTGTGATGGCGATGATGCTTCATATAGCGCTGAGCCCACATAAAGCCCGGCCTCAAAAGCAGTAGAAAGGGTTACGAATCCAATTGTGGACGTCATGGCGGCCGCAGCGTACGCGTTACCCGCTAAATAGGTGCCATGGTAAGCAATTGCTTGCCCGAATGAGTCTCCTCCCCCGAACCCTATCGGATCCTTCGCCGTCCACCTCCCCGTCTCCGCATCATAATCTCGCGCGCCGAAACGGGTGAGCTTGGTGTTCTGATCATAGATACCACCCGCAAAGCCAAACGGCTGGAAGCCGGGGTTTGGTGTCTTGGGTGATGGTGCCGAATTCATCGTAATCCAGTCGTTGGGCGATGCTGCCATCGGCAGTGTTGACTATCAGCCGCACCCTATCGCGCTGGCGACAGTGGCGCCGTTTTGTTTGACTTAAGAGAGCTGGCCCGGCGCATCGTAGATGTAATCAGATTTAAATAACATTCTCGCCTTCAAGTGTTGGGCTTCATTTAATTCAGCCCAACCTACCGGATTGGCTTTCCCCATTTGTCCATTTTTGTACCGCAATTAGGGCAAGTCCCTCCCCCCCAAAGAACCTCCTGAATATCCATTGGTTCTCTAAAATCTTTCTGTGTTTGCCCACACTTCGGACAAACAACGCTCCTCAGTAATGGTTTGCCTTTAATAACATCTCGAATCGAGTTTAGATTAACCCCCCAGTTCCCTGACCTACGCTTAGTCTGGAAGATTATTATGAGCATCAGACCACACATGAGAAAGGCGATTAAAACTGATATGGCGATAACAAATAGCATGTTGTTGACCACAGCCGCATTCGTTCTCCAGAAACATTGCCATCAGAGTTGCGTGACCCTGATATGCCTCCCCCTAAAACAAGGAACCTTCCCCGAAATACCCTCAGAAGAGCTATCACCTTCGCAAAAGCTGCCCTGACTCAGGGATCACCCCCACATAGATGTAAACGTTAAAACCGATAGTCCAAGAAGTGTTGTACCCAGAGTGGCCCATATCCAGTTGCGTCGATGGCAATTAGTAAGTGACCAATACTCGCAATCAGCGCCAACACTGCTAACCATATAGCAATTTGATGATCACCAATACCTACCAACTTGACAGGTAAATAACACATCACTAGCGCACCGGGAATAGAAACCCATATTGGGAAAGGTCCTGCCAATTTAATCTTGCCGAATAGCACCAATGCGAAGTACACAATGAAAATACTTCCAGATACCATCGATAATGACCTAACAGCCCCGCCATTAATCATTTGCATTGCTTCGGTATATTTTTGTCAGCGCGGTAGGTGCGGTTCACTGCGCTCACCGCATCTTACCGCGCTACGGCCCTTCGCGCGTTGAGCAAAGATTACCCTTCAAAGTCAGCCATGAAATAAATTCATCAGAATTGGGTATCATGTGACTAAAATAAATGTAATCGCCGCTTGCCAAAAAAAATTTCGAGTTCTCGCCTCCTCGTCCAAGCGGAGTTTTAAAATGCCTAAGCTTCGGCGTGAAAGGTTCTATAAGAACAACTTCGTTTCTATTAAATTGAATATGTTGACCGTAGTAAAACCAAGCAATGCAATCTCCTGTTTTTAGATTGCATTTCATTGTTTGAACTGTTTTTAACGCCTGAAAGATAAATAAAGTTGCCGTAATTAGCAAAAGTACACTGTGAACAAGCAGAAAAAAAACAAGGCTGCTAAACCTGTGTCCCCCCTGGAAACCATACTCATTGCAGAATTATAAAAAATATAAATACCGTAGGCTGTACCAAGCCATCCGAATACCGCCAACCATGCTCCGCCACCTTTGTTACCATAATAGGTGTCTACATAAAATGTATTAGTAGACTTATGGGCTATATCATTCACTGGAATCCACCCCCTAAAGCGGTACCAATTGCACCAGCCGCTAAGGTGGGGCCACCAGAAAGTACCCCGCCGCTAATTTGTCCGAGCGTTCCTGACCCCGCTCCATAACCTCTACCGGCGCCTAATCCGCCACCGATTATCGAGCCGACGAGTGAACCCATATTAAAATTGCGACAAGGGTTACGTGCGATACCAACTCCTTGGCCAGATGCATCACCAACACCACCTACAATGGCGCCCTTTAGTATTTCAGCAGCCAGTCCAGAACCCGGCAAGAAACCGTATACTGCACCCCCCGCTGCACCAAGAACTGCGGCAGTAAGGATATCGCCAACATCTCCGCCAGTTGCCCAAGCTCCCACAGCTCCCGAAACCGCGCCTACTGTTAATCCAACTGCAGCGCCTGGGAGTCCAAATCGTCCATCGGGATCAATAAAATTGATGGGGTCAACATAGGCGTAACCATATAAATTGCTGTCGCGACCACCAAACCCTATCGGATCCTTCGCCGTCCACC
>CAKKSB010000087.1 GCA_919903055.1 Gammaproteobacteria bacterium | reverse complement strand
TCAACGGCGTCAGCCTCACGGTCAACGCCGTGAACGGCACGGTCTTCGAAGTGAACCTGGTGCCGCACACGTTGCAGGAAACCAACCTGGACCGGCTCGCGGCCGGCACCGAAGTCAATGTGGAGGTGGACCTGGTCGCGCGTTATTTGGAGCGTCTGATGTTGGGTGACGCAGCGGCCAAGCCGATGGCCAGCGGTCTCACGCTGACGGTATTGGCGCAACAAGGTTTTGTGAAAGGCGATGCGCGCTGACCGCGGTCTCGCTGCACGAGTGAAAGTAACGTGACGGCATTCAGCTCCACCTCCGAGATTATCGAAAACTTGCGGCGCGGCCGCATGGTGGTCATCGTCGACGACGAAGACCGCGAGAACGAAGGCGACCTGTTGATGGCGGCGGCCTGCGTGCGCGCCGAGGATGTCAATTTCATGGCCCGCTACGGGCGGGGCCTGATCTGCCTTACGCTTACCCAGGAACGCTGCGAACGTTTGCGCCTGCCGCTGATGGTGGCCGGCACCCACGCCAAACACAGCACTAACTTCACGGTGTCGATCGAAGCGGCGCATGGCGTGACCACCGGCATTTCCGCCGCCGATCGCGCGACCACCATACTCGCTGCGGTGGCGCCCGCGGCCGCAGCCGCCGATCTGCTGCAGCCAGGACATATCTTTCCGCTGATGGCTCAGCCGGGCGGGGTGTTGACCCGTGCCGGCCACACCGAGGCGGGCTGCGATCTGGCGCGGCTGGCGGGTTTCGAGCCGGCGGCGGTGATCGTCGAGATCCTCAGCGAGGACGGCACCATGGCGCGTCGTCCCGAACTGGAACGGTTCGCGGCGCAGCACGCTTTGAAGATCGGCACTATCGCCGACCTCATCCATTACCGCCTGCAAAATGAAAAGACCATCGAACCGCTGGGCGAGTGTCCGTTGCCCACTGAGTTCGGCGAGTTTCGTTTGTTGGCCTTCCGCGACAGCGTGAGCAGCGACAGCCATTTCGCTTTGGTGAAAGGTGTCTTGCGCGCCGACCAGCCGGTGCTGGTGCGAGTGCATATGCTGGATACGCTCAGCGACTTGTTTGGCGCCGATCGTCGCGACACCCATTGGTCCTTGCGCGAGGCGCTGGCGCGTCTGGCCCGCGAAGACAGCGCGGTGGTGGTGGTGCTGCGCAAACCCGACGAGGCGCGCGCCTTGCTGGCGCGCATCCGCGACTACCGCTTGCAGGCGCAGGGCGTGCATCTGCAGGCGCCGGCGGCGGGCGACGAACTGCGGACTTACGGCGTCGGCGCGCAAATCCTCGCCGAACTCGGGGTAGGCAAGATGCGGGTGCTGGGCACGCCCAAGCGGCTGCACGGCCTGGCGGGTTTTGGATTGGAAGTGGTGGAATACGTAGGGGACGACTAGAATAGTCCCCCTCTCTCCGGCGGGCGCCGGATTTTTCAGGAAGCAGCGGCATGACCAAGATCAATACCTTTTCCGGCGATTTCACGACTCGCGGCGGGCGTTACGCCCTGGTCGCCGGGCGCTTCAACAGTTTTATCGTCGAGCATCTCATCAACGGCGCGGTGGACACTCTGGTGCGTCACGGCGTCGAGGCCAAGGACATCGATCTCATCCACGCGCCGGGCGCTTTCGAGATTCCATTGCTGGTGCAGAAGGCCGCCGCCAGCAAAAAATACGACGCGGTGATCGCGCTGGGTTGCGTGATCCGCGGCGCCACGCCGCACTTCGAGTATGTGGCCGGCGAGTGCGCCAAGGGCATCGCCCAGGTGGCCTTGAAGTTCGACCTGCCAGTGGCCTTCGGCGTCTTGACGGTGGACACCATCGAACAGGCGGTGGAACGCGCGGGCACCAAGGCCGGCAATAAAGGCACGGAGGCCGCGTTGTCGGCGCTGGAAATGGTCAGCCTGTTGAAACGGATGACTTGAGATGATTCCACGCAGTCGGGTTTATCGTGATGCCATGTCCGCGCTTGTGGGCCGCGCTTCGTGAGCCGCGCGCGCAGCAAGGCGCGGCGCTGCGCGTTGCAGGCCTTGTATTCCTGGCAACTGGCGGGCCAGGATTTGGCCGACATCGAAAAACAATTCTTTGCCGAGCAGGATGTCGCCGGCGCCGACCGCGCCTATTTCAGCGAGTTGCTGCGCAACGTGCCCCAGCAGACCACCGAATTGGATGCGCATTACCGCGGTTATCTCGACCGCAGCGTGGAAGACCTCGATCCCATCGAGCTGGCGATATTGCGCATCGGCGTTTATGAATTGACTCAGCATCCGGAAATTCCCTTCCGGGTGATCATCAACGAAGCGGTGGAATTGGCCAAGGTTTTCGGCGCCGATCAAAGTCACCGTTACATCAACGGGGTGCTGGACAAGGTGGCGCGCACTCTGCGCGCCGTCGAGGTCAAGATGAAGGCGCCGTGATTATCCTGAAAAAGTAGTTGACCACGGAGGAAAATAAACGGCTGCGCGTTTTTGTCGAAGTCACCCAACATTTGATCTCGCCCAAAGCCGCAACATTTTCTAGGATCTCTGTGATTTTCACCTGGGGTTTTAGGATTATCGCTTGGCCATTCAATCCAGCGTGTTCATGCTCCTTACTCTCGCGCGAAAGGAGCGGGGAGTAGAGTATGGAAAAATCATTGATGTTATCGTTTCCGCTTGACGTCCTTCTTCCAGGCAGCGCGCCGTCCCGTCGTGTTGCACGTGCAGTCAATCTTGAACTAACGGCACCCCGCCATGATCCTCTCTGAATTCGACATCATTCGCCGTTATTTCGCCGCCGCCGGCGCGCGCCGTGACGATGTGGCGGTCGGTGTCGGCGACGACGCGGCGGTGGTGGACGTGCCGCCGGACCGGCAATTGGTCTTGGCCATGGATACCTTGGTGAGCGGCGTGCATTTTCCCGAGGAGACCCGCGCCGAGGACATCGGCCACAAAGCTCTCGCGGTGAATTTGAGCGATCTCGCCGCCATGGGCGCCGAGCCGGCCTGGGCGACTCTGGCTTTGACCGCGCCGCGTAATGATCCGGCCTGGCTGGCGGCCTTCGCCGAGGGCTTCAGCGCCTTGGCCCGCGAGGCGGGCGTGCAGTTGATCGGCGGCGATACCACGCGTGGTCCGCTGACGGTCACGGTGCAAGTGCACGGCTTCGTGCCCCGCGGCCAGGCCGTGCTGCGCAGCGGCGCGCGGCCGGGCGATGTGATTTACGTCAGTGGCAGCCTCGGCGACGCGGGCCTGGCCTTGCGGCGTTGGCAACAAGGCTGGTCGCCGATCTCGGTCGATGAACAGTATCTGGCCACGCGTTTGAACCGTCCCGTCCCGCGTCTTCAGGAAGGCCGCGCGCTGCGCGGTCTGGCCGGCGCGATGATCGATATCTCCGATGGCTTGGCGGCGGATTTAGGACATATTTTGGAGGCGAGCGGGGTGGGCGCCACCCTGCAACTCGATGCCCTGCCCTTGTCGCCCGCCTTCCAACGGGTGTGCGCGGCCATGGGTGAAACGCAGGGCGCGCGTCTCGCCCTCGGTGCCGGTGACGATTACGAATTGTGCTTCACCGCGCCCGCCGCGCATCGCGAACAAGTCGAGCGGCAATTCGCGGCCTTCGGCTGCGGCTGTCGCGCCATCGGCGTAATTGAAGAGCGGCCGGGTTTGCGGGTGCGGCAGAGCGACGGGTCGCCGTTGGTGTTCGAGCATGGCGGTTATGATCACTTCGCCGCGCCGTGATGGACCTCCGCGGTGCGCTGCGGAATATTATCAACCGGTCATTGAAGAAGTCGTCTTCATGGCTTCCCTCTCGCCTGGTGGGAAACGCTCAACGCCGGGCGCATGGCTGATAAGATATCTTTAATCCTAAAAACCGCGGATGCAAACCACGGAGATCACGGAGGGTGCAGAGAACGAGGATGTCGCGGCCTTGGGCGAGTTCACCTGCCGGGTGACGTCGACAAGGGTACGCAGTCGTTGCTTTTCCTCCGTGAGCTTCGTGTCCTCCGTGGCCAATGGTTTTTTCAGGTCAATTGCTGTTTAAATAGAATGAGTGAATGAATCGGTGAGACCTTCCTATCCACCTTTACCCGCCGGTTTTTTCCGGCGGCATCCCGCGCATATTTTCGCCTTCGGTTTTGGTGCGGGCGCGATTCCGTTCGCGCCGGGCACCTGGGGTACCTTGGTCGCGGTGCCGTTTTGTCTGCTGCTGCAATATTTGTCCGCGCCGCAGTATGTCGCCTTTCTGGCGCTGACATTTCTCCTCGGCGTCTGGTTGTGTCAGGTGGCGGGAAAAAACTTGGGTGTCTCCGATCATCCCGGTATGGTCTGGGATGAGATGGTGGGTTATTGGATCGCGGTGGCGCTGGTGCCGCCGCACTGGACGTGGTGGCTGGCGGCGTTCGCGCTGTTCCGGATTTTCGATATTTGGAAACCTTGGCCGATTAGTGAACTGGACCGGCGCCTGCACGGCGGCTTGGGTGTGATGGCCGACGATGCGCTGGCGGGAATATTCACCGGCGTGATTCTATTTGCCGCGCACGGTTTACTCATCGCGGCATGAAGCCGCGGCGAAGTTTAAAATTTTTTAAGCGCCAAGAGCGCCACGTTTTTTGTTCATCGAAAACATCACTTACAAGCTACTTGCGCAGTGACGGCGGTTATCCGGGTACCCTCACCCCACTCTCCCCCGCTTGCGGGAGAGAGTGAATGACGCCTCGGTCCGGCTTGGAATATTTGGTTTCAATTTTGAGATAGGTTCTAGGAATCTACTGTTGCCGGCTGGGGGTTTGGTTCGTTCAGGCGCCAGCTCGATTCCTTCAGCCAGCGGCTCAAGGCCGTCGCGGTCAACGGTCGGCTGATGAAATAACCTTGCGCCATATCGCAGCCCATCTCGATTAGCGTATTTAACACCGCTTCATTTTCGACGCCTTCGGCGACTACCCGTCGGCCCATGTTGTGGGCGAGGTCCACGGTGGAACGCACGATCACCATGTCTTCGTTATTGTCGAGCATGTCGATGACGAAGGATTTGTCGATTTTGATTTCGTCCACCGGCAATTGCTTCAAATATATCAGCGAGGAGTAGCCGGTACCGAAGTCGTCGATCGACAGGCCGACGCCCATCACGTCGAGCTGAGTAAGGGTGTCCATCGCCCGCAGCGGATTGGCCATGATCGCGCTCTCGGTGATTTCGAATTCCAGCAATTGCGGCGCTACCCCCCATTGCCGCATGGCGGCGGCGATCTTGCCGGCCAGTTGTTCGTCTTGCAGATGACGCGCCGATAAATTGATGGCCATCCGCAACTCGAGCCCGGCCTTTTGCCAGAGATGGATTTGATGCAGGGCTTCATCGAGCACGAAGAAAGTGAGCGGCCGGATCAGCCCGGTGTGTTCGGCGAGCGGAATGAATTCATCGGGCAACAACAGCCCGCGCTGCGGATGATCCCAGCGCACCACGGCTTCCACCGCGCTGACCAGGCCGGTCTTGAGATCGATCTTGGGTTGATAGAACAGCACCAGTTGTTTGAATTCGATGGCGTGGCGCAACTCGCCGACCAGCGACAGGCGGCTGACGCTGTGCTGGTCTTCCTTGGGATCATACAGGGCGAAGCCGGCATTGGCGCGCTTGGCGACATACATCGCCACGTCGGCGTGGCGCATGAGCGTCGCGCCGTCCTCGCCGTGTTCGGGGCAGAGGGCGATGCCGACGCTGGCGCCGACGTGGAAACTTTGATCTTCCAAAATGATCGGTTGTTCGAGGGCGGTGATGAGTTTGCGCGCGGCGGCGACCGCGTCGGCTTCGTTTTCGATGCCGGGCAACAGCACCGCGAATTCATCGCCGCCGAGACGGGCGATGGTGTCGGACTCGCGCAACGCGCCGCGCATGCGTTGCGCCACTTGCTGCAGGACTAAATCGCCGTAATGATGGCCGAGCGTGTCGTTGATTTCCTTGAAACGGTCGAGGTCGGTGATGAGCAGCGCCAAGGGGGTGTTCTTGCGCTGCGCGGTAACAATCGCATGTCGCAGCCGGTCCTGAAGTAACAGGCGATTGGGCAGTTCGGTCAGGCCGTCGTGCAGAGCTTGATGTTCCAATTCGCGATTGAGGGAGGCGAGTTCCCGAGTGCGCTTGATGACCCGCCGCTCCAAGTCTTCCTGGAGGGCCTTGAGTTCGGCCTCGGCTTGTTTGCGTTCGGTGATGTCACGCAAGATGCCGATGTAGAGCAGGCCCTCGCTGCGCGGCAGTTCGCTGACGACCATCTCCATGGGAAAGTGATGGCCGTCCTGGTGGCGGCCCACGGTTTCATGAGTCGCCAGGCGGGTGATCTCATCGATCGAACCGGACGCTTCACCTTCTTGAGGATCGATGGAACAGATGTAGGGTTGTCCCAGCAGCAGGTTGAGATTTTCGCCGATCATGTCGGCCTGGCTGTAACCGAAGATATGCTCCGCGGCGTGATTCATGGATTCGATATTGCCGCGCGCGTCGATGGTGACGATGCCGTCCACCACATTGTCCATGATGGCGCGGATGCGTCGTTCGCGCACCGCGACCGCTTCGGCGTTATCCACCAGTTTTTCCCGCATGCGTTCCAGATCTTCGGCGAGACCGGCGATTTCGTAAATGCTGGAATGTACGCGCAGATGTCCCACCGTATCGTTGTCGGCGATACGCTGCGCCGCGTCGCGCAATTGGCGCAAGGGCCGGGTCAGCTGCGGCGTGACCACCGCCACCAGCAGCAGGGACAGCGCCACGTAACCGACGGCCAGTAACACACCGCGCTGGTAGGCCTGGTAGATTTGTGTGCGGGTTGCCGTTTCGTCGTAACCCAAACGCAGAATGGCGGTATTTTTAAGAGACGGATTGTAGAAGGGCGCCGCGATGAAATAGAGCGTGTTGGCATGTTCGCCGAAGTAGAAGTCTTCGTTGAATGCTTCGCCGGGGTTTTTGGCTACCGACGTGACGGCGTCGCCCGTTTCGAACACCACGTCCGCATAGGCTAAACGGCCCGAGAATACCGCGTCGTCGAGTTGGGCACGAATTTGCTCGGCGTCGGTTTGCTCACTCAGGCGTTCCGCCAGTTGTTGCGCGTCATGGCGGACATGATTGGTGAATTGTTCCTTGTAACCCTCGGCGACGATGAACAACACGCCGCTGAACAGGAAAGGAATGAGCAGTAAATGAATGATGACGCCGCCGAGAATGATCCGGCCGGCGAAGCTGTGCAGAAAAACGGCTAGTTTGCTTCGCTGCGCCATAATTCACCTATCGCGATCAAATGAGGGTAAGCGTCGACATCCGCTTGCCACATGTAACTTACGGTGCCCGGTTGCCGATGCAGCTTGTCGGCCAGCGTGGATTGTTCCTTGAAGGTCGGCGGCAACTGGCCGCCCAATTGCACGACGTTGCGCAATAAATGCAGCTCGTAGACATTGGCCGACATGAAGACTACTTTTTGCAGAAAGATTTGGTAGAGCCGTGTTTCGCTCTGGTTGATGACCGCGGTCAGTTGCTTATCCGCTTTAGTGACGGGAAAGCCTAGAAATAACCGGCGGATTTCACTGACCGATAAGCTGGAGATGCCGCTGGCCTGGTCGGTGACCAGTACCAGTCGTCCATCGTGGCCGGGAAGGGCGATGCTGGGCTGCCCCAGCATGATCATGCAGCCCACCAGTAAGCACAGCCACCTCCGCATCATGGCAAGGCGGCGCTCCATTGCAAGGTGGCTTGACCGTAGCGCTGTCCGAACTGATCCGAATTGGCCAGTTCAAGTTTGAGGGCTTGATTTTGGCTGAGCTGGTAGCGCGCGCCGATCAGGGCGCGCTGACGGATGTAGGCCGGAATTTGTTGCAGATAAAAATTATTCGACGCGCCTTCGGTGATTTCGACGCGCCCATAAAGCGTCAAGTCGGTTTGTTGCCAATATTCGGGCTGTAAGTAAGCGTAGAAAAAAGCATCATCCGTTTTATCGCCGTTCGAGAAATCGAGGTCGGTGGCGATGCGCATCAGCGAGCCGCGCACATGCCAGCGCTCTTGAGAGTAATTGGTATAGGCTCCGAGTATAGTGAGCCGCACCCGGTCTATGCCGTTTATCGAAGAGGGAATCATCACATAACCCACAAAGACCCCGCTGTCGTCGAACAGCGTATCCATGGCGTGATGGGCGACAGCCAAGGTCACGAGAAGTTGATGATCGCCGTCGCCCGGCTTGAGGACGTCGACGGCGCTCAAATGTCCCGGCGCCAATTCCGGCCCCAGGCCGAAATCGAGGGTGTAATAAGTCATGCGGTTGCCGCTGTGCTGGGTTTTTTGCAGGGTGATGCCGGTGGCGTGAGCCGGAATCGCGCCGCCTTCCTCTTCGAATTCGATGATCCCGGGACGGTAGATGGTGGTTTGCAGGTAGGCGCCGTGGTGATGTTTGCGGTTCCATTGATCGAGCGCGGTGTGATAGCGGCCGAGCCAGATTCGGGTGGTTTCGCCGATCACCCAGCCGACCGCCAGGCGTTCCATCTCCCGTTCTTCCCGAGAGACGAAAAATTCCGCGAGCAAGCGCGCCTGTCCATATTCCGCGCTGTAGAAAAAATCGACGGCGGCATCGGAACCATGCTGATCGAGCTGCGCGACATCGCGGTCATTGAAATGCAGGGTGATCAGAGGAAACGGGATGAATTCGTCTTGGTATTCGGCGTGAGCCGCGCCGGTGATCAAGCAAAACACCATGCCGGCCAGGAGCGGGCAAAGTCGGGGACCGCGCGGTCTGTGGCGGAGAGGATGGGTGGTTCCCGTCACGGCGCGAGGCCGCGCGCCTACGAAAGTAGCGAGCCGCTGCCGTGGTGGCTGGGAACGATTTTTCATCGAGAGGCACCATCCTCGTTTTTTTCAGCCGCGGTGCTTGCCGCGCCTCGGCGGGAAGTCGGGCCGACTGCTGGGGATTCTATGGTTTGTTGAGCGGGTTGGCTAGCTAGACTATCGGTTCCGCGGCGGGAAGAGTGATAACGTTCTACGTATCGAGCCGCGCTCGTCGGTCGTCGCGGGGGCCGCCGCCGGCCGCTTAGCGGGGAATGACGGTTTTGTCGCGGCTGATTTGCGCGTAGGCCGAATGATTGTGGATGGATTCGAAATTTTCGGTTTCCACGCTATAGGCCAGAATGCGCGGGTCGTCATTCAAGCGCGCGGCGACGTCGCGCACCATGTCTTCGACGAACTTGGGATTGTCGTAGGCGCGTTCGGTAATGTATTTCTCGTCGGGACGCTTGATAAGGCCGAAGATTTCGCAGGAGGCCTCGCGTTCCACCAGTTCGATCAGCTCTTCGATCAGCACGCCCTCGGCGACCCGGGCGGTGACGGTGACGTGCGAGCGTTGATTGTGAGCGCCGTAATTGGCGATTTCTTTCGAGCACGGACAAAGGCTGGTGACCGGCACCAGCACTTTGAGGCTGACACTCGCGGCGTCGCCGTTGCGCTCGCCGAGCAGCGCCACCTCGTAATCGAGCGCGCTGGCGACGCCGGACACCGGCGCCCGCTTGGTGATGAAGTAGGGGAAACGCACTTCGATGTGAGCCTGCTCCGCGCCGAGGGCGCGCTGGACGGTGGCGAGCAATTGCTGTATGCCGGCCACCGACAGCACGGTGTCGCTGCTATTGAGGATTTCGACGAAGCGTGACATGTGGGTGCCGCGCGCATCGTGCGGCAGGTTGACGTACATGCTGTAGGTCGCGACGGTGTGTTGCACCGCGCCGCCGCGGCCGGCGATGCGTAGCGGATGGCGGAGGTCTTTAATGCCCACCTGATTAATGGCGATGCGGCGGACATCGGCGGCGCCTTGCACATCGGCGATGGCGACGAGGTCATTCATGGCCGGGTTCCTCATTCTTGTTCGCTATAGCGCACGCAGGCGCGCTCGGTTTCCCACAAGGTCACCGAGCCGACCCGGGTACGCGCGCCGTTCAGTACCCGTGACAACTCGGCGTACAGATACGCGGCAATGTTTTCCGCGGTGGGGTTGATTTCATCGAACGGCGGAATGTCGTTGAGATGGTGGTGATCAAGCCTGGCAATGATTTCTTTCGCCGCCGATTTGATCGCCTTGAAATCGAGGCCCATGCCGACCTCGTCGAGGGCGGTGGCGATCACTTCCACTTCCACCTTCCAGTTGTGGCCGTGCAGGCGGCTGCATTCGCCGGGGTAATCGCGGAGCAAATGAGCGGCGGCGAAATCGGTAATCACCTTCAATGTGTAACAGGGAGCCATAAATACGTACTTGCGCTGAGTGGGAAAAGTTATAACTGCACGGACAAGCCGTGACAAGCTTCGCGGGCGTAGTGGGCCTTGATGCGGGCGGCGATCGCGTCGGCGGTGAGACCGGCTTCTTTCAGCAATTCGGGGCGGCTGCCGTGGTCGAGGAAGACGTCGGGCAGGCCGAGCTGGATCAGCGCGACGTCGAGCCCGCGCGCTGCCAGGCATTCGCCCACTGCGCTGCCGGCGCCTCCCATTACCGCGTTTTCCTCGACGGTGACGATGAGGTCGTGGGTCTCCGCCATGCGTAGAATCAGCGCTTCATCAAGCGGCTTGACGAAGCGCATGTTGACCACCGTGGTATCGAGCGTGTCGCCGGCCTGCAAGGCGGGCTGTACCATGCTGCCGAAGGCGAGGATGGCGACGCGGCGACCGTCGCGCAATAGGTCGGCCTTGCCGATCGGCAGGGCGGTCATGGCTTTTTGCACCGGCACTCCGGGGCCGCCGCCGCGCGGATAACGCACCGCCGCTGGCTGATTCAATAAAAAGCCGGTGTAGAGCATTTGCCGACATTCGTTTTCGTCGGCCGGCGCCATCACCACCATATTGGGCAAGCAGCGCAGATAGCTCAGGTCGAAGCTGCCGGCGTGGGTGGGACCGTCGGGGCCGACCACGCCGGCGCGGTCGATGGCGAACAGTACCGGCAGATTCTGAATAGCGACGTCGTGAATCAACTGATCGTAGGCGCGCTGCAAAAAGGTCGAGTAAATCGCCACCACCGGTTTTTCGCCTTCACAGGCGAGGCCGGCGGCGAAGGTGACGGCGTGCTGCTCGGCGATGCCGACGTCGAAATAACGTTGGGGAAATCGCTCGGAATACGCGACCAGGCCGGAGCCCTCGCGCATCGCCGGAGTGATGGCCATCAAACGCGGGTCCTGCGCCGCCATGTCGCAAATCCAGTCGCCGAACACTTCGGTGTAGGTGGGCGAAGCCGCTTTGCTGGCGTTCAGAGTGCCGATCCGCGGATCGAAAGCGCCGACACCGTGATAACCGCAGGGATTGTCTTCGGCAGGCTGGTAACCCTTGCCCTTTTTGGTGACGACATGCAGGAATTGCGGGCCTTTGAGGCCGCGCAGATTGCGCAGGGTTTTGACTAAGGTTGGCAGGTCGTGGCCATCGATCGGGCCGATATAGTTGAAGCCGAGCTCTTCAAACAAAGTGCCGGGGATTACCATGCCTTTGACATGTTCCTCGGCGCGGCGCGCCAGCTCCCACACCGGCGGCATGTTTTTGAGCGCTTTCTTGCCGTGTTCGCGCAGGCTGACGTAGAGCTTGCCCGACAAAATGCGGGCGAGGTGATTGGAGAGGCCGCCGACGTTGGGCGAGATCGACATGTCGTTGTCGTTGAGAATCACCAGCAGGTCGGTGTGCAAGTCGCCGGCGTGATTGAGCGCTTCGAAAGCCATGCCGGCGGTGAGCGCGCCGTCGCCGATCACCGCCACGACCTTGCGGTCCTCACCCTGGCGTTCGGCGGCGAGCGCCATGCCCAGCGCGGCGCTCACCGAGGTGCTGGAATGGCCGACACCGAAGGCGTCGTATGGGCTTTCGCTGCGTTTGGGAAAGCCGGCCAAGCCGTCTTTCTGGCGCAGGCTCGGCATGTCGTCGCGACGGCCGGTCAAAATCTTGTGGGGATAACTTTGATGGCCGACGTCCCACACCAGCCGGTCGGCCGGCGTGTCGTAGACGTAGTGCAGCGCCACGGTGAGCTCGACCACCCCGAGATTGGCGGCGAGATGGCCGCCGGTGCGCCCCACCGAATCGATGAGAAAACGGCGCAAATCATCGGCAAGCGGCGCAAGCTGGGCTTCAGGCAGCGCGCGCACTTGTTCGGGGTTGTGAATAGCGTCCAGCAAGGGATAATGCATACCGGCGGTCGTCACTCAATTGACCATAAAGTGAACAGTGGATTATCCGGGCTTGAGAGGCGGATGGCAAGCCGAAGCCGCCCGCGGTCGGACACCTGCATAATTCAGATTGAATAATCGGTGTTGGTGGCGCGGCTGAACGGGCCGGGCTTTACGGCAAGCGCAATAGTGAGCCATGGCGGGCGAGGAGCGCGCATGACTGAATGGCTGTTAGGGCATGAAGCGACGGTCCGCCTCGGGATTTTTCTCGGCGTTCTGGCGGCGATGGCCTGTTGGGAATGGGCGGCGCCGCGGCGGCGCTTGACCCTGCCCAAGCCGGGGCGCTGGGCCGGCAATCTCGGCCTGGTGATCCTCGATACCATCGTGTTGCGCCTACTGTTTCCCGCGGCGGCGCTGGGCATGGCGGCCTTCGCCGCGCGGCAAGGCTGGGGCGTATTCAATTATTTCGCCGCGCCTTCCTGGCTGGCGATAGTGATTTGCGTGGTGGTATTGGACTTCGCCATTTATCTTCAGCACGTGATGTTTCACGCCGTGCCTCTGTTGTGGCGGCTGCACCGGGTGCATCATGCCGATCTCGACTTCGACGTCACCACCGGTCTGCGTTTCCATCCGTTCGAGATCGTGCTCTCGACGCTGATCAAGTTCGCGGTGATCGCGGTGTTGGGGCCGCCGCTGATCGCGGTGATGATTTTCGAAGTGCTGCTCAACGCCGGCGCCATGTTCACTCACGGCAATGTGCGGTTGCCGCTCGGCTTGGACCGGTTGCTGCGCGCACTGGTCGTGACGCCGGATATGCACCGCGTCCATCATTCGGTGGAAGAGCAGGAGACCAACAGCAACTTTGGTTTTAACCTTTCCCTGTGGGACCGGTTGTTCGGCACGTACCGCGCCCAGCCCGCCGCCGGACACCAGGCCATGACCATCGGCATCCGCACCTTCCGCGATCCGCGGTTGTGCGCGCGCCTGCCGGGCATGCTGCGCATCCCCTTCCTCGGGCGGGGGCCGGATTATGCCATCAACCGGCGGGGACGGTCTTAGCCGCCCTGCGGGGTTTTTCGTTTAGTGATCTTCATTGCCGCCTTTCAGGCCATAAATAGTTTTTGTTTCAGTCAGGTACGGATACGGGGGGCGGGTATGGGATCTTGCCTTTAGTTATCCCCGCCGCGGCCGTTAAAATCCGTAGCGACGTCCAAGTCGGTGCCTATCTTAAAATGAGGAGCTTGATGTATGACGGGCCTCAAGTATCCAGTCAATCTTTTGTTCGGTTTGTGTGCGGGTCTGGTGTGGTGTGCGGCGCCGGCAACGATCTCCGCCGCGTTTACCTATAACTGGGGGCCGTTGACCACCTCGTTCAGCAGCAATGAGGCGCGCTGTAATGTATCGGGCTTCTCCAACGTAAACTGCACCACCAATCAATATTCGAATCCGGATCCCAGTCGGTTCGTTCAAGAAACTATCAGTGAAGGGGGGACGAATTATTATCATGTGGTGGTGGGCGACCCGGCGGCCGGTTTCGCCTCCGAGGTCTACATTCGTCAAGGCGGTGGCACGGGGTGTAATGGCTTCGCCCAGTCGTCCAGCGCCGGTAGCTGTGGCAATGACAGTAATGTATTCAGCGTCTCATCCGGAACCACGTCCGGGTCCGGCAGCGGAACCGCCCGCCCGACCTATACGGTGATGAAGCAGGTGTTGAGTGATGGGGAAATCAATTCGGTATTTTTCAAGGACGGGCTCGATGCCAAGCCCCTCATTACCCAGGACGTGGTGAACGCGGATATCGACATGCGTTTCAGCATCGACATGCGCAACAGCAATTACAGTACTAATACCACGGCCGGGGTTGTCACCAATAGTTTAACTTTGCTCGATCCCACGCTAGGCAGCGCGGGTAATTATGATTTCGCCACGGATAACCAGTTATCCACCGTCACCGGCGGTCGTTATACTTGGGTCACGGGCTCCGGTTTCAACACCAGCTATGGCACTTACACCTACGCCGTCGGCGGCTTCAGCGTCTACAGCGTCGATTGGTCGAAGTACCGCATTGCCGGCCAGAATCCCAACGGCGGCGGTTGCAACGGCACGTGTTGATCTGTTGATCTAACGATCGATCCCGCCGGCTAGCAGGCGGTGGCCGACGCGCTCAATGACCGCGCGCGATGATGTAATGCGAGACCCCGCGCAAGGCGTCGGCGCGGTGATCGAAGTCCGCCAGACTCGCCAAGGCGTCTTCGTGCAGCAAGCGCGCCCGCTCTTTGGCCTCTGCCAAACCGAGCAAAGAAGGATACGTGGGTTTGGCGAGGGCGATGTCCGCGCCTTGCCGCTTGCCCAAGGTTTCGGTGTTGGCTTCCACGTCCAAAATATCGTCGCGGATCTGAAAGGCCAAGCCTACGCATTTGGCGTAATGGTCGAGTCCCTGCAGCGTGGCGGCGTCGAGTCCGTTGCCGCACAAAGCGGCCAGGCGGACCGTGGCGCGGATCAGCGCGCCGGTTTTGTGAATATGCATGTCTTCCAGTTGAGCGATGTCCAGTTGCCTGCCGACCGCGGCGAGGTCGATGGCCTGTCCGCCGCACATGCCGCGTGAACCGGCGGCGTGGGCGAGGCTGGCGATCATTTCCACCCGCGCCGCGGGACTGGCCGCCATGGCCTCGTCGCGGGCTAGAATCTGGAAGGCCAGGGTTTGCAGGGCATCGCCCGCCAGAATGGCGGTGGCCTCGTCGAAAGCGCGGTGGCAAGTGGGTTTGCCGCGGCGCAAGTCGTCGTTGTCCATGGCCGGCAGGTCGTCGTGGATCAGCGAATAGGCGTGGATCAATTCCACCGCGCAGGCGGGACCGTCCAATCGGTCCTCGGCCAAGCCCAAGGCCAGGCCGGTGGAGTAGACCAGCACCGGGCGCACCCGCTTGCCGCCGCCCAGCACGGAGTAACGCATGGCCTCGTGTAAGCGCGAGGGATGCAGGCCGGCGGCGGGCAGACCGCGGTCCAGCACCGTTTCCACCCGCGCGCGCCAGCCCGGCATGCGCCGGGTCAGTTCGGTGAGGGCGTCAGTCTTCATTGGTGAAGGGTTGTACGGTGGCTTGCCCGTCTTTTTCCAGGAGGATTTCCACTTTTTGTTCCGCGTCGCGCAGAGCCTGCTGACACTGGCGGGTGAGGGCGACGCCACGCTCGAAATCGCTGAGCGATTCTTCGAGGCTGAGGTCGCCCCGCTCCATTTTTTCCACCAGGGTTTCCAATTCCTTGAGCGCGGCTTCGAAAGGGGCGGTCGATTTTTTCTTGGCCAAGGCTATGCTCCAATAACGAGGACGCAACGTTAGCGCACCGTCTCTTGCCGGTCAACGCGTCAGGATAGGGCCGGTGGCGGGAATAAAGCTTGAAACCGAGGATTGACAGGGCGCGGTCTCGGGCTTAGATTTAGGCCTCTATTAGAATTGTTCTAAAAAACGACACAAGGCTCTCGCGCTCATGGCGGGGATTTGGATAGATGTCCAGAAGGAGGAAGCATCATGGCACTGAAAAACAGCAGGACCGAAGAGAATCTCAAGGCGGCCTTCGCCGGCGAATCCCAGGCCAATCGCCGTTATCTGTATTTCGCGGCCAAGGCTGACGTGGAAGGTTACAACGACGTGGCGGCGGTGTTCCGTTCCACGGCGGAGGGCGAGACCGGGCACGCCCACGGTCATTTGGAATATCTGGAAGAGGTGGGCGATCCCGCCACCGGCCTGCCCATCGGCGGCACCGGCCTGAACCTCAAAGCGGCCATCGCCGGCGAAACCCACGAATACACCGACATGTACCCCGGTATGGCCAAGACCGCCCGCCAGGAAGGCTTCGACGAGATCGCCGATTGGTTCGAGACGCTGGCCAAGGCCGAACGCTCTCACGCCAACCGTTTCCAAAAGGCGCTGGACACGCTCGGCGGTTAATGTAAGTGACGCCGCCGCTGGGGGTGGATGTCCCCAGCGCGGTTTTTCCTTGCCTTGAGTCGTAAGGAAACTCTATGACGGACGCGACGACATCTCCGCGGGAAGGCAGTCTCGAGGCGCCGACCCGCCACCCGCTCGATTGGCGGAACCCCGAATTCTACGACGAGGGCGCCTTGTTAAAGGAATTGGCGCGGGTCTACGAGATTTGCCATGGTTGCCGCCGCTGCTTCAGTTTGTGTAACGCCTTTCCCACCTTGTTCGATGCCATCGACAACTCCGACACCTTGGAATTGGATGGCGTGCCTAAACGTGTCTACTGGGACGTGGTAGATCAGTGTTATCTCTGCGACATGTGTTACATGACCAAGTGTCCCTACGTGCCGCCTCATCCGTGGAACGTGGATTTTCCCCATCTGATGTTGCGCGGCAAGGCGGTGAAGTTCGCCAAGGGCGAGGTCAAGCCCCGCGACAAATTGCTCACCGCCACCGATAAAGTGGGCAGGCTGGCGAGTATTCCGGTGGTGGTGGAGGTGGTCAACGCCGCCAACAAAAACCCAACGGCGCGCAGGCTGCTCGACAAGGTACTGGGCGTGCATCCCGACGCGCTCTTGCCCGAATATCACAGCGACACGCTGGCCAAGCGCCTCGCCGGCCACGCTCGGCCCGATCTCACGCCGCAGCCCGCCGAGGGCACGCGGGGCAAGGTGGCCTTGTTCGGCACCTGTTACGGCAATTACAACGAACCCCATTTGGGCGAGGATCTGGTGGCGGTGTTCGAACACAACGGCATCCCCGTCAGTTTGATCGAAAACAGCCGTTGTTGCGGCATGCCCAAATTGGAACTGGGTGATTTGGATTCAGTGGCCGCCGCCAAGGATCACAATATTCCCCTGCTCGCCGCCCTGGTGGATGACGGTTACGACATCGTGGCGCCGGTGCCGTCTTGCGTGCTGATGTTCAAGCAAGAGCTGCCGCTGATGTTTCCCGGCGATCCGGCGGTGGCCAAGGTGCGCGCCGCGATCTTCGACCCCTTCGAATATCTGGCGCTGCGCCACAAGGCGGGCAAGTTCAACACCCAATTCAAATCCGCGCTGGGCAAGGTCGCTTATCACGTGGCCTGTCACCTGCGGGTGCAGAACATCGGCCTCAAGACCCGCGACATTTTGAGTCTGGTGCAAGACACCCGAGTGGAGGCCATCGAACGCTGCTCGGGACACAACGGCACCTACGCGGTGAAGAGCGAATTTCACGCGGACTCGATGAAGATCGGCAAGCCGGTGGTCACCCGGGTGCAAAAGGCCGAGGCCGATCATTACAGCAGCGATTGCGCTATGGCCGGCCATCAAATCGAAAACGGCCTGGACGACGGCAGCGCGCCGACGCATCCCATGAATCTGCTGCGGCTCGCCTACGGTATCTGACGAGGAAGATCATGCAAAAGCTGAGACGTGAAGATCTGTTCACTTTAGAGGCGTATTCCGCCGAGCGTGCCGCCTTTCGCGAAAAGCTCATCGCCCACAAGAAAGACCGCCGCGTGCAACTCGGCGAACACGCCACGCTCAATTTCGAGGACAGGCTCACCATCCAATATCAAATCCAGGAGATGCTGCGCATCGAACGCATCTTCGAGGCCGCCGGCATCAACGAGGAATTGGCGGCCTACAATCCGCTGATTCCCGACGGCAGCAATTGGAAGGCCACTTTCATGGTGGAATATGAAGAGGTCGAAGAACGCCGCGCCGCCCTCGAACGGCTGGTCGGCATCGAACACCGGGTGTGGGCGAGGGTGGACGGTTTTCCGCCGGTGTTCGCGATCGCCGACGAGGATATGCAACGCGCGACCGGGCAAAAAACCTCCGCCGTGCATTTTCTGCGTTTTGAGTTGACTCCGCCGATGATCGCCGCCGTCAAGCAAGGCGTCGGGTTGGGCATCGGCATCGATCATCCGGCCTATCGTTACGCCATGGAATGTTTGCCGGATACAATTCGTGTCGCTTTGATGGAGGATCTGGATTGATCGGCTGGAAGATTGGCGCGCGGCGGCGATACATGCCGCCGCGCAAACAGGGCGAGCTCGGCGCAAGCTCGGCGCGTTTTAAAAACAATTAGTCAAACAACGCTCGGTACTAATCGCCAGCGCAAGATACGGCCAATATACAAAGATTATTTCGCCAGCGTGAAATAAAAACAGGCGCCTTTATCCGGTTTGGCTTCCGCCCAAATCCGGCCGCCGTGTTTGTGAATGATGCGCTGCACGATGGCGAGTCCGACGCCGGTGCCGGGCATTTCGGCGCTGGAGTGCAAGCGCTGAAAGGGCGTGAAGAGTTTGCCGGCGTAGGCCATATCGAAACCCATGCCGTTGTCGCGTAGATAATAGTACGTGCCTTCGTTGGTATCCTCGGCGTGTCCGAATTCGATTTTCGCCTGATTGCGTTTCGAGGTGAACTTCCAGGCATTGGATATCAAGTTTTGCAGCAGAGCATGCATGAGGCCGGGGTCGCCCGAGACGAAAATATCTTCCGGTAAAACGAAATCGAGCTGGCGCTGCGGCGGCAGTGAACGCAGTTCGGAAATGATTTCGCGGGCGATGGCGCTGAGGTTCACCCGCTCGCGGCGCACCGGCACATGGCTTAGCCGCGACAAGGTCAGCAAGTCCTCGATGAGCTGTTCCATATGGTGTACCGAACGCTTCAGGCGTTGCAGGTATTCCTGGCCTTCTTCGCCCAATTGGTCGGAGCAATCTTCGAGCAGGATGTTGCTGAAACCCTGCATATGCCGCAGCGGTGCCCGCAGATCATGAAACACCGCGAAGGAAAACGCTTCCAGTTCCTTGTTGGTCGCTTCCAGTTGGGCGGTCCGCTCGCTCACCCGTTGTTCAAGTTCCGAATACAGTCGAATGTTTTCCAGCGCGATCGACGTGCTGTCGGCCAAGGCTTGCAACAGATTGAGTTCTTCCGGCGTGGCGTGGTGGTGATCCGCCCAGTAATTGCCGATGGCGCCGATCGCCGCCGTCGGCCGGATGGGAATCATCGCCAGGCTTTTGACGAACGTCGGGCGGTAGGCATCCACCGGAACCCGCGCGTCGTTATAGACGTCTTCGATCACCGCCGCTTGGCCGTTCAGCATCACCCAGCCGCTGATGCAGGCAGTGATGGGAAAACGCCGTCCTTTCCACAGCGGGCCGATGGCGTTTTCTTCCGCGTAGAAACAGTGTTCACCCTCGCGCAACACCAAGGTGGCGCCGTCGGCGCCGGTGAGTTCACGGGCGGCGCGGCGTACGATGGACATGACTTCCTCCAGCGTGTGCGCCAGGGAAAGTTCCTGGATCGCGGCGATCAAGCGCGCCGATGCCGAAGAGGTGTAAGAGGGTTGGTAATCCTGGGCCGCCGGCTGATTTTCCGCCAGGGCGTTTTGCACGGCGCTCACCAGTTCCGGCAACCGTGCTTTCGATGCGTAAGTGGTGGCGCCCGCCGTCTCGATCTCTTTGATGCCGGCTGGATCGAGGTATCCAGATACAAAAATAAAGGGAATATCCGGACATTGTTCGCGCGCGATCTTGAAGGCGGATAAACCGTCGAAACCGGGCACCTGACTGTCGGACAAAATGAGATCCATCTCCCCGCTTTCTATCGCCGTGAGATATTTATCACGAGTGTCGACGATGTTGATCGTCGAACCAATCACATTTTTTTTCAAGGCGTTGCGTACAAGCTCAGCCTCATCGAGATCGTCTTCCAGATAGAGAATGCGCGGGGGTTTGCTCATGGGTACTCCTGCTCCTACTGCGTTACTGCTCCTGATTACGGCTAACCCGACTGCTGGGGCTACTCTATAGTCATCGTCGATAATCGAATAAACATTAATTATAGACGGATGCGCGCAAATACCTACTCTCGCCGGCCTGGCGTAGCAGGGACCGCGACTAAATTTAAAACGCGTTCATTCGTTTCGTTGTAATGACGTCGGTTATACGGGAATTTCACCCGGCATGATTTCATCCACGTAACACCAGATCCAAGCCTCACCCGGTTCGGCCGAACGGATCAGCGGGTGTCTGGTTATTTGGAAGTGTTTGGTGGCATGCCGGTTCGGCGACGAATCGCAGCAGCCGACGTGGCCGCAGCTAAGACACAGGCGCAGATGAACCCAACTGTCGCCGGTCTTAATGCAGTCATCGCAAAAATTCTTTTCGGTATGGGTGATCTTGATCTGATCCAAATGCGCGCATTGCTGGGCCATGATGTCCTCCAATCGCAGTCGATGATCGGGTAACGCGGGTTGCCGCGTCGTCAGTTATTCGACAAGTAACGGTGTATGAAGGCCACCGCCTCGCGCCTGCGCCGACGGCGGTGGGGCGTCGAGTGATATCCGGTTTGCTCCGCCATTGCCGTCTCCTTGCTGCCGGATACCGGGGGTTTAGCTAACGCCAGCCTTCGTCCACGCAAGGCGTGGCTTGCTCACCGCGCTCCTGGCCCAGCGTCGGATAATCGGTATACCCTTTGGCGCCGCCACCGTAATACGTGGATGGATCGTCTTGGTTGAGGGGCGCGCGTTGCCGGAAACGTTCCGGCAAATCGGGATTGGCGAGGAATTTGCGGCCGAAGGCGATTAAATCCGCCTTACTCTCTTGCAGCCATGCCTCGGCGGTGTCGTGATCGAAACCGCCGGCCAGCAT
>CAKKSB010000086.1 GCA_919903055.1 Gammaproteobacteria bacterium | reverse complement strand
CGCAATCCACTGGGGCGGGACATACATGGCTGTTCATCGGCCATATTTCGAGAAAGGAAAATTTGGAGAGCTATCGCAAACAGATGCTCAAAAAGCTTTTAGTGAGCTACAAGAGAGCGCGCGCACTTACATGGAGGAAATGGGTGTTCCCAAGCATATTCAGGAGGATGTGCTTGGGACACCGTCAGAACGCGCTTTGGTTCTCGATGACAAAACAGTCAAGACCTATTTCTGGCTGGAACTGCCCTACCGCCACGAGTGGAAAAGAAATCGGTGCTCTAAGCTTTCCGACTCAGAAACGCAACGCGCAGAAAACTATTCTCGTCGATTGCTCCGGGCGAGAAGTGCGTCCGACGCTGATCTTTCGAAGGCAGAGTGGGATGATCTGTCTTCGCTTCAGAAAAAACAGAAAGAAGAACTTGATTGCGCGGTTCAGCTTGAGCGGCAAAGTCGCGTAACGGCCTATGAGCGCTATTTCGGCGTAGCGCCGAACGATTACGGCAACCATAATTTCACAAAGTGGAGCGGCGCAACAAAATACCTCGGAAGGCAGTTCTATGAACTGCTAGGCGAGGAGCGATTTGATGAAGAAAAGTTTGGTGGCTCATCTTTCCTGAAACGTGCTGCCACCGCCAATGCTCCCGCTATCAGCCTTTCAGATTCTCTTGCCAGTCCGAAGGTGGTCACATGGATAAGCATCGTTAGCATGCCGAGTCCTTCACCTGAATTTACTCAGCGCCTCGTCCAATCCCTTGAAAGCGAGTGGGGAAAGCGCTCCGGCGGGAACGGCACCACAGAGTGGCTTTGGGACAAGAAGAGTTTTTCGGCAAAACTAACCTATGAGCCTGTCTCAGCCGAAGGCCCGTTTCTAGGGTTAGTCATTGACATGAAGTAGTCGCGGGCACATTCCCATGAATCCAATATCCTCCGACGTTGCAAAGCAATTTTGCGAACTCTGCAATTGGGCTTATGAATGTTGGGTGACACACAAGCGCCTGTTCGATGAGAACAAAAGGACTGAAACAACCATTGCCAGAGCCAAATATTTCACCGCTCGTCTATCTGTCATCACACAAGAATATTCACTCCTGCAAATCTGCAAGCTGCACGACCCAGCAATTCAAAGGGGGGCGGTCAACATCACTATTGACTACATTGTGCGATTTGGCGACTGGGGGCTGGATGCTGATCGGATTAATGGCTATGTACGAGATCTGACATCTCTATTTGAGAAACTCCAATCCGCTCGAAATAAAGTGCTAGCCCATAACGATCTTGAAGCAATCATGGAATCGACTGCCTTGGGGGAATTCCCAGAAGGCCTTGACGACGCATATTTCTCAGCGCTTCAAGAACTCGTAAACGCAGTCCATGAAAAATGGCTTGATGGTATATATCCATTTAATGACCTTGCGAGGGCAGATGTTGAGGAGTTCTTGGACGTGCTGGAAAAGGCCGAACAAATCGCAACCTAGAGATTAGTGCGACAGATACAACCCGTGGCTTTTATCCCGCGTCTTGCAAACGCCAAACGATCTTGCCGCCGGCCCGTAATGGCACCACTGTCTCGCCGCCGAAAACATACGAGTCCGGAATTTCCTGTTCTTGTTTGATCAAGGTGACTTGTTCTTGATTACGCGGCAGCCCGTAAAAATCCGCGCCGTGAAAACTGGCGAAGCCTTCCAATTTTTCCAAAGCGCCGACTTGTTGGAAGGTCTCGGCGTAAAATTCCAGCGCGGCGTGGGCGGTGTAGGTGCCGGCGCAACCGCAGGCGGCTTCCTTGGTGGCGCGGCTGTGCGGGGCGCTGTCGGTTCCCAGGAAAAATTTGGGATTGCCGCTGGTGGCGGCGCGCAGCAGCGCTGCACGGTCGTCTTCGCGTTTCAAAACCGGCAGACAATAATAGTGAGGGCGGATGCCGCCGGCGAGCAGATCATTGCGATTGAGCAGGAGGTGATGCGCGGTGATCGTGGCGGCGATATTGGCGGAGGCGTCGAATACGAAACTCACCGCGTCGCGGGTGGTGATGTGTTCGAAGACGACTTTCAGCGCGCTGAAGCGCGTGGTGAGCGGCAGCAAATTTTGTTCGATGAAAATCCGTTCGCGATCGAAGATGTCGATGTGCGCGGCGGTGACCTCGCCGTGGACCAGCAGCGGCAGGCCGACTTCTTCCATGGCCGCCAGCGCCGGATAGCAGCGTTCCAGCGCGGTGACGCCTGCATCCGAATTGGTGGTGGCGCCGGCCGGATAGAGTTTCACTCCCTGCACGATGCCGCTGTCTTTGGCGCGGCGGATTTCCTCGGGCGGGGTATTGTCGGTGAGGTACAGCGTCATTAAAGGTTCGAAGCGCGCGCCGCGCGGTGTCGCGGCCAGGATGCGTTGCCGGTAATCCTGCGCCTGCGCGGTGGTGGTGACCGGCGGCCGGAGATTGGGCATGACGATGGCACGGCCGAATTGCCGCGCGGCGTGCGGCACGGTGGTGTTGAGATAATCGCCGTCGCGCAGATGGATGTGCCAGTCGTCGGGGCGGGTCAGGGTCAGCTGCTGCATGAGGGGAATGATCCTTGGCGTCGAGGCGCCTATTATGCCACGGGCGATTCGCCGTGGGTCCGGCCGCGCGCGGGGAAAATTCCGGCACGATGGTATAAGATGATCACCGCCCGCGGCCATTCGTGGTGGATCGCCAGGCAGCGCTGACGTTACGCCAGCGATGGCGAGTGAGTTTACCGTGGCCGCGTCCCGTTTGCTTCGATAGCCGTGATGATATTCAGATAATGACGTATCTTTCCTTCAAGCCCGCCTGGTGGTTGCCCGGCGGCCATGTGCAAACCCTGTGGCCCGCCTTGTTGCGGCGCACGATTTCGCCCGTGACACGGCGCGAGCGTGTCGAACTGCCCGACGGCGATTTCATCGACGTCGATTGGGCGGGCGAAGCCGGCCCGATCGTGATCGTGCTGCACGGCCTCGGCGGTTCCCTGGATTCGCATTACGCGCGCGGCATCTTGCGCGCCGTCGCGGCGCGGGGCTGGCGCGGCGCGTTGATGCACTTTCGCGGTTGCGGCGGCGAGCCCAATCGTTTATTACGCGGTTATCACGCCGGCGACACCGGCGACCTCGCCAGTTTCGTCGCGTTATTGCGTCAGCGCGAACCGCATACGCCGCTTACCGCGGTAGGGTATTCGCTGGGCGGTAATGTGTTGTTGAAGTGGCTGGGCGAACAGGGCGATGACTCGCCGCTGGCCGCGGCGGCGGCGGTGTCGGTGCCGTTTGATCTCGGCGCGGCCACCGCGCGGATGCGGCAAGGTTTCTCGCGGATTTACGATCAGCGTTTGCTGCGTTGTCTGCAAGACGCGCTCACACGAAAAAGCGCGGTGATGGATCTGCCATGGGATGCCGCCGCCATCGCCGCTATTGCCACTCTCCGTGAATTCGATGAACGCATCACCGCGCCCTTGCACGGCTTTCGCGATGCCGAGGATTATTACGACCGCGCCAGTTGCCGGTCCTATCTGCCGCGCATCAATACGCCGACACTGATCGTGCACGCCGCCGATGATCCATTCATGCCGCTTTCCGTGGTGCCGCTGGCCCATCAATTTTCCGCGACGACCTGTTTGGAACTGTCGCCGTCAGGCGGTCACGTGGGATTCGTGAGCGGCGCGCCCTGGGCGCCGCGTTATTGGCTGGAGGCGCGCATTCCCGAATATCTTTCCTTGAAATTAACGGTGCCGGTTCAGCCGCGAGGCGTCGCGCGACTGTGACATAATGCCCGAACGCAACAAAGTGTCCGCGAGTTTAGATTTCCTATTCGGAACAAGAGGCGTTGATGGTGAGACTGCGTAAATCTTGGCTGTGGTCCGCGCTGGCGGTCTTGCTCATCGCCGTACTGGTTTATTATTACCGCGCCGGACAGGTGCTGGAAGTCGAGACCGTGGCGGTGCGCAAGGGGAATATGCTGGTGAGCGTCACGCCCACCGAGACCGGCACCGTGGATAGTGACGCCACCGCGCAAATCAAGGCCGAAGTCGCGGGACGCATCAGCGAGCTGCTGGTGGCCGAAGGTGCGCGCGTCAAGGCCGGTGAGGTGCTGGCGCGTCTGGAATCCAGCGAATTGACGGCGCGGGTGGCGCTGGCCGGTTCGATGCTGGACGCCGCGCGCATGCGGCTGGAGTCGGCGCGCATCTCCCTGCCGTTGGAGCGTGCGCGTACCACCGCGGCGGTGGCGGAAGCGCAGGCCCGTTACGACGACGCCAAGCAGCGTTATGAAAAAAAGCAAAAATTGTCGGCGACGCGCTTGATTTCCCAAGGCGACATGGAATCGGCGGGCGCGGAACTGGCTACCGCTCAGGCGGTGTTGGAAACCGCGCGAGCCAATCAAGATCAAGTGGCTTTGCAGCAACGGCAAATCGCGATCGCCGCCGCCGACGTGCAACAGCAGGAGGCGGCCTTGCGGGTAGCGCAGGTCAATCTCGATCACAGCTTGATCCGCGCGCCTATCGCCGGCACCGTGGTCGAATTGCCGATCAAGGCCGGCGAGCTGATGCAGCCCGGCAGCGTGGTGGCGCGTATCACTCGTCTCGATGCGCTGTACGTGAAGGCGCAAATCGACGAAGTGGATCTCAGCCGTCTGCAAGTGGGGCAGCGGGCGGAGATTCAATTCGACACCCAGCCCGCCGTTAAATACGCGGCGACGCTGTTCGAGATTTCGCCGGCGGTGTCGGTCGAAAAACTCAAGAGCCGCAATGTCGCCGTCAAATTGCGGCTCACCGAGCCGCCGCCGTTTTTGCGGCCCGGCATGTCGGCGGATGTCGAGATCATCGTCGCTAATGTCGACGATGTCTTGCTGGTGCCGGCCCAGACCGTGATGGCCAAGAATAAAGAACAATTCGTTTATGTGCTGGCCGACGGCGTGGTGGTGAAACGCCTAGTCGAAGTCGGCCGTTCCAATTGGGACGCGGTGGAAGTGGTGCGTGGTTTGAATCTCGATGAGGCGGTAATCAGTTCCTTGGACGCCGAAGGCCTCAAACCCGGCGTGCGGGCGCGGCCCACGCCCAAAGCGATACCCTGAAGCATGACGGACACGCCGCTCATCGAACTGCGGGACGTGCGCAAGGCGTTCGTCACCGGCGCGGTGCGTTACGAAGTCTTGAAGGGTATTTCTCTCACGCTCGATCGTGGTGACTATATTGCTTTGATGGGTCCATCCGGTTCGGGCAAATCCACTTTGCTCAATATTCTCGGCTGCCTCGATATGCCCAGCAGCGGCCACTATCACCTCGAGGGGCGCGAAATCGTCAGCCTCAGCGATGCGGAGCTGGCGCGCCTCCGCAATCAGTTTTTCGGTTTTGTATTTCAATCGTTCAATCTGCTCGGACGGTATTCCGTGGAGGAAAACGTCGCGCTGCCCATGGTCTATCGCGGCGTGGCGCGGCGCGAAGGTTTGCGGCGCGCCCGCGAATTATTGACGCGAGTCGGCCTCAAGGATTTCACCAAACACATCCCGTCGGAACTGTCGGGCGGCATGCAGCAACGGGTGGCGATCGCCCGCGCCCTGGTTAACGAACCCAAGATCGTGTTCGCCGATGAACCTACCGGCAATCTCGACAGTAAGACCGGCCAGGAAATCATCGGTCTGTTCGGCGAACTCAACGCCGAAGGCACGACCTTGGTGGTGGTGACGCATGATCCGCGAGTGGCCGAACATGCGCGGCGGGTGCTGACCCTCACCGACGGTGCGATCATGGCCGACCGTCGTAACCAAGCGGTAGCATGAATCCTTACGAACATTTGCGGATCGCCATGGCGGCGCTGGCCGCCAACAAAGTGCGTTCATTTCTCACCATGCTCGGCGTCATCATCGGCGTCGCGTCGGTAATCATGCTGGTGGCCATCGGCGAAGGCGCCAAGACTTACATACGCCAGGAGTTGATGGGCATCGGTACCAATTTACTGATCGTCGTGCCGGGCAAGACTGAAACCTCCGGCATGGGACATATGCCGTCCGGCGTGCAGAAACTCACTCTCGCCGATATGCGCGCGCTGGAAAAACGCGCCACCCTGGTCAGCGCCATGACGCCGGTGGTGGTGAGCAACGCGCCGGTGAAACTGGGCAATCGCTTGCGCAATGTGCAGGTCATCGGTACCGATCAAAATTTCGAAGCGGTGCGTAATCTGCACGTGGAGATCGGCTCTTTTCTCAGCAAGGCCGACGTGGACGCCAGCCGGCGGGTGATGGTAATCGGCCGCACCGTGAAGAAAGAACTGTTCGGCGAGAGCAATCCGCTTGGCCGCACCGTCAAACTCGGCGAGACCAAGTTCCGCGTCATCGGCATCATGGAAAAAAAGGGCATGACTCTGGGGCAGGATATCGACGATCACGTTTTCATACCCGTCGAAACCGCTCAGGAAATTTTCGATCAGGACGGCCTCACCAACATTCTCGCTCAAGCGATCAACGACAGCGCCATCGACCGCGCCAAACAGCAAATCCGCCAAGTGCTCATCGAACGTCACGCCGGCGAAGAAGACTTCACCTTGGTCAGTCAGCAGGCCATGCTTTTCACCATGCAGACCATCCTCGGCACGTTCACGTATGTGCTGGGCGGTATCGCCAGTATCTCGCTGCTGGTGGGCGGCATCGGTATCATGAATATCATGCTGGTCTCGGTGCGCGAGCGCACCCGTGAAATCGGTTTGCGTAAGGCCATCGGCGCCGCGCGACGGGATATCCTGCTGCAATTCATCATCGAATCGGTGGTGTTGTCGATGGTCGGCGGTCTGATCGGCATCGTGATCGGCGCCGGCGTCGCGTACGGCGCCAAGGCAGTTTTCCCCGTCATTCCCATCGACGTCAGCACCTGGTCGGTACTCACCGCTTTTATCTTCGCCTTCATGGTCGGCGCTTTTTTCGGTATTTATCCCGCCAGCAAAGCGGCGCGTCTCAATCCCATCGAAGCGTTGCGTTATGAATGATCGGCGCGGTGATTGACGCCGCGCATTGAATGAACTCCATGTAAAAATTCGCGGCGTCTTCTCGATTCTTTTAGACCCATTCTCACTTCGTGAGTCATCGCTGGCGACAAACCGCCCGACACCGGACGCGCCGATCCTCGAAGCGGCATTGGCATGCCGCCAAGCGGTGAAACGACCTGCCCCGCTTGCAAGCGGGTGGGGTGAGTGTTAAAAGGAGGGGCGGCGAAAATGCTTTCGCCGACTCAGGCAATGGCGCGTAACGTCTCTTGCTGTGGGGGTTTAAAGGACTGGCCGAGGGTTGGCTGTTTGTCGTCGGACACGTTGTGCGTTAGTGATTCGATGGCTTCATTTCGATCAATGCACATTTCTGAGAGACTGATTCATGAATATATATGTTGGTAATCTTTCCTATAGCGTTACCGAGACCGATTTGAAAGATGCGTTTTCCCAATTTGGCCAAGTGTCGAGCGTGAGCGTGGTCACCGATAAATTTTCCGGACAATCGAAAGGCTTCGGCTTCGTCGAAATGCCGAGCAACGCCGAGGCGGATGCCGCCATCAAAGGCCTGAATGAGCGTGATATCAAAGGCCGCAATATCAAGGTCAACCAAGCCAAACCCCGCGAAGAACGCCCCGCGCGCCGGCCCCGTTACTAAACGCAGGTCACCCATCTCGAAAACGGGGGATAGCGATATCCCCCGTGGTTTTTACCGATCCCGCATTGCGGCAGGCCCGGACGGGCCGCGGGTCTTCTTGATTCTCTCTCTCTCTCTCTCTCTCTCTCTTGATCCGCGATTATTGGTGTTTGTCGGCGTAGAGTCTTTTCCCTTTTAGATTCTTTTTGTCGTCGGTGCGCATGTCGTCATCCGAGCTGAAGTCTTCTTGCTGCGCTTCCGATATTTCGTCGTAATAATCCTCTTGGTGACCCGGCAACGCCGACTTGTCGTCGACCTTCAACCACACGTCGTAAAAGCGGGCGACCATCGAACCGGCGCAGCGTGGTCGTCGGCCTTGCGATAGGCTTGGCGGAGCACCATGGAAATGAATGAGGAGGTGCCCAAGCCGTCGTGAATGCTCGAGGGCGGGCGCGAGAATAAATAGGATTGGGCTGATGATCAAGTGCTGCGCGGCTCAAGATGATTTGAAGAAGATTTCGGAGCGGCCCGAGCTTCGCCTGTAAGAAAAATCTCGCTTCCGCCGTGCTTCGGTTAATGCTGCGGGCGCGGCATCATCCGCTTTGGGTCAAGCGTTTTTGAAGTGCCCGACCCGCCCGATCAGTTGGCTGGCCAAGGTTTCCAAAGCGTCCACCGCCTGCAACGTCGTCGCGGTGGAGCGTTCGATCTGGCTGGCGAAGTCGCTGACGATTTCAATCTGTTGCCCGACGTTCGCCGATACATAGGCTTGTTCCTCGGCGGCGGTGGCGATTTGGGTGGTCTGATCGCGGATGTTCTGCACCGATAAGCTGATCGAACTGAGTTTTTCGCTGACCAAACCGATTTTCTCACGCATGCCTTCCGACGCCGCCACGCTTTCGCGCATGGTGCCGCGGGCGTTTTCCGCGCCGGTCAGGAGTTCCTTGATGCGCGCGCGTACTTCGCCGGTGGATTCACGCGTACGTTTGGCAAGGGTGCGCACTTCGTCGGCCACCACCGCGAAGCCGCGGCCCTGCTCACCGGCGCGGGCCGCCTCGATCGCCGCGTTCAAAGCCAGTAGATTGGTCTGGTCGGCGACATCCTGAATCAGACTAATGATGTTGCCGACATCGGCCATCACTTTATTGAGCCGCTCCAATTCGTCGCGGCTGGTGTTGATTTTAATTTCCAATTCCTGCATGTGTTGTTCGGCGTTGGAGGCGACTTGCGTACCGGCTTGCGCGGCATCGCGGGCATGTTGTCCCGCCTCGGCGGCATGAGCGCAATTGCTGGACACTTCCCTGGCGGTGGCGGCCAATTGGGTTGACGCCGCAGCGACTTGTTGCGTCAGATGATGCTGCTGTTCGACGCCCTCGCTGGCCTTGAGCATGGTCCGCCGTACTTCGGTGCTGGCCGCGTGTAATTCATGGCCGGTGCGGGAAAGATCGCTGAGCAATTGCGCCAAATGCGTGACCATGGTGTTGAAGGCGCGGCCGACCTGGGCCATTTCATCGCTGCCTTCGGCCATCAGTTTGATGGACAGATCGCCCGCCGCCACGCTTTCGGTGGTTTTCACCAAACGGTCGAGCGGTCGGGTGATGCGGCGCACGAACACGATATAGCTCGCCACCAGCAGTCCGGCCACCAGCAGTACCAGGCTCAAAACGCCGGTCACCTTACTGTGAGTGCTATCCACCAGACGTTGATAATCCTGTTGAGTGCGCCGGTCGAGCAGGGTTTGGAATTGAGTGACCGGTGCTTTGATGCGCGTCACGGCGTCATGATACGCGGCGTCATGAACTAATTTGATGGCGTCGTCGCGGCTGCCGGCCGCCTTGCCTTCGATGATATTGAAGGCGTGTTCCTCGGTATTGACCAAGGCCAACGATAACTCATTGGCGCGCGCCAGCAGCGCCAGTTCCTCCGCGGTAAACCCCTTTTCCCGCAACAGCGCGTCGAAGGCGACGGTGCGGCTATCGGGACGGGCCGTCTTGCCTTCCAGCACGCCGACGAGATGCCAGTACTGGTCGCGGTATTGTCCATCGCTGGTCACGACGTACGTCCGCGCGAGGCGGGTCAATTCATCGGAAGTGATGGTCACTTCCTGGCCTAGCTGATAGGACTCGAAACGTTCCGCGGCGGCGTTCACCAAGGTCTGTTGATTGAGGATCAGCCACCATACCAGGAGAGCGGTGATGACGAGGGCCGTGAGGCCCGTCGCGACGAAGGTTTTTAAAAGACGTTTGATGCTCATGCCGCCACCGCCAAGTATCGATCATATCGTTCTTGGATAAGGAATACCGTTATCCAAAATGTCTGGTGGGGTTATCGGTAATTAAAGGGATTGCCTTGATCCCGTCACCTGCATAAGGGCGGCAACCGCGGCAAGCGTCGTCTTAATAACTGACTTTTCAGTAAATACCCCGGCGCGGATTTGGCGCCGTACGCCGGGGGGTGCCGGCGCGCTTAAAGATCGAGTTCGGACAGGCCGGGATGAGTATCGGGCCGGCGGCCCAGCGGCCAGCGGTATTGGCGGTCCGCTTCCTGGATGGGCAGGTCGTTGATGCTGGCGATGCGGCGCCGCATCAGCCCCTGCTCGTCGAATTCCCAGTTTTCGTTACCATAGGAGCGGAACCAGTTGCCGGAATCGTCGTGCCATTCATAGGCGAAACGCACCGCGATGCGCGCCTCGGCGAAGGCCCACAGTTCCTTGATGAGCCGGTAATCCAATTCCCTGGCCCATTTACGCCGGAGAAATTCGGCGATGGCCTCCCGGCCGGAGAGGAATTCGGCGCGGTTGCGCCACGCACTGTCCACCGTATAGGCCAGCGCGACCCGCGCGGGGTCACGGCTATTCCAGCCGTCCTCGGCCATGCGCACTTTCTGGGCGGCGGTCTCGCGGGTAAACGGCGGAACAGGGGGACGGCTCTCCGAGGTGGCGGTCATGACGTGCTCCTGGAATGGATGGAATGGTCTCGATGCATATTACTTATTCGCCGGCCGGTTTGTCATCGCGCGGGGTCGCGCCGCTTCAGTTCATTGCCAAGTCAAAGCCGGTTCATCCAGCAGTGCCGCCTGCTCGCGCAGCGCGAGAATTTGTTCTTCCCAATAACGCGCGGTGTTGAACCAGGTGAAAGCCTGTTTGAAAGCGGGATCGCCCCAGCGGCGGGCCAGCCAGGCCGAATAATGCAGAATGCGCAAAGTGCGCAGGGCTTCCACCAGATTTAATTCGCGCGGGTTGAAATCGTGGAATTCGGTATAGCCGTCGAGTATCTCGGCGAGTTGCGCGGTCATCTCCTGGCGTTCGCCGGACAGCAACATCCATAAATCCTGTACGGCCGGGCCCATGCGGCAGTCGTCGAAGTCGACGAAGTGCGGGCCGTCGCCGGTCCACAGAATATTGCCGGGGTGGCAGTCGCCGTGCAGGCGGATGTGCTTCACGTCGCCGGCGCGCTGATAACAGGCGCGTATTTGTTTGAGCACGTCTTCCGCCAGGCTGCGATAAGGCAATTCCAGTTCGCGCGGAATGAAGCCGTGCTCCAGCACGTAACGATAGGATTCATCGCCGAAGTGTTCGATATCGAGGGTGGGCCGATGTTGAAACGGCTGCACCGCGCCGAGGGCGTGGATGCGGGCGATGAAGCGGCCCAGCCACACCAGGTTGTCCGGATTGTCGAGGTCGGGCCAGCGCCCGCCGCGGCGCGGATAAAGCGCGAAGCGGAAACCTTGGTGGTGATGCAGGGTCTCGCCGTGCTCATCGCGCAGCGGCGGCACCACCGGGATTTCGCGTTCCGCCAATTCCAGGGCGTAGGCGTGTTCTTCCAGTATCGCTTCATCGCTCCAGCGACCCGGCCGGTAAAATTTGGCGACGATGAAATCGCGCTCGTCGATGCCGATTTGATAGACGCGGTTTTCATAACTGTTGAGCGCGTGGAGATGGCCGTTGCAATGCCGCCCGGTGCTTTCCACGGCGTCGAGGATGCGATCGGGGCTGAGGTCTTGGTAGACGAGTTGTGAGTTCGGCATGGTGTCTCGGATTAGTTTGCCATCAATCACGTAAAAGGAACTCAGCTATTTCCTTCCTTTCTGAGGAAGGGCGATTATCTGCTACTTGACAGGCTATCGCCATGCTATTGATGTGGTATGAAGTTTATTGCAGGGTGCTAGTTTTAATCAGCATTATTATGCTGTGGTGTTATTTCAAAGGCCACGTCATCTGTTTCACCCTCTTTTCCTCCGCTAAAACCGATAACTTTTCTGAGATTAGGAGAACCTTGAATAGACCTACAGTACTCCGTCCTATGGGACTTATCAAAAGCGTCGGTGTATGTAATAGCTCCAAATACGTACAGCCTGAATTTAGTCCCTTCAATTGCGGCAGCTATTTCATCCTTACTAAATATCCTACGTGGGATAACTGTAGCTCTCAGAGTTTGTCTAGGAGCCAAGATGTGCGTGTGACTAGTTCGGTCGATAATCTCTTTAAAGTTAAATTCGAGAGGCAATGGGTGAGGGAGAATATCAGCATAGCCAGATTCAGTAGTTATTTTATATGCAGGCGTCAGCCCGTGATTTTCAATAGTGCTACCAATATTACAATCACTGTTAATAAAGTCGGGAGTAACAGACAAGTAGGCGCGAAGTTGTCTTTTGGCAGTATCGTCAGCGCCTCTTACCAAATCCCTAGTGGCACAATACAAGAACCAAGTAGCAATGAAGAGTCCAAAGGTGAATATGGCAAGCAGCGTATCGGTAATCTTCAGTCTATAACCGTAGAAAGACGGCCAAAATTCGGTTCCCTCGTCATCTCCCTCATTTCTGTTTTCTTGGGGTTTTGGATTATCGTGGTTATTCATGATCGCTGGCGGGGAAACCGACTTGTTTATTTCGCCCTTGGCGTCATTAGCATTACCCTTTTCACTATGAATACTTTCGGATTGTTGTTTGGCTTTGATTTCTGGAGTCTGCTGAGTGGACCATGAATAGGAGATATCAATGACCAGCATCATGAATATAGCTAGAAAAAATCGCATCGTTAGCAAGTCCTTATCGCTGCACCAAAGATATCGTCGTTCATGCGATTGTAATGCCGGAACTGTGTAACTGAAGATACTTCTTGCTTACCCTTATGGAACGTACCCACAATACCGCGCTTCACCATACTCAAAAACCCTTCGATGGTGTTGGTATGAATCCCGCCGACAACGTACTGGCCCTTGCTATGGCTCCCCATTCCATGCGGATAGACGCTGCCGATCTTGCGATCGCCGTCCTTAAAAGGGAAGGCGTTGCCGTGCAGTGTATTGGATTGGAAGATGGCTGACTATCGAAATGCCGCGTCAGCGCGCCGTCATTTCCAGAGGCGTGATCGTGAACTCGCGCAGCTGTCCGCGGCGCAATACTTGGATCGACGCCTCATTGCCTACATGCTCCGCGCCCAACAGCCGATGCAAGGCATCGATGCCTGCAAGCCATTCGCCATTGAATTGCAGGATCACATCGCCGATTTCCAGTTCGGCGCGCGCGGCCGGGCCGTCCGGCTCTTTCTCCATTACACGCACGCCGGCGGTGATCGGCAAATCGAAATGGCGGATCATCCGCCGCGACAGCGGGGTGGTCTGCGCGGCGATGCCGAGGCTGGCGCGCCGCACCCGGCCGTGGCGCAGCAGTTCGCTCACCACCCATTGCGCGGTGTTGACGGCGGTGGCGAAGCACAGGCCTTGCGCGGGCATGATGATCGCGGTGTTGATGCCGATCACCTCGCCGTTGGACGCCACCAGCGGCCCG
>CAKKSB010000085.1:11663-27360 GCA_919903055.1 Gammaproteobacteria bacterium | reverse complement strand
CGATGTGATTTGTTATAAAGTCGCCCGTTGGTTTCAGCCTGATTTGGCCGGCGTGATTAAGCCGGCGTAGTACGGCGTCGTCGTCGAGAAAGTGTTGGAGCCTCATGCAAAAATTCCATCGCAAAATCACCGTAACCGCGGCGGATGCGCCGGTTGCCAGCGACTGTTTGAGCGTCCACACCGGTTTGTCCAAGGGCCGGGTGAAAGACGCCATGGCCAAGGGCGCGGTCACCTTGCGTAAGAAAGTAGGCGGCGCGCGCCGCCGTCTGCGCCGCGCCACCGCGGCTTTGGTTCCCGGCGATGTGCTGGAGCTGTATTACGACGAAGAATTATTGAAGCGCGAGCCGCCCGCCGTCCGCTGCGTGGATGACCAGGGCCGCTACAGCGTCTGGTACAAACCGGCGGGTTTGATGGCGCAGGGCACGGAATACGGCGATCACTGTTCCTTGCCGCGGCAAGTAGAGATTTATTTTCGGCCCGAACGCGCGGTGTTTCCCGTTCATCGCCTTGACCGCGAAGCGGCCGGCCTGATGTTGGTAGCGCACGATAAACAGGCGGCGGCACGGCTGTCGGAGTTATTCAGCGGCAATCAGATCAGCAAACACTATCGGGTGCGGGTTCGCGGTGAATTCGCCGGGAAAACCGGGCGTATCGACTTGCCCTTGGACGGTAAGCCGGCGGTGAGTTTCTATTCGGTCAGCGATTACGATGTGGCCGCCGCGGTCACCACGCTGGAGGTGAACATTGAGACCGGACGTCTGCATCAAATCCGCCGGCACTTCGAGCTGATCGGCCATCCGGTGCTGGGTGACCCGCACTACGGCGCCGGTAATAAAAATACCGAAGGTTTGCAGTTGGTCGCCGCGGGTTTGCGCTTTCGTTGCCCGTTTACCGGCCAAGCGCGCGCGTATGCGTTGGACGCGGTAGAGGATGGTTCAGGCGTCCCAAAATAAGGACACACTTTACTGTGTGATGCTGGACTAAGCATTACTTTGCCTAACCTTTGTCCCGCTCTTTAATTGGGAAGCTGGCACCCGCGAAGTATCGCCTTGATAGCTGCTTTACGGCTCAACCGTTCTTCGTAAAATATCGGGGGACAACCCTGCTCGGCGCTGCTCTCATCTTAGACGGATTGTCCCGCTAAAGCCCTTGAAATGACAAAAAATCTTCACTCGGCTGTCATGGCGCCGTCACACGGCGGGCGTGTAATTAGGCCTGCTCCCAAGGGTTCGTTAAAACGGAGGAGTTTATGAAAATGAAATTATCGTATGACGGCTGGCGCTGGAAGTTGTACAGACATGTTGCGTTGTTCGTGCATAATCCCAACGACCACACCCAGGACAAGCTCAGCGCTCTCATCGACGAGTTTCGCGCTTATACCACCCAGCAACGCGATGTTGCTGCGGATGAGCACGAATACGCCGCGGATTATCTTTAAGCGTGCGGTGGGGCCGCGGTCCCCGCGTTAAACGGCGCGTGCGTAAAGATCATGTTCATCCGCGCCGGTGACTTCCACTTTCAGGAAGTCGCCGGGCAGGACCGGGGCGATGCCGGTTTCGATAATCACCACGCCGTCGATCTCCGGTGCATCGGCCGCGCTACGGGCGATCATTCCTTCATCATCGATCTCATCCACCAACACCGTCAAAGTTTGTCCGATACGCTTTTGCAGTTTATCGGCGCTGATCCGCGCCTGGTGTTCCATGAAGCGTTGCAGCCGTTCTTGCTTCATCTCTTCCGGTACCGGATTGGCCAGGGCGTTGGCCGCGGCACCCTCCACCGGCGAATAAGCGAAAGCCCCCACCCGGTCCAATTGCGCCTCGTCTAAAAACGTCAATAGTTGTTCGAAGTCGGCTTCGGTCTCGCCGGGAAAACCGACGATGAACGTGCTGCGCAAGGTGATTTCGGGACAATCCTCCCGCCAACGGCGAATGCGGGTCAGATTGTTTTCCGCCGCGGCCGGGCGGCGCATGGCTTTCAATATCCGCGGGCTGGCGTGTTGGAAAGGGATGTCGAGATAGGGCAGCAGCTTGCCCTCCGCCATCAGCGGGATGACTTCATCGACGTGAGGATAGGGATAGACGTAATGCAGCCGCACCCACACTCCAAGTTCACCGAGGGCCCGGGCCAAGTCGGTGAAGCGGGTCTTGAGCGGCTTGCCGCTCCAAAAACCGGTACGGTATTTCACATCCACGCCGTAGGCGCTGGTGTCCTGCGAGATCACCAATAATTCCCGCACGCCGGCCTTTACCAGATTCTCCGCTTCCTGCATCACCTCGCCGATCGGCCGGCTCACCAGATCGCCGCGCATCGAAGGAATGATGCAAAACGTGCAGCGGTGGTTGCAGCCCTCGGAGATTTTCAAATAGGCGTAATGCTTGGGCGTGAGCTTGATGCCCTGCGGCGGAATCAGGCTGGTATAGGGATCATGGGCGGGCGGCAGGTGGGCGTGCACCGCGCTCATCACCTCTTGCAAGGCGTGGGGGCCGGTCACCGCCAATACTTTCGGGTGCGTCTCCTTGACGATATTGCCCTTGGCGCCAAGACAGCCGGTGACGATCACCTTGCCGTTTTCCGCGAGGGCCTCGCCGATGGCGTCCAGCGATTCCTCGACCGCCGCGTCGATGAAGCCGCAGGTATTGACCACCACCAGATCCGCATCCTGATAACTGGGACTGATGGCATAGCCCTCGGCCCGCAACTGGGTGAGGATCTGCTCGGAATCGACCAGCGCCTTGGGGCAGCCGAGGCTGACGAAACCGACGCGGGGGGCAAATTTGGATGACTGGGTCATGGACGCTGCAACGGCAAGAAAAAGGCCGCTCATGCTAACGGGAATGGCGGGCCGGGGCAAGATTGGGGCCTTACGGGCGGGCGTCGCTTGTATTGGTTCACGGCGGGATGATAAATAGGAGGAGGTGATTTAGCTTTGGGCAGCGGCAAAGAAAGCCGTTGCCAACTAACTGGCGGAGAGCCGGGGCCGGCCGTTAAATGGATGTCCGCCCGGATGGTGGTTTTAATCGTTCTCCGCAGGCTGAAACCAGATGAATCGTCCCGACCTTGCAACGCGGTTTTATCGAGAGACCTATGAATCATACATCTTTAACAATGCGTTGGATTCGCTGTTGCGCCGTCGGCGGGCTGTTGCTGGCGCTCGGCGCGCCCGCTGCCTACTCGGCCATGTATAAGTGGATCGATGCCAACGGCAAAGTGCAATATTCCCAGACACCGCCGCCAGAAGGGCAATTCAAGGAATTGAAACCGGGACCGCCGCCCGTGCAACCGGCCGAGGCCCAGAAGCAGTTGCAGGACTTGTTGCAGAAGCAGGACGAGGTCCGCACCCAGCGCGATACCGACAAAAAGGAAAAAGAAGACAAGGCGACCGAACAGGCGCGCTTGGCGGTGACTTGCGCGCGGGCGAAACGAGAACTGGCCCTGCTGGAGAACAACCCCGGCCGGCGGATCGGCATCACCGGCGACGATGGCCAAATGTCGCGCATGACCGAGCAAGAGCGTGAGGTGCGGCTGGCCGAAGCCAGAAAAATCGCCAGCGAAACATGTAAGGACAAATCCTGAGCGAGGTTGACGGCGGTTTGGTGCGTGGCGGCGGTTAGCTGCCGCGCCTGTGCATCGGACTGACGGCGTGCCGATCGCCAAGAATGGTAACGATGAAAGTCTGGGTTGATGCCGATGCCTGCCCCAAGGTCATCAAAGAAATATTATTTCGCGCGGCGGAACGGCGGCGGATCATCACTCTATTGGTCGCCAATCAAACGCTGCGTTGCCCGCCTTCCCCGTATATAAAAACCCTGCGGGTGGGGGCCGGCTTCGACGTGGCGGATAACGAGATCGTCAAGCGGTTGCAAACGGGCGATCTGGTGGTGACCGCCGACATTCCTCTCGCCGCGGAGGCGATAGAAAAAGGCGGCCATGCCCTCAACCCGCGCGGCGAATTCTATACCAAGCAGAACATCGGGGAATGGCTGGCCATGCGCGATTTCATGGCGGAATTACGCGGCAGCGGGGTGAACACCGGCGGTCCGCCGGTGTTCAATCAAAGCGACAGGCTGGCCTTCGCCAATCAGCTCGACCGGTTTTTAGCGAAGCACGTTAGCAGCTAAGGCGCGCCGTGCGGTGATGAATAGGAGTAGTGAATGAGTAAACATGTCGTGCTGTGGATGTGGCTGGGGTTGGCGGCGGCGGTAGGACCGCTGACGACGCAGGCCGCGGTGTTCAAATGCCCCGAGGCCGCCGGCAAGGTGCTCTTTCAAGACCGTCCCTGTGAAGAAAATGCGGCCTTGACCGCCGCGAAAGGTGAAAGACCGTCCGCCATTGCTCTTCAGTCTGCCCGGAATTTGGTTTGGAAAGCGTCGGCGCCCGGCGGCACGGTGTATTTCATGGGTTCGATTCATTTCGGCACGCCGGAAATGTATCCCTTGTCTCCCGCCGTCACGCAGGCCTTCACTCACGCTGATGCCCTGGTGGTGGAGGCGGATGTTTTGGCGGTGGATCCGCAGCAACTGGCCGGAATCGTGGCGGACAAGGCGATGTACCAGGACGGCTCGACCTTGCAGGCCGCGTTGCCGCCCGCGTTGTGGCGGCGCTTGACGGAAATTACCGCGGGCATGGGAGTGCCGGTATCATTGCTGGAACGCCAAAAACCGTGGTTCGCGTCCATGACCCTGACCGCCCTGGCCTTGCGGCAAAACGGTTTTGATGAAGAGCTGGGTGTGGATTATCACTTTTTGAAATTGGCGAATCAGCAACGCAAACGGGTGATCGAGTTGGAGTCGGTTAAACAGCAGCTCGATTTATTCGACAGGTTTTCCCAGCAAGAGCAGGTGGTGATGCTGGAGCAGACCTTGGACGATATTGCCCGCGGCCCCCGGTTTTTGCGAGAGATGTTGTCGGCCTGGAAAGCGGGCGACGAGACGCGGCTGGACGATTTGCTGAATGAGGAATACCGGACCACGAAGACGGCGCAGCGGATGTACCGGATATTGATTGTCGATCGCAATGCGCTGATGGCCGGCAAAATCGCCGATATGCTGCGGCGGGGCGGCACGTATTTCGTGGTGGTCGGTGCCGGTCATTTGGTAGGCAAGGAGAGTGTGGTCAATTTATTGCGTGGCAAAGGTTATCAGTTGGAAAAGCTGTGAATGAAATGATCGGCGCCGGTGATGGGCGATCCGCGCGGCTTGCATAGTGATTTTAGCGGACCGAGGAGTATACTTGGGCATCGGCGGCACCCCCGTGACGGGCTGCTCGCGAAGGTTAACGTAGTTTCAAATGGAGGATGTATCGTCGTGGTGACTGGTGTATCGAAAGATCAGCCTATTCCCGTCCCGAAGTGGGACGTGGCGCTCGCGGCCTTGATGCGCGAGGAATATCAAAAAACCGGCAACGCGTTAAAGGTGGATGATTTACGCCGCCTCGCCACGGAATACGCCATACGTTTCGACGACATCGTGGTCACCGCTTTCGAGTTGTGTTTGTATGACGAGTGGCAGTATCACGCCGCCAACGGCACGCTGAGGGAAATGAACCGCGAAATCTTCGAGGAATTGACCTCCGCCGGCCGGCTCAAAGACCGGGACCTGGTCGGCTTCGATGGCGGCTGGTCGCCGCTCAAATAAAAACTCGCTGAGTTGCGGCGGGTGTTTGTTTCCGCCCACGAGGTGACCGCCCGTGAAATCCGCGCGCCGATGCCGGTACGACGGATGTCCATCCGCGACCCCACCCGTTTGGCAAGATGACCAGCGTCGATCGACGTATTTAGCGAACTTACGGAATAACGTTGCCGCGCGTACGGACAACTTCCCAGCGCATGCCCGATTCGCCGCGACGGCGGAACCGGTCGTCACCGCCGCCGCCTTTCCGAGTCGGACACCGATGTCATGATCCAAGTGAATTGACGCGCGATACTCATTGCGTTTGACTGGGCCTATGAATATTTCGATTGCGGTTTTATTAGTGGTGTTTGTCTTGATCGCGGCGCGCGAATGGGGGCGTTTCCGCATCAAGATGTGGCATACCATGCTGGGCGGCGCGCTGGCGGTACTGTTGACCGGGCAGATATCGCCCCAAGCCGCGTTCGCGGCCGTCGATGCCGATGTGATGGTATTTCTGTTCGGCATGTTTATCGTAGGCGAGGCGTTGGTGATGAGCGGCTATTTGTACAGCCTCGCCGACCGCTTGTTCAGCCGCGTCAATTCCAACGATGGTTTGTTGTTCGCGGTGTTGTTCGGCGGAGGCGCGAGTGCCGCGATCTTGATGAATGACACCTTGGCGATCGTGGCGGCCCCGTTGATGATCCGGCTGGCGCAAGCCCATCGCATGAATCCCAAACTGCTGCTGTTGGCCTTGGCGTTTGCGATCACCATCGGTAGCGTGATGAGCCCCATCGGTAATCCACAAAATCTGCTGATCACCACGCGCGGGAACGTGGCCGATCCGTTCATGACTTTTTTATATGCGTTAGGTGTGCCGACCTTACTTAATTTATTGCTGGCTTTTGTGGCGCTGCGGCTATTTTTCCGCCATGAATTTCGCGGCGCCGCTTTAGTGCACCAGCCCGCGGCTGTGAGCGATCCCGCGCTCGCCCGGCTTGCGCGCATTTCCTTATCGGTGATTCTGGCGTTGATTGCGGCCAAGATCCTCGTGGCGGCGGTCGGCAGCGAGCTTGATTTTCCCCTGAGTTATATCGCGCTGGCGGGAGCTTTGCCGTTGTTGATTTTCAGCCGTCAGCGGCTGAGCTTGCTCCGGAAAATGGATTGGGGAACCCTGGTATTTTTCGCCGCGATGTTCGTGTTAATGGCCAGTGTCTGGCACAGCGATTTTTTTCAGTCTCGGATGGCCGATCTGGATTTGGACCTGCGTGCGATGCCGGTGGTGATAACGGTGAGCATGGCGCTGAGTCAGTTGATTTCCAATGTGCCCTTGGTGGCTTTGTATTTGCCTTTGCTCGAACAGGGAGAGGTAGCCGTCCCCAGTTTGATGGCCCTCGCCGCCGGCAGCACCATCGCGGGAAATTTGTTGATACTCGGCGCCGCGAGCAACGTCATCATCGTCCAGCACGCCGAACGCCATGGGGTATACGTGGGGTTCTTCGAATTCGCGCGGATCGGCGTACCGCTCGGCCTGCTCAACGCGGCGGTGTATTGGGCCTACTTGGCATGGTTGTACTAAGTGCCGGTTCATGATGCTCGCCTAGGGTGTGCCGCGCTTTTCGGTCGATGCCGTCTGGCGTTGCCTGCTTGATCGAGATCGTGAACAGGGCGGTCTAACGAGTTGCAAATCGATTTCCGTCCCCCACTGTATTAAAAACAGCGGTCAGATGAGCGAGGTGATGAAATGAGCGCAGCTCCCCATGTCGTATGCCCCCATTGTTTTGTGACCAACCGGGTCTCCGCCGCGAAGCCGCCGCTTGCCGCGCAATGCGGGCGCTGTAAGCAGCGTTTATTTGAAGGCGAGCCGGTAACCGTGGATACCGCGCATTTTCAACGGCTGATCGACCATACCGATATTCCGGTGGTGGTGGATTTTTGGCCGTCCTGGTGCGGCCCCTGCAAAATGATGGCGCCTATTTTCGCGGAGGCGGCGCGCGTATTGGAACCGCGGGCGCGTCTTGCCAAGGTAAACACCGAGCAGGAAGAGGTCTTGGCCGCACGGTCGCGATACGCAGCATCCCCAGTCTGCTCATTTTCAAGGGCGGCCGGGAAATCGCCCGTCAAGCCGGGGCGATGGATAAAGCGTCACTGCTGCGTTGGGTGCAAGCCTACCTCACTTAGAGCTTGGCTAGAATTTATCTCAAAATCCATTTTTTAAATTCGGCGCGTGTGATGAGGCCAGACGATGGATTATTTTCCTACGAATCGGTTACTGGATTAAAAATCCTGTTCCCATTTTGAAGTTGAATAACCGCGGGAGCGCAGCTGTCGGGGTAAGGAAAGGAGAGATGGGAAAAGCATTCTTGCGTAGTAATGGCGGTGAGCTTGGCGCCTCATCCCCACCCTCTCCCGCTTGCGGGAAAAGGAGTGAAGGATGACGCATCGGTGAGTTTGGAGTCTATATCCCAATTTTTGAGATAGGTTGTAATAACCTGTTCAGTATCTTGGTATCAGGTATCCCTGCAATTCGAAAACGATCTTAACACTGTGTGCGGTTTGAGTTGACCACTCCACTTTGCGGCGGCAGGTCATCGCGAATTTTTTCACGCCAATCCAAACGCTCGATGATGGAAACGAACTCCGCGTCCAAGGGTGCGCTAATCGTCACTGGTCGTCCGCTGTCGGGATGAGGAAAGGTGAGTAGGGTTGCCGTCAGTAGCAGGCGCTGGCAATGCAGGTGCTCGCGGAAAAACTGATTATGTTTGCCGTCACCGTGGCTGGTATCGCCGATCACCGGGTGGAACACATGTTTCATATGGCGGCGAATCTGGTGTTTGCGGCCGGTGCGGGGCGTCGCTTCAATCAGCGAATAACGCGCGCTGGGATAACGACCCACCGGATAGGGGAGTTGCGCGGTGGCCAAGCGGCGGTAGTCGGTGACCGCGGCTTGCGCCGGTTTGTCGGTGAGCGCCAGTTGGTCGCTGGCGGCGTCCAGTTCTTCTTTCAATGGGTAATCGATGCGCGCCTGTTCGGGCGTGTGGCCGCGCACCACCGCGAGATAACGTTTGTCGATTTCGCGGCCGGTGAAGATCGCGGTGAGCCGGGCCGCCGCCGCGGAATGCAAAGCGAATAACAGAACTCCCGAAGTCGGCTTGTCGAGGCGGTGGACCGGATAGACCCGCTGTCCGATCTGGTCGCGCAGCAGTTGCAGGGCGTAGCGGGTTTCGTGCCTGTCCACCGCGCTGCGGTGCACCAGCAATCCGGCGGGTTTGTTGATGGCGATGAGGTGCTCATCGCGGTAAAGAATGTCCAACTTGTCCACGGCCGTCTCGTCGTTATTGCGGTTTGGAGGCATGCTGACGAAGCCGGCGGCCCCGGTCAATGACGAAAACCGCTGGCTTTTCCCGGGTAAGCCGGGTATAGTCGCGCCTCCTCTGCGAAGAGGATTGAGACGTTTCTGACCTTTCTCCATGTTGTTTCATCACTGGCTTCCTGGTTAGCGACGTATTGCGGCCGTCCGGCATTGAGCTGGATGCGCTTTGGGAACCCGGCGATGAACTGCACTCCGTGTAATTCCGCTGACGTTCATTCTGTTTATTTGTATTAGGTCTGTCGTTCAGCGGCGGCCGGAGGCGTTATTGTGTCTTTTACTGAATTAAATCTGGATTCCAATCTTCTCAAGGCGATCGAATTAAGCGGCTTTACCGTTCCCACCGAGATTCAGCGCGAGGCGATTCCCATCGTGCTGGCCGGCCGCGATTTGATGGCCTCGGCGCAAACCGGCACGGGTAAAACCGCCGCCTTCGTTTTGCCCGCCATGCAGCGTTTGCTGACCCCCGCCAAGGCGCCCGGCGTCGGCCCCCGCGTGCTGGTGCTGACCCCGACCCGCGAGTTGGCCAATCAGGTCAACGAAAATATCCGTCAATTGGGCCGTTTCTGCCGTTTCACCGCCGGCAGCGTGGTGGGCGGCATGCCGTACCCGCCGCAGACCCGGCTGTTGCGCCAGCCCGTCGATTTTCTGGTGGCCACTCCCGGCCGCTTGATGGATCACATGGAGCAAGGCCGTTTGGATTTCTCGCGTCTGGAAGTGTTGGTGCTGGACGAAGCCGACCGCATGTTGGACATGGGCTTCGTCGATGCGGTGAACATGATCGCCGCTTCGACCCCCAGCAGCCGGCAGACGTTGTTGTTCTCCGCCACCTTGGAAGGCAAGGTCATGAGCATCGCCAAGGCCTTGTTGAAGGACCCGGCGCGGGTGCAATTGTCGACCAATCACGAACGTCACGCCTCGATAGAGCAACGTGCGTATCAGGCCGACGACGTGTCTCACAAACACCGTTTGCTGTCGCATTACCTGGCCAGCGGCGACCTGACCCAGGCGGTGATTTTCACCGCCACCAAACGCAGTGCCGACCGTTTGGCGCAAGTGTTGTCCGAACAGGGCCACGCCAGCGCGCCGCTGCACGGCGACATGGGCCAGCACGCCCGTCACCGCACGGTGGAACAAATGCGCAACGGCAAGTACCGCCTGCTGGTGGCCACCGATGTCGCCGCCCGCGGTCTGGATATCAAGGGCATTAGCCACGTCATTAACTTCGACCTGCCGATGGTCGCGGAAGATTACATCCACCGCATCGGCCGCACCGGCCGCGGCGGCGCCACCGGCACCGCGGTATCGCTGATCGGGCCGGACGACTGGTCCAAACTGGCCGGTATCGAACGCCTCACCGGCAGCAAGTTGATCCGGCAAGTCATCGCCGGTTTGGAACCGCGCGGTCCCGAGCCGCGTTCCGGCCAGCGTCGTCCCTCCGGTGGGTTCAAACCGCGCGGCGGTTACGGCGCACGGCCTAGTTCCAATAACAACAGCCCGCGTCCCGACCAAGGCCGCCGCGGCAACGAGGCCCCCCGTTCCGGCCGCGGCTACGCGCCCAAGCCGGCCAAGCGGACCTACGCCGATTAAGAGCCAGGTTCTCAAAATCCCAAGCCGGTAATACCCATGGCCCGCCTCGCTAAACACGCGAGCGCGGGCCATTAGTTTTTAAGGGAAAGGTGCCTTGAAAAATCTGATTCGATGAGGTCGCCAGAGGAAGCTATCAAGGTTTGACCTCAACGACGGTCGGAGAAAATGCGAGGACCAGAGCAGACTATTTCCCTCCCCCTGAAAGGGGGAGGGTTAGGGTGGGGGTGCGGCCTTTAGATGGCCGGTGTTATCGAGCGCCTTTGAGACGCTCATGCTAAAGCTTCCAGTTTTACCGGGCCATTTAACTGCTCGCGCAGGCGCCTAGCGCGCCAAGCAACAGGTGCGGTAACGCGACTCAACAGACGATGGGCACATGTTCGTGCCGATCGTTCCCCATAATCACGATTTGGTGGCTCCGCGACATTCCGCATCCGCCCGCCGAACTGCTTCACAATTCCCACGATGACGAAAGGTGCTGTGCGCTTGTGCCTCGATGCGTTGTTGCATGAGCGACAAAGGCCGTTGACGGCCGTCTACTGATTCGAGAAAGGCGGGGTGCCGAGGATGGACCGGTGTTAGGAACCGATGGCGGGGAATTGGCCGGTGCGCGCTATGCGCTTATCGAGTTCGTCGAGCAATTGCCCGCAGATTTCTTCGCCGCCCGCGGGCTCAATGGCGAGTTTGCCGTCTTCAGTCCAGCGGCAAAGCGTGTCCGCCGTGTCGCCGCGCAAGTCGCTGCGGATTTGCAGCGCATGCCGCAAGGGCTGATATTCGGCATACAACACGCCGCCGACATAATACACGTAGCTGCCGGTTTCCTTGTTCCACTGGGTGACATGGTCGCGGCGCATCGCTTCGCCGACGCCGCGTGCCCGGTTGTAACGCTGCGCGAACCAGGCGGGCGCCGGTCCCTGATTGGAAGGCGGCATGCCGTGGGTGAAGCCGGAGGGCGTCGCTTCGGCCATCGGCCGGTCGGACTGCGGCGTGAAGCGCGAGCAGGCCGCCATGCCGGCGAGCAGAGTGACCGCCAGCAGGCGGGTAGCGAAAATCAGCGATCTGTTCATGGCATGATTCCGGATAGGCGCCGGGTGGTGCGTCGCGCCATACTACAAGAGGCGGCCGTGGCCGCGCAACGCGTTTGGCCGCACGAGGGGTTTTGCTTAAAAAAGCGTTGACGCCGTTTACGCCGCGGAGTAATACCGGCTTGGAATAAAACGCGAAGGAATACGCATGCTGGAAGGATTGGTATGTTGGAAATGTGGCGCGGCGGTGATGGATCAGCCGTTGCCGCTGAGCCGTTATGCCGAGTGCGTCCTCTGTCACGCCGACCTGCATGTCTGCCGGCTCTGCGAATTTTACGATCCGCGCGTGAGCCGCCAATGCCGCGAGCCGATCGCCGACGAGGTACAGGACAAGACCCGCGCCAATTTTTGCGGCTATTTTCAGGCGCGGCCCGCCGCTTATCATGGCGGGGATGACGCGGGGGCGCGCGCCCGCGCCGAGCTGGAGGGTCTGTTCGGCGGCGATCCCGCGGGCGGCGCGGCGGCCGACCCGGCCCGCGCCCGCCTGGATGCCCTGTTTGGCGGGGACGGAAAAGATAAGGCATCATAGCCAAGCAGCGGCGCCGCACCGCGCAATATCATCCATTACGCCGGAGCCTGGGAAATCCGGCGCGAGGCAGCGTCGGGAGAGGCCAGGCTGTGACTATCGAAGAGCATGAATTGAAACTGTTGCTGAAGGCGCTGGCCTTCGCCGCGCACAAACATAAAGACCAGCGGCGCAAGGATGTGCAGGCCTCGCCCTACATCAATCACCCCATTTCCCTGACGAACATTTTGTGCAATGAAGGCCACATCACCGACGTCGAAGTGATTTGCAGTGCCTTGTTGCACGATACGGTGGAAGACACCGACACCCTGCCCGAGGAATTGGAGCGCGAGTTCGGCAAGGCCATTCGCGACATCGTGATGGACGTCACCGATGACAAATCGCTGCCGCCGCAGGAGCGCAAACAACGGCAGATTTTCCACGCGGCCACGGCCTCGCGCAAGGCCAAGCTGGTGAAGCTGGCGGATAAGATCAGCAATGTGCGGGACATGATCGATGCGCCGCCGGTGACCTGGGACGTGGCGCGCCGCCAGGCCTATTTCGATTGGTCGAAAGCGGTGGTCGATCAACTGCGCGGCGTGCATCCGCAATTGGAAGAGGCCTTCGATGCGGCCTACGCCCAGCGGATAGCGGATTGAGCCTTATGCAACTCCGTCACGGTGAGCGCATATGAACATAGACGTCTATAAAAAGAGCGTGCCCAAGCTTCATTCCTCGGCGTATGTTCATCCGCGGGCCAGCGTCATCGGCGATGTGACCATCGGCGCCGACAGTTCGGTGTGGCCGATGGCGGTGCTGCGCGGCGACGTCAATCAAATTCGCATCGGCGCGCGCGTCAGCGTACAGGACGGCACGGTGATCCACGTCACCCATCGCCATCCGGCGCGGCCCGCAGGACACGGCGTAGTGATCGGCGATGACGTGACCATCGGTCACCGCGCCGTGCTGCACGGTTGCCGCATCGGCAACCGCTGTCTGATCGGTATCGGCGCGATCATCCTCGACGGCGCGGTAGTGCACGATCACGTCTTGCTCGGCGCCGGCAGCCTGGTCACCGAAGGCAAAGAATTGGAGGGCGGTTATTTATATCTCGGCAGCCCGGCGCGGCGCATACGCTCCTTGACCGATGAGGAAATAAATTATTTCGCCTATGCCGCCGCGCATTACGTGAAGCTCAAGAACGATTATAAAACCGAGTGATCTTGGCAAACGGCAAGCTAAGTAGGGTGCATTTCATGCACCTTTAACCCACGTCAACCCAAGCATCGCCAGTGGCCATAACACCTACGCATCGTTTCATCATGGCGATAAATATGAAATACCACAGTTGTGTCCACCCACCCGTACCATGGTGCATGGAGTGCGCCCGACTTGGCTGAGCGAGCCGCTTAAATAATCTTATTGTCCTTGCCCGCCGCCGCGTTCTCGCCGGTTTTTTCCAGGCTTTTTTGCAGCGTCTTGTTGATGACCCGCGACACCGCCACCAGGCCGAAGGCGGCGGTGACGAAACTCGCCGAGCCGTAGCCGAAGCGGCAGTCCAGCGAGATGCCGTGAATGCCGGGTTTTTGCGGGCTGACCGTGCCGTCTGCCTTGGGATAGACCGGGTGCTGGGCGGAGAAGACGCACTCCACGCCGAAGTAGCGTTTCGGATTGGCGGTGTAGCCGTATTCCTTGCGCAGCTGCCCGCGCACTTTGGATGCCAGCGGGTCGTTATAGGTGCGGCTGAGGTCGGCTACTTTGATTTGGGTGGGATCGGTGAGGCCGCCGGCGCCGCCGGTGGTGATGATGGGAATTTTGTTGCGCTTGCAGTAATAAATCATCGCCGCCTTGAAGCGGATGCGGTCGATGGCGTCGATCAGGTAATCGTAGCCGCGCGCTTTCGATAAATAATCGTCGAGGTTGCGCAGAGTCACGAAATCGTCGATGGTCGTGCAGACGCAATCGGGATTGATCTCCGCCACCCGTTCCGCCAGCACCGCGAATTTTTTGCGGTGGAGGGTGCTGCCGAGGGCGTTGAGCTGGCGATTGATGTTGCCCTCGCGCACCACGTCGTAATCGATAAGGGTGAGGCGGCCGACGCCGCTGCGCGCCAACGACTCCACCGCCCACGATCCCACGCCGCCCAATCCCACCACGCAGACGTGCAGATTTTTGATGAGGGCGGCGGGCGCCGTGCCGTACAGGCGTTGAAAGCTGGAGAAGCGTTCGTTGTAATCACAACTCGACATGAGATTTACCGCACAACCAGGACTGGAAAAACGCGCCTATGGTGAAGAGCGGCCACCCGCAAGTCAAATCGCGATGGCCCATCGAGAGTCACCTGTTTTATGCCGCCGTCGGCAAATCGAGAACGGCCAGCGCGTTGCGGGTGGTCGCCGCGGCGAGATAGGCGGGATCTTCGCCGCGCAGCTCGGCCAGGGCGGCGAGGCATTCGGGCAGATAGGCGGGGCTGTTGCGTTCGCCGCGATGGCTGGCCACCACCAAATCCGGTGCGTCGGTTTCGAGGACGAGGGCGTCCAGCGGCAGCTCGGCGGCGAGGCGGCGCAGTTTCAAGGAGCGTTCATAGGTCAACATGCCACCGAAACCCAGTTTGAAACCGAGCTTGATGTAGTGCCGCGCCTGTTGCAAGCTGCCGTTGAAGGCGTGGCAGATGCCGCCTTTGACAGGAATGCGGCGCAGGGTGGCGAGCACCTCGTCGTGGGCCTTGCGCACGTGCAGCAGCACCGGCAGCCGCGCGTCGGCGGCGACGCGCAGTTGCGCCTCGAACAGGCTTTGCTGACGCGCGCGGTCCAAGTCGGTGACGAAATAATCGAGGCCGATTTCGCCCACCGCCACCGGCCGCTGCCGCGCCACCCGTTCCGCCAGCGCCGTCACATGCGGCGGGCGGTGCCGTTCCAAATACACCGGATGCAGGCCCAAGGCGGGATACAAACCGGCTTCGCCCGCGCACAACGCGAGCAGCTTGTCCCAGCCCGCCGCGTCCACCGCCGGTACGACGATGCGGTTCACCCCGCGCACGCGGCATTGGGCCAGCACCTCGGCGCGGTCCGCGTCGAAGTCGGTGACGTCGAGATGGCAGTGGGTGTCGATCAATTCCATGCTGCGGGATGTTACTGCTTAATGGGACGGGCGGCCATGGTGTGGCGATACTCCCGTCATCCGGCCGGGTAGCTGATGTCCACCACATAATAAATCAGCGGGCCTTCGGGGGCGGGCACGCTCACTTCGTCGTCCACCGTCTTTTTCAGCAGGGCGCGCGCCAGCGGCGCGTCCACGCTGATGTCGCCGCGCTTGATGTCGAACTCGTCGGGGCCGACGATGCGGTACACTCGCTGCCGGCCTTGTGCGTCCTCGAGAGACACGCGGGCGCCGAAGAATATCCGGCCGCGATCCGGCGGGGCGTCCGGGTCGATGCGCTGCGCGCGGGCGATTTGCGGATCGGGGCGACCTACACGGTCTATTATGATGACACCGTGGCCGGGGGCCCGTTCTACATACTGATGCCCGAGCCGGGCGTGCC
>CAKKSB010000085.1:0-11653 GCA_919903055.1 Gammaproteobacteria bacterium | reverse complement strand
CTGGAGGTCGGGCAGGCGTTTTTGCAGGTAGCGGATGCGGCGATCCAGTTCGCGCAGCTCTTTTTTACGGTAGATGTATTCGGCGTTTTCCGAACGGTCGCCTTCCGCCGCCGCCGCGGACAGCGCCTGGGTGACCACGGCCCGCCGTTTCCAAAGGTCATCGAGTTCCTGTTGCAGACGCCGGTAACCCTCCGCGGTGATATACGGCGAACTTTTGGGTTGAGGCGGGCGGTAACGGGACATGGACCAAAAAACCTTCAACTGCATGCACGGGGAATTCACGCTACGTTACTACGGATCGGTGTCCCGATGTCAGTCGTCCCGCTTGTGCCGGCCGCCCGCCTGAGATAAAACGGCGGAGTTGCGCCGCATGAATGAGGAACATGTTTTGGAACGATTAAAAGCCAAGATCCGCCATATCCCCGACTTTCCCAAGCCCGGCATTTTATACCGGGATATTACGCCGCTGGTGCGGGATCCGGCCGCGTTGCGGCTGGCGGTGCATCAGTTGATCCATCCTTTCATCGGCGAGCCGCTCACCGCGGTGGTGGGTATGGAAGCACGCGGTTTTATTTTCGGCAGTCTGGCGGCTTGGGAATTAGGAGTGGGCTTCGTGCCGCTGCGCAAGCCCGGTAAATTGCCCTTCGACGTGCACAGCGTTTCCTATGATCTCGAATACGGCGCCCAAAGCCTGGAGATACATGTGGACGCCCTCGGTGCCGAAGACCGGGTACTGGTGGTAGACGACGTACTGGCCACCGGCGGCACCGCCGCCGCCAGTTGCGCGCTCATCGAAAGGCTGGGCGCCCGCATTGCGGGCTGTGCCTTCGTGATCGAACTGGACGGTTTGCGAGGGCGGGAGAAACTGGCTCATTACCGGCTGCATTCCCTGCTGCATTATTGAGTTGCGGCGGGTTAGTAAGGAAACGCTGGAAAATTTTAACCGCCAAGGAACCAAGGACGCCAAAATTTTATCATTAGGTTTTACTTGGCGTCTTGGCGGTAAACAAATCGCCAGGCGGTATTTCCAGGAAAGGCTCGAGGTATTCGATGTTTTTCTTGGTCAGTCGTCAAAATGCCGATTTATGGTGGGGATTTCCGACACCGCCGAAAACGCAAGCAGACTTTTTCCTCCGCGGCGAGGTTGCATAGCTGCCATCCCGCCGGTTGAAAGAGTACTATGAGAGCTATGGACCGCAGCGGACGGAGAGTCCACGGCAAGAGGTTAAACCATGGGCGAAGTACTTCAGTTCAAAAAAATCACCCCTACCGAGAAGTTCAAGAACCGCGGCTTGTGCCGTAGCAATTTTCATAAATGGGAAGTGCTGAGCGAGCGCCGCTTCGATGTGAAACAGGGTAAGCTGGTGACGGCCTACCGCTGCGCGCGCTGCGGCGTGACTAAGACCGAAGCGAAGTAATGTCGGATACGCCGCTCGCCTTCCACCACCACCAACAACCAACAATGTAGGGTGGGTTAGCGTAGCGTAACCCGCCAACTCGCGCCGCCAGGCGCCCATTATAAAAAATTGATTAAAGCTTAATCGATGAGTCGCTGCGCGACGTTGGCGGGTTACGGCCTTCGGCCTGACTCGCCTTACATTTCACTACCTACCACATCACTCCGGCCTCAGGCCGCTCGCACCGCGAACGACAACGCTTCGCCCATGAACTCATCCAGGCAAAACACCGTATGCCAGGCGCAGTGTTCGGCATCGTGTTGCGGCAACAGAATGAGATCGCCCGGCCGTAATAAATAACAATGACCGTGTTCGACCAGTTGGCGGATGAAAGCGGGACAGCGGTTGAGCAGGGCTTCCAATGCGTCGTGGTCGCCGGCGTCGAGTACCTGCGCCAGCGACGCGCGTTCAGCGACGATGTTCAATAATTCTTTTCTGAGTTTGGTTTGCGGCAGCAACTCGGCCAAGGCCGCCGCGTTCGCGGGACCGGCGGCGAATTGCTGAATCTCATCCATTAATATCTGCTTGGGCAAGGTCAGCCAGCCGGTGCCGCCGTGGGCCTGAGCGAACACCACGCCGAGGTGGCCGCGCTCGACGTCTTGATGGAATTGCGCGCCGCCGTTGGGGGCATTGAAATAAACGATGCGCTCCACGTAATTCAAACCCGCTACGCCTAAGGCCGTTTGCAACAAGGCGGCGAGGCGGGGGTTGGCGCTGATCACCGCGGATTCGGGAAACAAGGCCTCGGTGAGCGCGGCGGCGTAGTGCTGGCGGACCGGGTCGGCCGCCACGTCTTCATAGCCGACCAGACCGAAGGAAAACCGAAAGCGCAATGAGGCGTCATCGTCTTCGAAAGACAGCCACGAAGCCTTCACCCACAGGTTTTCGGCGATGACTTCGCCGCCTTGCACCGCGTCGAATTCGAGCGTTTCGATTTCCTGCGGATCACCCTCGTCCTCGAAAGCGGCCAGCATCTCGAAGCCGGGCGCCAGCCGTTCGGCGTAAGGCGATTGTTCGAAACAGTCCGCTATCTCGGTCCCTGCTAACACCGCTTCCACGAGGGCGAGCGATTGCCGGATGCGGGCGCTCTGGACTTCTACTTCCGCCGGCGCGAAGCCGGGCAGCAGCATCGGTTGCGCGGTTTGCCAGGCCTGGCGCAGACCGTCCGCGTCGGGCATCACGGGACGCCGCCGTTCCGCGACCCAGGCCAGCGCCGTGCCGCGCCGCCGCAACAGCACCGCCTCGCCCCAGCCCTGTTGCGCCGCCAGGGTCTGCGCCTCGGCGGGCGGGGTTGCGGGCGCGGCGACATAGGCCACCGTGGCGTGCGGGATGAAAGGCTGGCTGCTGCTAATACTCATGACGCGTTCTCGGCTGTGCGGGTAAGGCTGAGGCGCCGGCAGGGCCGGCGGCGCGCTATGATACCCTGCGCGGACGCCGCGAGATATGGCGCGCCGGGGTGGGCCGTTAAAGAAGAGCGTCGACGCCGAGTGCGGCGGCGCGTGGCCGGCCCGCCATTGCCCGTCCCCGGCGCGGCCGCGATAATACGCCGATACCAAATAATTCAAAGTGAGAGACGTTATGACCCAGAGCTTCGACAACGCCGACTTCTCCGTCGCCTATTATTCGGGCAACCGCAAGACCGGTTACATCAAGATGGTGCGCTGCGTAGCGGGACGGGTGAGCGTGCAGCCTTTGGCCGTGGAACCGGAAAGCGCCTTGGAAGCAGCCTTGAAACCGATGCTGGTCGGCGTCAGCGAAGATTTTCAAGTGATCTTGCTCGACCCCAAGAGCAAACAACTGCGGGTGCAGGCCGCCTTTCCGGCCGACGCCTTTCCCGCCCATATTTACAGCGATCCTCATTCCGACCGCGATTGGTTCATGAATGACGGCGACAAGGCGACCGGCAACGATACGCTCAATTGCGGCGACCAAGGTTCCTCGGTCACAATCATCGAAAACGCCGGCGGCTTGGAGGCGCATTTTCTCAAGACCATTTGCGTGGGGCGCGGTCACCATCAGGCCATCTTCAGTTATCCGTCGCCGGAGAGGCCGCATGTGCCGCGCCGCGTTTATGTCAGCAGCCTCAACGACGGCACGATCTCGGTGATCGGTAATGATCCATTGGATGCCGCCAGTTATTTACAAGTGATCGCCACTATCGATTTGTGCGAACCGGATAAAGAAGAAGGCGCGGCGGCCAGTGTGCCCAATAAATCCTTCCCCCATGGCTTGGCTTATTCGCCGCTCACCGGCAAACTCTACAATCTCAATAACGGCTACGGCACGATCGCGGTAATCGACCCGGTGTCCAATCGCATCGAAGAGCGGATTGGCTGTAAAGGTTACAGCAATCTAATCGCCTCGCCGGACCCGCGTTATCTAATCGCGCGCGGCGCCGACCGCAAGTCCGACCCCGAACACGTCATCGGCAAATTCGCGGTGCTCGATGTGGTAAGCAAAACCCTGGTCGACAAGCTCGACCTGCGCGATGTTTATCTCAGCAAATATTTCTTCAATCCGGAAGGCAGCAAGCTCTATTTCACGACCGCCAGCTCCGGCAGTCCCGAGCAGTTGCGCCACCTCAAGACCGACGTGCTGCTGGTGCTGGACATGACCGCGCTGCCCAAGCTCGAACTGATCAAAGAGGTCAAGGTCGGCTCGTCCAGCTCGGTGGCGTTTCATAGCGTAGGCCGCCGCACCCGTTTGGTGTTTTCCTCCGATCCGGAGAGCGGCGCGCTGGTGGTGCTGGACGGCGGCGAGGACACGGTGCTGGATACGATCGCAGTCACCGAAGGCGTGGCGCATTCACGAATTTGGATGGTGGCGCAATAACGACGCTCAATAAAAAAGCGGACGTTCCCGGTAAGAAGACGTCCGCTATTTTTGCACTGATATCGTTGTAATCCGCTATGCGCGCCAAATGTTGGCGGACGACGCAGGGATCAGCCGATTATTTGGCCTTGGCGATCTTGGCTTTTTCGATCAGCAGCGGATAGGTGTAGCCCGCGCCGAAATCCTTGTCCACCGCGATGGTGCCGGTGATGATCACTTCGTCGCCGATGTTGGCGGTTTCTTCGCTGGTCACGGTGACGTCGTTGCTGCCCTGTTTGCCGGTGCCGTCTTGAATGTGCAGAAAGTTGCGATTCATAACGCCGTTGTTGACCTTCACCACTTTGCCCTTCACCTGCACTTCATGGCCGCTGAGTTTGGCCTTTTCGGCGAATAAAGCTTCGACGGTTTTTTGCTCGGCCGCCGCGGCGAAGGCGGAGACGCTGCCGAGGCAGGCCAGGCCCGCGATCAATCCCAGATATTTTCGTTGCATGAAAGGCTCCCGCTGTGGAAAAAGGTTTTTTAGCATGTTTGGCGGCGCGCGCATAGCGCGCGGCGGCGTGAGCAGGCTACGCATTGTTTGCCGCGGCCGTCAAGGGGTGTCGTGCTCCGCGGAGCTTGATTACAATGGCAACCCCTGGCCCGGCCCCTCAGGCTCGGTCATTATTTATTTGTGCTCGCCGCTGCGGCGAACAACGCAGTGCAGGAAATCTCCCACTATGATCAGTATCAACGCCCGTTTAGCCCAGGAACTCGTCGCCCAAGAAAGCCAAGTCGCCGCCGCGGTGGCGCTGCTCGACGAGGGAGCGACCGTGCCCTTCATCGCCCGCTATCGCAAAGAAGCCACCGGCGGTCTGGACGATACCCAGTTACGCCTGTTGGAAGAACGGCTGAGTTATTTGCGCGAATTGGAGGAGCGTCGCGTCGCGGTGCTCAGCAGCATCGAGGAGCAGGGCAAGCTCACCCCCGAATTGGCGGCGGCTATCAACGAAGCCGACACCAAGACCCGCCTCGAAGATTTATACCGGCCGTATATGAAAAAGCGCCGCACCAAAGCGCAGATCGCCCGCGAGGCGGGCCTCGAACCCTTGGCGCTGGCGCTGTTGCAAGATCCCACGCTGGTGCCGGAAGCCGCCGCGCAACATTATGTGGACGCGGATAAAGGCGTGGCCGATGCCGCTGCCGCGCTGGATGGCGCGCGGCAAATTCTCATGGAAAATTTCGCCGAGGACGCCGAGCTGGTCGGCAAGCTGCGCGAGTTCGCCTGGGACGAGGGCAAGCTGGTTTCCAAGGTGGTGACGGGCAAGGAACAGGACGGCGCGAAATTCGCTGATTATTTCGACGCCGCCGAGCCGATCAAAACCATCCCGTCGCATCGCGCCTTGGCTTTATTTCGCGGCCGCGGCGAAGGCATGTTGCAGCTGAGTCTGCTGCTCGACGCGCTCGACGAAAACGGCAAGCCGCTGGCGGAGCGCAGCCGCGGCGAGGTGATGATCGCCGGTCGTTTCCATATCGAGGAGCGCGGCCGGTCCGCCGACCGCTGGCTGCTCGACACCGCGCGCTGGGCCTGGCGGGTGAAACTCTCGCTGCATCTCGAAACCGAATTGAATCTGCGCCTGCGCGAACAGGCCGAGGAAGAGGCGATCAAAGTTTTCGCCCGCAACCTCCATGATTTATTGCTGGCCGCGCCGGCCGGACCGCGGGTGACCTTGGGGCTTGATCCCGGTCTGCGCACCGGCGTGAAGGTAGCGGTGGTCGATGTCACCGGCAAGCTGGTGGACACCGCGACGATTTATCCGCACGTGCCCAAGAATCAGTGGGACGCGTCGCTACACCTGCTGGCCCAGCTCGCCGCGAAGCACAAGGTGGAAATCATCAGCATCGGCAACGGCACGGCCTCGCGCGAGACCGACAAACTGGCGAAGGAGTTGATCAAGCGCCATCCCGAACTCAAGCTCAGCGCGGTGATGGTGTCGGAGGCGGGCGCCTCGGTGTACTCGGCGTCCGAATTGGCGGCGCGGGAATTTCCCGAACTCGACGTCTCGCTGCGCGGCGCGGTGTCCATCGCACGACGCTTGCAGGATCCGCTCGCCGAACTGGTGAAGATCGATCCCAAATCCATCGGCGTCGGCCAGTATCAACACGACGTAAGTCAGACCCGTCTCGCGCGCAGCCTGGAAGCGGTGGTGGAGGACGCGGTGAACGCGGTGGGCGTGGACGTCAACACCGCCTCGGTGCCGCTGCTGGCGCGGGTGGCGGGACTCAACGCTACTCTGGCCGGCAATATCGTCGCCTTTCGCGACCAGCACGGCGCCTTCCGCAATCGTGAGCAAATCAAAAACGTCGCGCGCTTCGGGCCCAAGGCCTATGAACAGGCGGCGGGTTTTCTGCGGGTGATGAACGGCGACAATCCGCTCGATGCGTCGGCGGTCCATCCCGAGGCCTATCCGGTGGTGGAGCGTATCGTCGCGGCCAGCGGCCGCGCGGTGAAGTCGCTGATCGGCGACCGCGCTTTTCTGCGTCAGCTCGCGCCCAAGGATTTCATCGACCCGCGTTTCGGCGAACCGACGGTAAAGGACATTCTCGCCGAACTGGACAAGCCCGGCCGCGACCCGCGTCCCGAATTCAAGACCGCGGTGTTCAAGGACGGCGTGGAGACTTTGAAGGATTTGCAGCCCGGCATGCGGTTGGAAGGCGTGGTCACCAACGTCACCAATTTCGGCGCCTTCGTCGATGTCGGCGTGCATCAGGACGGCCTGGTACACATCTCGCAGCTCGCGGATAAATTCGTCTCCGATCCGCACAGCGTGGTGAAAGCCGGCGATGTGGTGCAGGTGCGGGTAGTCGAAGTCGATTTGCCGCGTAAACGCATCGCGCTCAGCATGCGCAGCGACGGCGGCGCCGATGCGACGGCGCCCAAGCCGCCGCGGACGCCGACCGGTACGCGGCCAGCGGATAAACATGCTAAAGGCCCGCGCCCCGCGCCACAGCCGGTGCCGGCCACCGCGATGGCGGCGGCCTTCGCTAAACTCAAAGGCAATAGTCAGTGAAACCACGCCACCGATGGCTGGTCGTTGTGATGGCGAACGCGCGCGGAGGAAGGGCGTATGGATAGGCTCACTCGTCAGCTCAGCGGACTGTTAGCGGAGATCGAGGCCGAGCTGCGCCGCTTGGAGTTATGGGAAGGTGTGTCGCCCGCGGCGCAAAATTTAATGAGCGCCCAGCCGTTTTGTTATGACACCCTAGAATTTCCGCAGTGGTTGCAATGGCTGTTCCTGGCGCGCATGAAGGCGCTCGTCGATGCCGGCGGACCTTATCCCGCGCGGAGCGGCATCCACGCTTACGCGGAAGAGTGGGCGGCGCATGCCGCGGTCGAGAGCACGCACTTGTTGGTGCTCATCAAACGTGTCGATGCGTTGATCGAAGCGCCGCGTCCGTCCGCCCAAGCTTGATCCATCTTGCCGGCATATCAGTGTGCCGGCCGCTTCGTTGCTGCCGCAACGGACGGTGTGGAATGCACTTAACTTAAGCGGTTTCATCATCGATGTAGGGTGGGTTAGGCGGGTTTTTTGCGCCGTAACGCACCGGGCATGCCGTTAGGCGCTCATTGAAATACTGGATTGTGTGCTTCGTACAGGTGGTGGGTTACGCGAAAAACGCTCACCCGCCCTCCATTTCAAAACAGTGCATTATTCACCTTGCATCCCGCCGGAATGTTCTCTAGTCTCAAATCAACACGCAACTAAAGGATGCCGACAGTGGACGGTGCCGACACGGCCTGGGCTTACCTGACCAAGCTGCCGCAGCTGTTGAATGAATACAGCGGTTTTTCCTATCCATTGCTGGGCGTGTTGTTGGTGGCGGGCGCTTTGTTGCTGGGCCTGCACTTTTATCGCAAACGTACGCAACAGGCCGGCCTGTCGGCCGCCGTCTTGATGCTGGGCAGCTTATTGCTGTTTTTATCTTCCGGCGGTTTCTTTCTCAAATATGTCGGTTCCGTGCAGGCGGAGCAGGCGCGGACGGCTTTCATTACCCAGCATCGCGTGCCGTCGGGCGAGCACTGGTTGCTGGTATTCGATTTCGCCTTGCCCGCCAATGTCGATGCCGCGGGACGCCAACAGTATCTCGGCCGCATGGAAAATCTGGTGGCGGCCATGTCGGAAGTGTTGCTGGAGGATTTGCCGCAGGATTTCCGCCAGCCGCGGGTGGTGCGCATTCCGACGTCCGGCAGTCCTTGGCAGGAAGGAATAGGCCAGGAAAATTTCGATCAAGTCATCACTGAACTCAACGCCTTCGAGATCATGTGGGGCAATGTCCACGAACAGGGCGATCAGGCCAAAGCTTTTTTGGGTATCCCCCGTCAGCTCGCCCAGGACCTCGACACCATCATCCCGCTGCGAGATTTTGCTTTCGGCCAGGACCCGCGCCGCGAACACCAGTTCGGTGACGGGTATTACCGTCTGCTGGGACTGGTCACGCTCGGCATGGCCCTGGATACCCACCGCCAGGCCGGACAGGCCGCCGGCGATGAACGGCGCCGGCTGTTTTTGCAGGCGGTGCAGCAGCTCAACAAAGCGCGCGAGCTGGTCAATAATCGCCGCGACGATGCGATCCTGCAACGCACGCTCTACAGCGCCAAGGTGGATGAGTTGATCAAATTGTCTCTCAACGAAGCGGGTTTGACGCCATGAAAATTCGCGGCTACGGCTGGGCGGTTTTATGCATCGCCTTAGGCGGGCTGAATGCGGCGCAGGCCGGCATGGTCGTCGAGGTGCGGGATCCGCGTTTTTTCGAACAGCAGCAGGCGGTGATTTTTCCCAAGGCCGAGGTCAAGCTGGTGACTTTCGAATTCGAAGCGGTAGGCGACGATCAGCGCGGTAAACAACGCGCCAAGGAATTGCACCGGCAGTTTCTCGCCAAGATTCACGATCTGCAAGGCGGCGCCATCATCACCTTCGTCACGCCGGCGGGACAAAAGATCGAGAATTACCGGGTACAGGCCGAGCGGGTGGCCAAGGAGCAGCACGCGCAAATGGTGCTGTGGGGGCGGATCATGGTGGACCGCGCCGGCACGCCGCTGATCAACGCACGCTTGATGCTGATCGAACCGCCGCCCGGCATCAGCGCCGATTATAAAAAATTTGCCGAGCTGGATCGCAATAGCTTTCCGGTGGGAGTGAGTGGGGTGATCGACGCGCCGGTCACGCAGTGGCGTATCGATTTCAATACCGTCGAAAACGATGTCACGCCTTTAGCCTTGTACCTTTCCGGGCTGGCGCGTTATTACAAAGGCGCGGTGCGCGGCGGCGGCGAGGCGGCGCGCTGGCTGAACGGCAGCATCGCCGATTTCAAGGCCTATGTCGCGGCGTTGCCGGAGACCGCGGATCGCGGTGCGCTGTCACAGGCCCATTTGTATCTCGCCCGCGCCTACGTGCGCTTGGCCGACGCGGCGCCGGCACGGACGGCGGCGCATCTGGACGCGGCGCGCCGGCACGGCGAGTTGGCGGCCAAGCTCAATCCTTTCGACGCCGCCGTGCCCACCGTGCAGGCGGTGATCGCCGCGCGACAAGGCGCGCGGTTAACGGAATTGCGGAGCAAGCTCGCGCAAGCGGTGAACATGGCGCCCGCCGACGGTAACGCGCGAGTCAATCTCGCGGTGTTGGATAGCGCGCAGGGCAAAGTCGGTGACGCGCTGCTTCAACTCGACAACGCCAATTTCGTGCAAGAGGCCCAACAAAAGGCGGCCCTGCCCGCGGTGGACAAGCTGCGCCGGCAATTGGCGCCCTACGCGGACCGCGTTGCTCCTTCATCGTCCGCCGCGCCTTCCCGTTAACGCCGGCCTGTGTAGGCGATCGGTCATTTTCGCCTGCTAGAATGGAGCGCCGAGCAGTACGCTCTCGCCCGTGCGCGGCTGAAAATTCAATGAGCATTCCCTCTCCCGCCGGCGGGAAAGGGGAGGGGAATGCAAGGGCATGCTTAGTCATGATGACGGTGTTCTTGACGCCCTCATCTCCGCGGCTACGCTCTCCTTGTTCCGCTCCCCGTCCGCGGAAAAGGGCGCTAAAAGTAGCCATCAGCAAATCGGCGGTTTTGTTTTCGAGTAAATCATCTTAAAACGAAATGAGAATATCGGCCTGGATGATCGTTCATGATTATTGATGACCTCAGGGAAATGCCGGCACGAGTAGCGGAGGGTTAATCTCATCAAAGCCAAGTTCCAATTTGGAAAGGGAAGCTAATCAGGTGCGACGCTGTTTTGTTGCTGGGTTATTTAGAATAATTTGAATAATGGTGTTTTGAATGGAAGCCGTCTGGATTTCGTTTGCGTTCGGCCTGGGACTGTTGGTCAGACAGTTCGGTTTGCCGCCTTTGATCGGTTATCTGGCGGCCGGATTTATTTTAAGCGCTTTCGATTTGGCAGGCGGCGAGACTTTATCCTACGTCGCCCACGTCGGTGTGTTGTTATTGCTGTTCAGCGTCGGACTCAAACTGCGTTTGAAGAGCCTGCTGCGCCCCGAAGTCTTGGCCGGTTCGCTGTTGCAGGTGGCTATCACCGGCGTGGTAATGGGAGCCGCCTTGCGCTGGGCGCTGGGTTTGCAATGGGACATGGCTTTTTTCCTGGCGATCGCCCTGGCTTTTTCCAGCACCGTGGTGGCGGCCAAGGTGTTGGAGAGCAAAAAGGAATTACGCGCGTTTCACGGTCGCGCGACCATCGGTATTTTGGTGGTGCAGGACTTGCTGGCCGTCGCCATTCTGGGTGTAGCGGGAGGCGGGGGACCCACACCGTGGGCGCTGGCGGTGTTCGCTCTGCCGCTGTTGCGGCCGATGGCGCACCGGCTGTTGGACTGGAGCGGTCATGACGAACTGCTGATTTTGTTCGGCCTGTTATTAGCCTTGGTGATAGGCGGCGCCGGTTTTGAAGGAATGGGTTTGAGTTCGGAATTGGGCGCTTTGTTGATGGGCGCACTACTGGCGGGTCACCGCCGTGCCTCCGAGTTGTCCAATTCGCTGTGGGGGCTGAAGGAGATCTTTCTCGTCGGTTTCTTTTTGCAGATCGGCATGGCCGGTGTGCCGTCATGGGACGGCTGGTGGGCGGCGGTCGCGCTCACCTTGTTGCTGCCGATCAAGGCGCTGCTGTTTTTTTTCATACTGGTACTGTTCCGCTTGCGGGCGCGCAGCTCCTTTCTCGCCTCCTTGAGCCTCGCTACGTACAGTGAATTCGGTTTGATCGTGATGAGCATGGCGGTGGCGCGCGGCTGGTTCGGCGTGGAGTGGCTGGTGATCATGGCGGTGGCGGTAGCTTTGTCTTTCGTCTTCGCCGCGCCGCTCAATCGTTACGCCCATGATTTGTACCGCCTGCTCGAACG
>CAKKSB010000084.1:18723-20282 GCA_919903055.1 Gammaproteobacteria bacterium | reverse complement strand
TACTGTCATCAAGGCCGGCCGCGCTTATCTGTTCGATGCCGAGACCGGCGCGTTACTGCGCACATTCGAGGATCCCACACCCAGAGCCGGAGCGCTCTTCGGCGGTGAAGTGATTGGATATGGTGACGACGTATTGATCAGCGCGGCGTTCAAGGATGCGGTGGACGCGACCGGCACGGTGACCGGACGGTCGATCGGTGTGGCTTACCTCTTTGATTCAGCCACCGGCAATGTACTTTGGACTTTCCAGAATCCCAGCCCTGATCCGCTGCCGGACGGCAGAGACCGCTTCGGTTTCTCGATGGCCGTCTTGGGAACCAAAATTTTGATCTCCGCCGACTCGTCCGGACAAGACGCCGGCACGGTTTATTTATATACCGGCCAATCGTCATTGTATGCATTCGGCGGCGTCAAACCGCCGATCAGATCCGATGGATCGAGTATTTTTAAATTAGGCCGCCCGATTCCGGTGAAATTCACGCTGAACGATATTCATACCGGAAGACCGGTCGGAACCGCGGTCGCGACGCTGGATGTCGCTAAGATAAGCAATGATGTAGTAGGCACGTACGAAGAGGCCGAATCCGCCGCCCATCATGACGACGGCAATCAATTCGTCTACGAGGGCAGGGGCAAGTACATTTTCAAATTATCGACCGGGCACATGACCCGCGGCACTTACCGGCTGCGAATAACCTTGGATGACAGCCAAAGTTTCACCGTTGATATCTCACTTCGCTAAACCGCGGTCACACGCACAGCCTGTGCCGCTACACCGGCGCAGGCTGTCGCCTGTCAAGGCGTATCGCTATGCCCACCGCCGGTCATCATGCTAATTTGCCCGCCGGGAGTCGGCTATGAGTGAACGTACGTCTCCGGCGCCACGTCCGCCCCGGGAAAAATACAGAACGTCAGTCCCAGCCCGGCGTTATTAGCGTGAACGCCTCGGTCTACGCAACTGTCGCATTGCTCAGGCGTATCAACAAGCGCTGGCTTATCTCCACCGTGGACGCATCGCGATCCGCGCACAAGCTTCGCCTGGGAAGATAAACCGCCGGCACTATGATTAAATCATCGACACTGTGAATCAATGGCGCGTCAGGCCGGTGCATTTGCCGTGATGAATTCATTCGCCCTCGTCGCTCGAACCCTAAGCTTGGAAGCGCGCGTCATAGCGGGCCGGGTCAATCCGGCGCCCACGGCAGCAGCGAGGCGCGGGACATCAGTTCCTGCAGTTCTTCGGCGGGCTGGGGCCGCGCGATCAGAAAACCCTGAATATGATCACAGCCGTTTTGGCGCAGAAAACTGGCCTGGCCCATGGTTTCCACGCCTTCGGCGATGACCTGCAGACGCAGGCTGTGACCGATCACGATCACCGCCCGCGCGACCGCGGCGGCGCTCGCCGCCAGTTCGACGTCGCGCACGAACGACTGATCGATCTTCAGGCTGTCCACCGGAAAACGCCGCAGGTAATTCAGATTGGAGTAACCGGTGCCGAAATCGTCGATGGAAAGTTTCACGCCGAGCAGCTTGAATTCCAGCATGATGGCGATGACTTG
>CAKKSB010000084.1:0-18713 GCA_919903055.1 Gammaproteobacteria bacterium | reverse complement strand
TGCTCGATGTCGTGCATGATCGAACTTTCGGTGATCTCCAGTTCGAGGCGCGAGGCGTCCAAACCGGTTTCCCGCAATATCCTCCGCACGGTGTAAATCAGATTTTTGTCCCGGAACTGGCGCGCCGACAAGTTGACCGCCACCGCCGCGCCGTCGATCCCGGCCTCCTGCCAGAGTTTGGCCTGGCGGCAGGCTTCGCGCAAAGCCCATTCACCCATGGCCACGATCAATCCCGAATCTTCGGCGATGGAAATAAATTGCGACGGAGATAACAAACCGCGGCGGGGATGTTGCCAGCGCAGCAGCGCTTCCAAACCGACCAGCTTGCCGGTGGACAGTTCCAACTGCGGCTGATAATACAGCCGCAACTCGTCGCGCGCGACCGCGCGGCGCAGTTCGGTTTCGAGTTCGGTGGATTCGAGCGACGCCGCATCGAGGCCCGGCGCGAAAAAACGGATGACGTCGCGGCCCATATCCTTAGCGCAGTACATGGCGGCGTTGGCGCGTCTGATCAGGGTTTCATGATCTTCCCCGTCGTCGGGATAAAAACTGCAACCGATACTGGCGGTCACCACGATTTCCCGATCGCAAACGGTCATTGGTTCACTCAACGCCACGCGCAGCCGCGCCAGCTTGTCGGTCGTGCCCGCTACGCTGTCCTGATCGGCCAGCACCAGGATGAAATCGTCGCTGCCGACGCGGGCGACCGTGTCGTTGTCGCGCAGATTCGTCAGCAGCCGCTGGGCGGTCTCTTTTAAAAATGTATCGCCGGCGGCGGTTCCCAAGCTGTCGTTGACCGCTTTGAAACGGTCGAGGTCGAGATACACGACCGCCACCAGCCGCGTATAACGCCGGGCATAAGACATCGCCAACTGCAAACGATCGACGAGCAAAGCGCGATTGGCCAGCCCGGTGAGCCGGTCATGAGTGGAGAGATAAGCCAGCTCGCGCGTCAGCGCCTCGCGTTCGGCGCGCTCGCGGAGCGCGATGATACCGAAGGTGAGATTGTCGGCCACTTCCCTCAACAGAGCGACTTCTTCTTGATCGAAGGCGTTGACCAGCGGTGAATACATGCCGAGAAAACCGAAGGTTGCGCCGTGGTTTTTCAACGGCAGGGCGATCGACGACGCGTAACCGCGCCGCGCCGCCTCCGCGCGCCAAAACACGAACCGCGGATCATTGGCGATGTCGCGCGTCACTTGCGGCACGCCTTCGCGGATGCAACACGCGCCAGGCCCGCTGCCGCGTTCGTTATCGGCCCAGGTGAGTTTGATCTCCTCGAGATAACCGCTTTCCGCGCCGGCATACGCATAAGGCAGTATGGTCTTCGCTGCATCGCGTACCGCATAACCTACCCACGCCATCCGGTAACCGCCTTCCTCGACCATGGTGTCGCAGAGCTTTTGCGTCAGGGCTTTTTCATTGGTCTCACGGATCAAATGCTGGTTGCAGCGGCTGATGGTGCGGTACATCCGGTTGAGTCGTTTCAAGCGCTGCTCGGCTTCATCGGCCTCGGTGATGTCCTGGCAGGTACCGATCAACCGCAATACCCGCCCTTCCGGATCCACCACCGTCTCGCAAGCGGCATGAAAAACCCGCACGGCACGGTCGGCGCGTATCACGCGGTACACGATGTCGTAAGGCGCGTGGTTCTCCAACGTATTTTTCACCGCCGTCTCCACTCGCTGCCTGTCGTTTGGGTGCACGTAGCGCAGAAACGTTTCATAACTCGCGGTGATCTCGCCGGGCTGAAAACCGAAAATGCGGTACAGCTGATCGGACCACCGCGATTGATTGGTGGTGAAATCCCGTTCCCAGGTGCCCAAACGAAAGACCCGTTCGACCTCTTCGAGACGGGTCTTTTGATAACGGAGGTCCGCCTCCTGCCGGCGTTGCGCGGTGATGTCTTCCAGAATGTGGACGGACGCCAGATAAACGCCGTCGGCGTCATACAGACCGAAGCTCCGCGACGTGAAGATTTGTCCCGACGCGAGACGCAGTTCCTCGGTGATCTCGTCATGGGGCAGGTTCCGCATGGCCGCGGCACAAGCCGGCAGCGGCCCATCGCCTTTAGGAAAGGCCTCCCAATAGGGCCGGCCGATCGTCGCCGCCACCTCCATGCCGGCCAGCGCCGCGTAAGCGCGGTTGGCGTGCAGGATGCGGAACCGCGCATCATGGACGAAAGCGGGATCGCGCATCGCGTCCACTATGGCGGGCCAGTGATAATCGCCGGTCGAGGACCCGGCCGGGGTCGGGGGTGATTCGCGTTTCGACGTAGCCATGGCCATCCCCTTTTGGTCAACCAAGCACCCCAGTTGAAAATGCGATCGAAGCGCCGATGACCCGCGTTCCGCGCCGCCGAGTTTAGCCATCTTTTTCAGTTGTGCCCGTTCCCGATCGGCAGGCAAAATTCACGCGAGCACGGAGGACAATGCATGAAACCCGCCCGACCGGGCGTAAACAAACCGCGCCGGCGGGCCGGCATTCAACAATTATAGTGTAAACCTTGAGTTTATTAAGAGCACCTGCCTGGCGGCCACTCCAGCGCCGTGCATCACTCAAGCGGGGGCGGAGAGCGGATGGGGAATCCATCGAAACGCGGTGAAATATCCACTACAGCGGCAACGTCACCAAAGCGATATTGCTCGCCCCCGCGCGCTGCACTACCGCCATCATCCGCGCCATGGCGCCGTAGGCGGTGTTTTCGTCGCCGTAGACCCGCACCGTCAGTTGCGGATCGTGTTCGAACAGGCGGCGCAGTTCGTCCTCCAAACGCGGCAGGGACACCGCGCGCTGGTCGATGCGCACCACGCCGGCGGCGTCCATGCTGACCTCCACGGAACGGGTTTGCGGCGTCGACGCGGTGGCCGAGGTTTTCGGCAGCGCGATGTGCACGGCCTTGGTCAGCAAGGGCGCGGTGACGATGAACACCACCAGCAAGACCAGCATCACATCCACCAGCGGCGTCACGTTGATCTCGCTCATCGCCGCCGCTTCGCTTTTTAAACTTAAACGCAACGCCATGTTTTATTCCTCCGCCAGTAGTTCAATAAAATCCGTCGCGAAATTTTCCATCTCGGCGACCAGCAGTTTGGCGCGGCGCAGGCCGTAGTTATACGCCAGCACCGCCGGCACCGCGGCGGCGATGCCGAAGGCGGTCGCCACCAAGGCCTCGCCGATCGGCCCGGCCACCACGTCGAGGCCGGCCGAACCGCTCACGCCGATGCTTTTCAGTGCATCCATGATGCCCCACACCGTGCCGAACAATCCGACGAAAGGCGCGGTGGCGCCGACACCGGCGAGCAGCATCAAACCGCTTTCCAGACTGCGTTGGCGCGCCTGCAAGCCGTCGCGCATCGCCCGTTCCAACCGAAGCCGCCGGCTGCCGCTGCGCTCCAGCGCGCCGTCATTCGCCGCGCGCAGCACCGCGAATCCGCGCCGGGCCAATTCCGCCGAATTGCCCTTTGCGCGCTGCGCCAAGTCTTCGGCATCCGCCACGCTCCGCGCCTGCCAAAACCAACGGTGAAACTCGCGGTCTTGTCTGGCCAGGCGCGTATAAATCCAAATCTTCACCAGGATGACGGTCCAACTCGCGATGGAAAACAGCGCGAGTACCCACAAACTCAAATCGACGATGGAAGAAGACAAATTATTCATGATGCATTCTCGGGCTTGAAAATAATGGGAACGTCCACCCAGGCGCTCACCGCTTGTCCGCCGCGTCGGGCGGGAACGAAGCGCCAATCCTTCACCGCCGCCAGCGCCGCGTCGTCGAAAAGCTTAAAACCGCTCGATTGAATCAGACGCACTTGGCCGCAGCGGCCGTCGGGCTGCACTTCCGCGCGCACCAACACTCGCCCGCCGATGCCGCGCTGCTCCAGCAAACGCGGATACTTGGGTTTGGGATTATTGAGGTACGCGGCGTCGAAGCGCGGCGATTCAATCGGCGCTTCGACGGCCAACGGCGCGGACGGCGCGGCGTGCGCCGGCGGCGGTTCTATCGCGGCCGGCGCGGACGCGGCGTGTGGCTCGGCATCGGCCAACTCATCGCGCGCGCGCTCCACCGCCGCGTCGGGAAAAACCGCCGATGAGCTTAACGATTGAGGCAGCGGCGGCAGCCACGATTCGGGGGGCATGGCCGGGCCGGGCGACGGTTCAGGCGGCGGTTCCGCCATGGGCCGCGGCGCGCTTTCCATGGTGACGGAGACGGTAGCCGGCGGTAAAAATACCGGCTGTGACTCGCGCTCGACGGCAAGATGACGCCATATGCCGGCATGCACCGCCAGCACGATCATCAACGCGGTCAACCGGACGCGGTATTCACTCATGATGCCCGGCGGATTTAATCCAGCGCTCGACCTCTTGCGCGTCGAGTTGGCCGCTGACCGCGGTTCTCGTGCCGTCGGCCCCGTAAAAATAGGTGCGCGGCAATTCGCCGAACCACTGCGGATCGATCTCGTAACGCAGCCGCTCGACGAAGGTGTCGGCGAACAGCCAGTTGGCCGCCCCGCCGAGCCGGTAGCGATCGAGTACTTTTTGCAGTTCGTCGCGCTGTTCCGGCGGATCGGTCGCCAGCGTCACCACCGCGAGCTTGGGATACTTGGCCATCAGCTTACCGAGCAGCGCGAGATCGTCGCGGCAAAACACGCAGTCCAGCGACCATAAAGCCAACACGAAGGGTTTACCCTGCTGCGCCGTGACGATGGCCTGCTGACTGCCGCGCACGAAAGCTTGCAGCGACTGGGCCTGCGCCGCGCCCGCCGCGATCAACAATAGCGTCGCCAGCAATGTCTTCATGGCATGGTCCCGTTCAAGGCGATCAAACGATAGTCTTCCCGCAAGGTGTTCCACGATAAATAAACATCGGCGCCGCGGGTCAACAGCTCCGGATGATCCGAGGCATCGGCGCTGCGCGCCACGGTGCTCGGCGCGCTCCATGATACACCGCCGTCGGCGGAATGCTGCATGCGGATCAGCGAGAATTCGCCGTCGAATTCCTTCCAGACCAGATATACCTCGCGGCCCGCGCTCGCCACCGCCGGATGGCCCGCCTGCGCCGCCGCATCGCCGACGGCGAGCGGCGGCGATAAGGTTTCACCGCCGTCGCGGCTCCGCGCGTAAAACAGGCCGCGCGCCTGCGGTGCGTTGTTGAACCACGCGAGGTGATACTCGCCGTCGGCGCCAATGGCCAGCGCCGGCCCGTGGTGGGGACAGGCCGCGATGCGCCATTTATCGTGAGTGACGCGCCGCGGCGCCGCTTTGCCGTCGAGTTTCAACACGGCGTGGTCGCGTTCGTTGTCGCCATAGACATGACGCCAGAACGTGACCGGCACGCCGTCGGGCGCGAGGTCCAGCGCGATGCGGCAACATTCGCAGGCGTGGTCCGCCAATTTCACATTGGCGGCGAAGCTCGCGCCGCGGTCCGCCGACACCGCGTAATACAAGGCTGAACCGAGGTAAGTTTCACCGCGTTGTTTGGCGGCGGCCTCGTCGCGTTTATCCAGCCACAACACATACACCTTGCCGTCGCCGCCGACCGTCAAGGCGTCGAAGCGATGGCTGATGATGTCGCGGTTGTCGTTGACGGTGACCGGCGCGGAAAAAGTCTTGCCGCCGTCGAGCGAGCGGCTAAAGCGGATGTCGCCGGAAAACGGTTTGCTCAGTAATCGCGTGTACGTGACATACAGCGCGCCGTCCGGCGCGACCGCCAGCTTCGGCCGGCTGTCACCCTCGGCGCCAATCGGTTCTTTTTCCGGATTGACCGCCACCGGCGCGCTGAAACTCGCGCCGTCATCGGCGGAATGATCGACGAGCACGTGTCCGTCTTTCACTTGCGCACGCCACAAACGGCCTTGCGCATCGAAGACCGCTGACACCACCAAGCTCTGCTGTTTGGCGAGCGTCGCTTGCCATTTCGCTTCGCGGCTGGGCTGGGCGTCGCCGTGCTGGTGCGGCTCGGCCGCGACGGACGCGGCGCACAGCGCAGCCAATATCAGACTGGGCAAAAAATAATGTCGGCGATGTTGCTGCATATTCACTGCCTCGCCTTTGATCGGGATTTAAAGATGGCCTGCGCGATAAACTACCACTTGGACTCGACGCCCGCAAAATAAGTGCGGGGCAAACCCGGCGAGTAGACGCGGGTATTGGAACTCACCGAGGCGCTGTCGGCGTAACGCTCGTCGCCGATGTTCATAATACGGCCGAACACCGACCAGCCCTTATTCAATTGGTGATTGACCCGCGCGTTGATCAAATCATGTCCGTCGTATTTACCGAAGGCGGCCGAATTACTCGCCTCCAGCCAATAGTCGCCGATCTTCACCCACTCCAGTTGCGCGGTGGTGGCGGCCTGCGGCGTCCAGGTCAGCCGGGTATCGGTGATCCAGCGCGGCGCCGACTCCATTTCCTTGCCGCTGAAATTGGCGCTATTGGTCACCCAATCGACATAGCTGTGTTTAGCATAGGACACCGCGGTATCGAAACGCCAATGCGGCCCGAAGTCCCTGCCCAAACCGAGTTCGATGCCTTTGTGCTCGGTCTCGCCGGCGTTGACGGTGACGGTGACGTTGGTCGCCAAATCCCGCTGGCTGACCAGGTCGTCGCGCTTGGTCAGCACATACACCACGCTGTCGTAATTCCAGCCGGCCAGCTCGCCGCGCAGACCGAGTTCATATTGCTCGGCCTTGATCGGTTTGAGACCGAGCGCATTCTCGGCCTTGACCTGGGCGTTGGCGGCGGACGCGTCATTGCCGGCGCGGAACAATTGACTCTCGGACGGCGTGCGGAAACTTTGATTGTAAGAGGCGTACAGATGCGCCGCGTCGTTCAGCGCATAGGTCAGTCCCAGCTTGGGGCTCAGCCGCGAAAAATCGACCGTGGTATCGGCAAGCTGATAATAATAACGGGTCGCGCCGTTGACGTTGGCAGCCACTGCGCCCGGTGCGAGATGATTCTCGCTGTCGTAGCTCATGGTGTCGTAACGCAGACCCGCCGTCATGCGCAGCCGCTCGGTGGGCGAAATCTCGCCGTGCACATAGGGCGACACGCTTTGATAGGTGACATCGTAGTCGTAGATGCGCGTACCCAGGGTATAACTATTGTAACTGCGGTCCGCCCCGCTGCCGGTGGAACTGACCAGCAGATTGTCCTCGCGGCGCGAGCCGGGACTGTAATCGAGATCGACGCCCAGGATCAAACGGGCGCGCATGGTCTCGGGGAAATCCTTGCGCCATTTCGCCAGCAAGCCATACGACCACACATCGCTTTTCGAAATCGTCGGATCGGAACTGAGCGCGAATGAAGCCAGCAGTTCCATGAAATTCTTGCGCACATAAGGCGTGAGCGAGACCAGGCTATCATTGCCCAAATCGCGGTCGTAATTGGTGGAAAGCCGCAGCGCTTCCACCTCGCGGTAAGCGATGGGAAAATTATTCTTGGTCGGGTTGTTGCGGTAATCGCTGTAAATCAGCGGCGCGTTGGCGCCGGTCTGCTGATCGATGGCAGTCACGCTGGCAATGGTTTTAAAAATCGTTGCGTCGTCCGGCGCATAATCCCAGCGCGCATTGCCGCTATAGCGGTCATAAGCGGTTTTATCGCGCCAGCCGTCGGTGTGGGACACATTCACCGCGGCGCGCGCGCCGCCGTGATCGCCCATGCCGGTGCTGGCGTCGCCCAGCAGCCGATACCAGCCGTAACTTCCCGCTTCGCCGCTGAGCGACACCTCCGGTTCCAGCGACGGCGCCTTGGTCAAAATGTTCACCACGCCGCCGATGGCGTCGGAACCGTACAAGGCCGTGCCGGGACCGCGGATCACTTCGATGCCGCCGGCGGCCGGAATATTCACCTCGTAAAGTCCGTTGTGATTGAAGAAGCCGGTGGCGCGGGTGGGAATGCCGTCTTCCAAAAATAGATATACCGGACTGGTGGTGAAGGGCTGGCGTATCGCCGTGGTATGGCCCTCGCCGTTGGTGACGCCGACCGCGACACCGGGAATCTGGCCGAGAATTTGCTGCGGATGGGTCGGTCCGGTCAGTGCGATATCTTTCTGTTTGATGATGCCGACCGAAACCGGCGTCTCCACTTTGCTCGCCGCCTCGCGGGTGCCGGTGACGGTCACTTCGTCCAACTGCACCGCGTCTTCGCTCCAGGCGGCGCCGGCCGCGCCATAGGTCATGGCGGCCAGACAGGAGAACGTGAAGGTTTTTTTCATTTATCCATTCCCGGTGTTGATTAACTCGGGGATTATTAAGGACAGCGTCAAGAAACGGTATGCGACAAAGTGTCGCACCCCAGCTTACTGGCCGCGCCGATCGCGGATGATTCAGCGCTGATCGCCGTAACCGACCAGTTCGACATAACCGTGGCCGGTGATCGCCTGCTGAGCGGACTGTCCGCTCACCTTGACGGTGCCTTCCCAATAGCGCAGGGAGCCATCCAGCTCTTGTTCCGCCAAGCGAGGGGCGATCTCCAATCTCAGCTGCTCGGAAGGAATGGTCACCCGCCAGCGCGCCGGATAACGCGTGCCGGTGGCGGGACTGCGCCAGTGATCCAATACCTCGAAGCCGATCGCGTCGGACGGCAAGCTGCGCGAGGTGCCGTCCGCGGCGACGATCACGCCGCTGCTGTGCGGATCGAGGCTGCCGTCGCGGCGGCGCAGGCGGTAAAACATCAGGTCGCGGCCGTCGGCCAATTGCAGCGCGAACCAGTCCCAGCCCGCCTGCCCTTCTTCCAATACCGAGGTCGACCATTCGCGGTCCATCCAAGCCGCGCCCGACACTTGCAATGTCTCATCGGCTATTTTGAGCGTGCCCTCCGCCGGCATGCGGGTCAACGAATAATAATACGAGGCATTGCCCTCGCTCTGACCCTTGCGGCTGTAACCGCGTTCGCCTTGCAGGAGCGGCGGTTTGAGATTCGTTAAGCGCAAATCGAGGACAAGGTCACCGTCCACCGCGCGCAACTGCAAGGGCCATGTTGCGTTCGGGTCGCCGGTCACCGACCAATCCTCCAGCCAAACTCGAAACGGCATCGCTTGCGCGCCCGCCAAGCCCAGCGCATTGCGGCTGAAACGTTCGGCGTGATAAAAACGCCGCGCCGCCACATCGGTCAAGGCGAAATGGGCCATGTAGATTTGATTGGTCGACCACGCCGAATCGCCCGGCCGCGGCTTGGGCGTGAGCGCGAAGCGGAAAAAGGTCAGTTGAAAACCGAAGTGCCGGCCGTCTTCGCCGGTGAGATTGCCGGTGTAATACCACCACTCCTGCCGGTAGTCGGGATGGGGACCGTGATCGGCCGGAAAAGAAAACTCGCGCGGACCGAGCACCCGCGCATAACCCGCGGTGTCGCCGCCGCCGAGCACGCTGCCGACCGACACCGCCGCCGGTTTCTCGCGCAGGGCCCACTCGGCATACCAGACCGCGCTCAGCAACGCGATGGCCAGCAGCAATCCTGTCAGCCAGCGCCGCACCGCTTATTCTTCCCGCAGCACAGCGGCGGGCAGCGCGCGCGCCACTCGCCAGGCCGGATACAGGCCCGCCAGCAGCGCCGCGACTATCGCCAGCATGAGCGCTTGCAGCAACAGCCCGCCGTCCACCGTCAAGTTCATGGTCCAGCCGAACGCGCGAGGATGAATGATTTCGATCAAGGCATACCCTAAAGCTAAACCTAAAGGGATGGCGAACAGTCCGGCCGCCAAGCCGGTCAGGCCGCATTCCGCAATGACCAGTCCCCACAATTGACGCGGCGTCAACCCGAGGCAGCGCAATACCGCCAATTCCCGCGCGCGCTCCAGTTGCATCGCGGCCAGGGCGCTCAAGATACCGATGAAGGCGACCAGAATGGCGAGCAGGCGCAACACTTCGGTGATGGTGAAAGTGCGGTCAAATATTTCCAAGGCCGCTTCATGTATTTTACGGTTGGAACGGATTTGCAGTGACTGCGCGGATTCGAAGCTCTCACGCAAGTCCGCCATGAAAGCCTCGCGCTCGACATCCGGCGCGAGATAAAGTCCCATCGAGCCGACCCCGGTATCGTCCCAGTAACGCGCATAAGTTCGGCGGCTGATAGTCACCACGCCCTGGTCGGAACCGTAATCGTAATAAATGCCGGCGACCGGAAAAGTCTGCGGGCCGCGCTCGCTGCGCAACTCGATGACATCGCCCAGCGTCACGCCGTGACGAAAAGCGTAGGACTCAGAGACGATCGCCGCGCCGCCATCGAGGAAGGCCGGCCAGGTCTGTGCCGGCGTGCCCTGCTTCAAACGAATCGCGGCCAGGCTGCGCGGCACCGGCTGCAAGATGAATAAATCGGTGATACCTCGCTCACTTTCGATAAACACATGTTTACCACTGCTCGCTTCCAGCACGCCCGGCAAAACGGATAACTGCCGCACCACCTCCGGCTTTAAATCGCCGCCGCTCAAAGCCGCCGGGCTCACGTAAACATCGGCGGGTAAAATATTCCCCAGCCAAGCATCCACCGAACCGCGGAAACTGTCGATCATGATGCCGACCCCAACCGCCACCGCCACCGCCACGGTCAACGCGGCGATGGCGGTGGCGGTCCGGCTCAGAGAGATTGCCACGCCGCGTGCCGCCATGCGTCCGACTAAGCCGAACCATGCGGCCAAGCGTTTCAAAACTCGCATCAACAACACGGTCGCTGCGGGCAGCAGCAACGCGTAACCGCAAATGAACAGGAAGATACCGGTGTAACTCAGGGTCAAACTCGTGCTCGGCCACGTCGATACCGCCACGCCCAACACCGCCGACGACACACCAATTGCCGCCAGCCACGGCAAGCGCGACCGCAAGCGGGTTTCACTGAACGAGCGTAGCAGCACCGTGCGTGGCGGCGTGCTGATCGCCTCGCGGGCAGGCACTAGCGCCGCCAGCACCGTCGCGGCGATTCCCAGCGCGCCGGCTTTCAATAAAGGCAATGCGCTCAGAGAGAAGTCCGGTGCCACCACCGCGTAATAAAGATCGTTGATGGTACGCGCGACGATTTGCAACAAGCCCTGCGCCAAGCCCACACCCAACACCAGGCCGAGCACGATACCCGCCGCGCCTATCGCCAGCGCCTCCGCGATGATCATCATGAATAACTCGCGCCGCGTCACACCCAGTGCCCGCAAGCTGCCGAATACACCACGCCGCTGCACTACTGAAAAAGTCATAGCGTTGTAGATGAGAAACATCCCGACCACCAGTGCCAGTAAACTCAGCGCTTGCAGATTGAGTTCGAAGGCCCGGGTCATCTGGGTCAGATTGAGTATGCGCGATTGCGCCGGCAGCAAGCTTGCGCCCGCGGGCAACCAAGCACGCAGCCGCTGCAACAGCGCTGTGTCATCGTCGATGATCAAATCGATGCGACTGAGATAACCCGGTCGGCCCAGCACGTCCTGCGCGGTGGCGACGTCGACGATAAAAACATCATCAAGAGCCTGCTCGATCAATGGATCCTCGAGTTCGAGCAGACCGATCAAGGTCAATCGCCGCTGCTGTCCGCCGGTTTCCAATGTCACACTGTCGTTAACGCGTATGCCCAGCCGCTGTGCGGTGGCGGCGGTGATAATCACACTGTCCGCCGTGCCGACCAGTCGCGGCAGAATATTATTTCCGCCGCCGGCGCGCGTATAGTCGCGGAACGGCGCTTCGGCGAACGGATCGACACCGAGCATGCGCACTCTGGTCGTGGCGTGTTCCGGTAAACGGCCGTAGGCTTCCACCACCGGCGCGCTGGCGCGCATCGCCAATTCGACGCGCAGATGCCGATACAAATTTTCATCGAGGCCTTGCGGGCCGCCGATCAGCTGATGAGTGGTACGTCCGGTAATGGTGTGTGCGGCATCGGTGTAAGCACGTCGCGCACCGTCGTTGGCGAGATCGACCGCCACCACCACCGCCACGCCCAAGGCCACACCCAGAATCGACAAGGCCAATTGCCAGCGGTGATGCAATTGATAGCGGATCAGCGCGCGCCACAAAATCGCCTTCACCGCGATTCCTCGAACAATTGCCCGGCGCGTAACGTACAAATCCGATCGGCCGCCGCCGCCACTTCGGCGCTGTGCGTCACCAGCAGCACTGTCATGGCGTGCTCGCGCGCCAGCTCAATAAGCAAGCTAATCACCAGCCGTCCGGTCTCGGCATCCAGGTTGCCGGTCGGCTCGTCGGCCAACAACAGACTGGGTTGATGGATCAGCGCCCGCGCTAAGGCGACGCGTTGTTGTTCGCCGCCCGATAATCTGTCCGGATAAGTGTCGGCGCGCTGCACCAAGCCGATTCTCTCCAGCAAATTGCCGGCACGGCGATCCGCCTCATCGCCGCCCATGCCGATCAGCTCCAGCGGCAGCAAGAGATTTTCTTGCACCGTCAACGTGGGAATGAGATTAAAAAACTGAAAGATGAATCCGATATGCCGGCGGCGGAACAAGGTGCGTTGATGTTCGTTGAGACTGGTGATCTCGCTGCCGGCTATCGCCACTCGGCCTCGGCTCGGCGCATCGATGCCGGCGATCAGATTCAGCAAGGTGGATTTACCGGAGCCGCTGCGACCGACCAGCGCGATGATTTCGCCGGGCACCACCACGAGTTGCAGGTTTTCCAACACGCCATGCGCGCGACCGGCCTCCTGATAATACTTGGTGAGGTCTTCCAGCTTGAGCAGGGGTGCGGACATGTTTTTCCCTTGAATTCCGCCGGGCGGGATGCACCCGTGCCGACACAGTTGATGATGCCGTCATTAACCCGGGAATCGCGCTACGCAACTGATAGCGGGCACGGCTTCAATTCAAATCGGACACGATCCTTTTTTCCTGCACCAATATCCACGGCGCGACCACCACCGCCCACAACTGCGCGTCACGCATCGCCCATGCCTGCGCCTGTTCAACGTCGATGCGGCTCACTGCGCCGGTGCGCAGCCAGCTTTCAAAAGCGGGTTTATCATCCAAGGTCAAACGCAATGCCACTTCCACCAAATCCAAATTGCCAGCCACTCGAATCACCACGCCACGGGCGTAATGGGGTTGCAATTCCTGCCAATGCAGTTTGGCGGTTTCGCCGTTGAGGGAGGCGCTAAGTTCAGCATGGTCGTTTGACTCTAACATGGGGGGTACACGATGGTTAAGTAAAATGGAAAGGTATTTTCGCCTACTCCGGCGCTGGGCTCAATCTATGGACGGCGCCATGGCATCCATCGTCAAGGCAGCCCACTGGCGAGTGCAAAGTCAAACAGCGGTTGATCATCGCCGTCATACGCTTCGGTGAAGAAGCGGCGGAACTTGGCGGCGTGTCAACGGCCGGCCCTCACTAAAAAAATTTCGTGGTCGGCGACGAAGGCCGGCAACGCGCCGCGCAAATGCTCCCACGCCGCGCTTTCACCCAAGCGGGCCAAGGCCGCATCGATGAGCTGATATTTTTTTACCGCGATCACCCGTTCGGCAAGCACCGGCTGACCCAGTTCTATTAAGCGCAGCAGATGATCGGCGGCCTGCGTCAGAGGCAAACCGCGCCGGCTGGCGATGGCGTCGAGATCCAGGCCTTCCTGGTAAGCCAGCCAGGTATCGCGCAGCGGCGGCTCCATGGCCACACCGCTCTCACCGTTGGACAGGCAATAGTCGCCGATGGCATCCAGGAAATCACGGCCGTATTTTTCCAGCTTGTGTTGTCCGACCCCCACCACCGCCAGCAGCGCGCCCTCGTCGAGCGGTTTATCGCGGGCCATTTGCGCCAGAGTGGCGTCGCCGAACACGATGTAAGGCGGCACGCCCTGCTCGTCGGCGAGGCGTTTGCGTAAAGCGCGCAATTGATCGAACAAGCTTTCATCGTAGCCGCCCGTTCCGGCATCCAGTTTGGGACGTTTCTTTTTGAGCTGTTCATGTATTCGCGGCTTGGCTAATCGCAAACTCTGCTCGCCGCGCAGCAGCGGCCGCGCGGCCTCGGTGAGTTGCAGCACGGAATAATTGGCGATGTCCTGCGTCAGGTAGCCGTGATGTATCAGCTGGCGGAGGATGGAAGTCCATTCCTGTTCGCTCTTATCGCTGCCCACCCCGTAAGTGGATAGGCTTTGATGACTCAATGAACGGATCCGTTCATTGTCGGAGCCGCGCAGCACGTCCACCACATGGCCCACGCCAAAACGCTGGCCGACCCGGTAGACGCAGGACAAGGCCTTTTGCGCGTCGAGAGTCGCGTCGAATTGCGCCGGCGGATCGAGGCAGACATCGCAATTGCCGCAATCGTCGCCTAGCCGCTCGCCAAAATAATTGAGCAAGACCCGCCGCCGGCAGGTCACGCTTTCGGCCAGCCCGACCATGGCATTGAGTTTGTGCGATTCGATACGACGCTGTTCGGGATTGTCTACCGCGTCGATGAAGCGCCGCGCGGTGGCGATGTCCTGCGCACCGTGCAGCAACAATGCGTCGGACGGCAAACCGTCGCGGCCGGCGCGGCCGGTCTCCTGATAAAAACCTTCGATGTTTTTAGGTAAATCGTAATGCACCACGAAGCGCACATTCGGTTTGTCGATACCCATGCCGAAGGCCACCGTCGCTACCACCATCTGCACTTCATCGCGCAGAAACGCCTCTTGCGCCGACTGGCGCTGTTCACCGGGCAGGCCGGCGTGATAGGCCGCGGCGCGCAATCCCTTGTCGCGCAATTTTTCGCTCAGCTCTTCCACCCGCTTGCGGCTCAACGCGTAAACGATGCCGGCCTGACCGCGCCGCGCGTCGAGAAAATGCATGAGCTGATCGAAAGGCTTGTGTTTTTCCAGTACGGTGTAGCGGATGTTGGGGCGATCGAAACCGGTGATGTAGTGTTTGGCCTTTTGCAGACCGAGCACCCGCACGATGTCTTCGCGGGTCTGGGCGTCGGCGGTGGCGGTAAGCGCCACCAAAGGCACTTGCGGAAATTCGGTGCGCAATAGACCGAGCTGGGCGTATTCGCGCCGGAAATCATGGCCCCATTGCGATACGCAATGGGCCTCATCGATGGCGAACAGCGCGATGTCGATCTCGCGCAGGCGCTCAAGAAAGCCGCCGCTCAGTAAACGTTCTGGGCTGATATATAGCAAGTCCAGCTCGCGGCCGTGTAACCGCGCCAACACCCGCCGCGCTTCCTCGGAGCCGAGCGCGGAATTATAAAATGCCGCGGCCACGCCGTTGGCGCGCAAGGCGTCGACCTGATCCTTCATCAGAGAGATCAACGGCGACACCACCACCGCCACGCCATTCCGGTGCAAGGCGGGAATCTGATAACACAGCGATTTGCCGCCGCCGGTGGGCATCAACACGAAGGCGTCGTCGCCGGCGAGTACGCCTTCGATGATCTCGCGCTGGTGGGGCCGGAAGGCCGGGTAGCCGAACACCCGGCGCAATGTCGCGCTGATGTCGCTGGTATCGGTGATCGCTGGAATCGTCATGGCGGCATTGTACCTGGATTGCCGCCGGCTTGGACGCCGCCGCTGTTTCACCGTGCGGAAAATAGCGGGGATAACGGCTACTAAGCCGCAGCCACCACGCTACTCGCCCTCGCCCACTTCGGCCACGTAAAAATTCAATCTGCAGCGAGCCTCTTCCTCGCCCCACTCCAAAGTCGTGTCGCCCGCCAAGCGGGGCCAGCGCCGGTTGCCGGCCAAGCCGGGGTACCACATCAGCGGCTCCAGCCAACCCTGTTCGTCGCGGCGGAACGCGGTCGGCAACCGGCCTTCGATGAGCGCCTTGACCATTGCGCGCTGCGGACTGTCCGCTTCGACGATGGCGGTGCGTTCCACGGGTGGGTAATCGTAGAGGGCGGTGACGCGATAACGCATGGTCTGCGTCTCTTATTGGTTTGGCCTCAATATAGACGCTGGCCGCGTTCTTGTCTCGCGGCGCATGGGGCGCAATCGACGGGTATCAACGCTAGAATGAGCCTACGCAATGGCTATTGGAGGAAGAACAATGGCCGTCAGTCGCACATTACTCATTATAAAATCACCTCCTAGTTTCATTCGGCTTACACATCATTATGACTACCTCGGACTATACCGAGATTAGCTTGAACGACGTTTATCTTTAGGAACTATTGGATAATTACTGTGATCCCCGTACACGTCGTATTATTGCCCTCGTCCGATTCTGCTACCGCAGCCGCGTCATCTGCTCTGATGCAGATGTAATAACTACCCGGAGGAATGGAGACCGAGGTTGTCATGTTGGTTGAGGCAGTGCTGGTGCCATTACCGTTCAGAAAACTTATGCTCCGGGTGGTAGTGGAGACGATGTCATCGGAGTCACCGTACACGGTGTTGGTGGAGAGGTGAAAGGCGACAACGGAAGAACCGGCGCGGGCGCCACCTTGATTGGTGATCGCATTGGACACGGGGATGGAAGTGCCCGCCGTGATGCTGGTGCTCGTGGTCGACAGCGTAGTGACGATGAGGTCGGGTGGGGTGACGGCGACCTGGCTGCTAGTGCATGCGCCATTGTTGTCTTCATGGCCCTCGGTCACAACGTGCCCGGTATCGGCGTAGCCACAGAGGTAATAGGTGCCGACCGGTAAGGTGATGGGGACGGCAATATTGGTGGTGGCGGTACTGGTGCCGCCCGCATTAAGCGGGGCGACCGAGCGCACCGTCGTGACGGCGATATCGTCGCTATCTCCATAGAGAGCGTTGAGCGAGAAGGCAAAAGCGACGGTCGAGTTGCCAGCTTGGGCGCCCCCTTGATTGTTGATGGTGTTTACTAGCGGCAGGCTACCGCCAGCCGCGGCGTTGGTCGCGGTGGTAGAGAGCGCGCTGATGACCAAATCCGGAGGCAGGATAGTCACCTGCGTAACGGAACATAGGGTGTTGTTGGCTTCATCGGTCTCCACAACCGTGCCCGCGGAATCGGCCTTCCCGCAAAGATAATAAGTATTGGGGGGCGTGCTGGTGGCGATGGTGAGGCTGTTGGTGGCGGTGCTCGACGTACCAGCGGCCAAGCTAGCAACGGAGCGGGTGCTGGTAATGGCGATGTCGCCACCACTACTGTACACATTATCAAGTGAAAGCTTGAAGTCGACCTTAGAAATGCCAGCGGTCGCCAGGCCTTGGTTTTGGACCCTGCTCGTAACGGACAATGCGCTGCCCGCTGTCACAGTCGTAGCGGCCGGCGTGACTTCGGTTAAAACAAGATCCGGATTGACTACTTGCACCGTGGTTGGCGTACAACGGGTGTTATTGACTTCATTGGCCTCCCCGATGGCGTTGGCGCCATCGGCCTTGGCACACAGGTAGTAGTTGCCGAGCGGTATCTCGGCCGGAATGGCGATCGAGGTCGCCGAGCTGGTGCTGGATGCGTTGCTGGACAAGGAGCTCAGGGTGCGCGTCGTGGTCGAGACGATGTCGTCACTATCACCATAGCTGTTATTAGTAGAGAGATGGAAGACGATGGCGAAGCCACCCGCCGGAGCGCTGCCTTGGTTTTTGACGGTGTTGGAGACCGAGACGGTGCCACCCTGCCCTACGGCGGTGGCCGTGGTGGAGAGAGCAGTCATGACCAGATCGGGGACGTTGGCCACCGTCACCGTCGCGGTGGCGGGACTGGATGAGAATTGCCCGTCGTTAACGACGAGGCTCACAGTGTAGCTGCCGGCCACGGCATAGCTATGGCTGGGACTTACGCCGGTAGTGGTGCCGCCGTCGCCGAAGCTCCAGGCGTAAGTGAGCGGATTATTCTCGGGATCGCTAGAAGCGGCGCCCGTGAAATTGATGGCAACCCCGGGGTTGCCGCTGTATGGCCCGCCGGCATTGGCGGTTGGTGGGGCATTGCCGGTGCCGATGGCGCCATTCACCAGATTGCTCGGTGTCACTGCGGCGGCGGCCGCATTGGTCATGACCACATTGGTTAATGTCAGCGGGAACGTACCGTTGGCGTTGGCTTGGAGCGTGAACGGAATAACGGCGATCTGTCCCGCTGCGAGGACGGTATTCGACAATGACGGCACGATGACGATACGTCGCGCGAGAAAAACATCGGAACTGGCGAGTCCGGTTACGCCCGTGGGGGTACCAACGGCGAGTTGGGTGGCGTTGTATTGAACATCGAATTGCAGACTAACAATGCTGCCGTTGTTGGTGAAACTGACGGGGATTTGCACAGTTTGGCCAGGAGACCCGGTGGCGGTGCCGAGAGTGAGGCTGGGAGCGGCGAGAGTGTTGGTGGCGGCGAATGCACTTATCATTAACCCACCGAGCAGAGAGATTATTTTTAGTGTGCGCATGGTTTTCGCCTTTATTGATCCGCCCAACACGGATGACATTTGTTATACCAAATGATGCTGTGTCGCCAAATCCCCCTGACGCATCCACGACCGACTGCGGCAATGTCGGCATCAGCCCAGCCAAATAATCCATAAGGATATGTATAGAACAGAGGATTGTTATAAACATAGGCACAGGTGATGAGGCCGCCTGCCAATCCTACCGGGTCACTCTCCACATCGTTTATGCGCAGAGTGCACGCGTTTACTGCCTTAACTCTTAGAAGTAAGACTCTACTGAAAGATTTAGTGTACGGCAGCCGTGATCTGGCGGGGCAGGACAAAAAGCCTTGGGAGTAGTAGGTCGTGGGCACGGACAGCGTGCCCATTAATCGCTTATCCAAATTCTTTTAAAAGCCTTCGCTTTCCCATCCCAGTAGAAATAGGAGTTTGCACTTTCTCGCTTAAAATAATCGATGGCGTCAT
>CAKKSB010000083.1:27766-51631 GCA_919903055.1 Gammaproteobacteria bacterium | reverse complement strand
GCCGAGCTCCGGAAGCCCGGGACCTACGCGCGCCTCCACCGGATTGGCGCCGAGTTGGTGATGGAATACATCCCACAACAGCAGCGCGAACGGCATCAAACACAATACGAATACCGCGGGTTTGATCAACCGGTCCTTCCACTGCGTAACAGGCGTCATGAGGCCTCAGAAAAATTTCTTGAGATCCATGCCGGCGTAGAGCCGGGCGACTTCGTCGGCGTAACCGTTGAACATCGCGGTATCGCGCTTGAACAAATCGCCGATGCGGCGTTCCCTGGCCTGACTCCAGCGGGGATGATCCACCTGCGGATTCACATTAGCGTAGAAACCATATTCATTCGGTCCCGACTTGGCCCAGCTGGTCAACGGCTGCTGCTCGGTCAAGCTGATCTTGACGATGGATTTGATGCTCTTGAAACCGTATTTCCACGGCACCACCAGCCGGATCGGCGCGCCGTTCTGATTGGGCAGCACCTCGCCGTACAAACCCACCGCCAACAGCGTGAGCGGATGCAGGGCTTCGTCGATGCGCAGTCCTTCCACGTAGGGCCAGTCGAGCACCCGCCGCCGCTGTCCCGGAAACTGTTGAGGATCGAGCAGCGTCTCGAAGCGTAGATATTTGGCGCGCGAAGTCGGCTCAAAGCGTTTGATTACCTCGCTCAACGGTCTGCCCACCCACGGAATCACCATCGACCACGCCTCCACGCAGCGCAGCCGGTAGACCCGTTCTTGCAAGACGTGCAGCCGTATCAAATCGTCCACATCGTACACGCCCGGTTTCGCCACCTCGCCGTCAATGGCCACTTGCCAGGGCCGCGGCTTGAGGCTGGCCGCCAAGCGGGCGGGGTCTTCCTTGTCGGTGCCGAACTCGTAGAAGTTGTTATACACGGTCACCGATTCGTAGGGCGTCAATTCCTCTCGCGTGCTGAACGGTCCCTTGGTCACATTCGGCAGTTTCGCGTTGGCCCGCGCCGCCGCCGGCCACAGTGCGGCCAATCCCGCGGCGGTCATCATGCCTCCCGCTCCCAAGCGCAAAAAACGGCGCCGCGCCTCGTACACGTCCGGCGGAGTGATCTCCGAAGGCAAAATGTCACTACGGCGTTTGATCTTGATCAGCATCACGCATCCTCCTGTCGATCCAGCGCGGCAACCAGAATAGCGACCTCGACTCTGCGACCCTGACCGCCCGCGCCCGTTGCGCTCCGCCAGGGATATCCCGCAATTTCACCAAGGTGTTTATACACAAACCCGCCTCGCAGCGGCAAGCGACCGGCACCGCGTCATTACAACCATAGACTAGCCCGAGGGAAAACGAACATAATTACCGGCGACCAGCGCGCCGCCCCGCGCGGTGCGACAACACGGATTCCCAGCAATACGCCGCCCATCAATTCGTAAGGAGAGAGCACCATGCGCACACTTTGGAAGAGTGCATTACTATTCGCACTCAGCATCGCCGCGGCCCAGGCCGCCATTGTCGATAAAGAATTGGATTACACCGTCGAAGGCGTGACCATGAAAGGCTATCTGGCCTACGACGACGCGATCAAAGGCCAGCGCCCCGGCGTGCTGGTGGTGCATGAATGGTGGGGCCACGACGACTACGCCCGCAAGCGGGCGCGCATGCTCGCCGAACTGGGTTACACCGCGCTCGCTCTCGACATGTACGGCGAAGGCAAACATGTCCACCACCCCAATGACGCCAACAAGCTTTCCAGCGAACTCGCCGCCAATCAAGCCGTGGCCAAAGCGCGTTTTCAAGCGGCCTATGACTCGCTGAAAGCCCAACCTACCGTCGACCCGAAACGGATCGCCGCCATCGGCTACTGCATGGGCGGCAGCGTGGTGCTGGAAATGGCACGCAACGGCATGCCGCTCGCCGGCGTGGTCAGTTTTCACGGCAACCTCGCCACCACCCATCCCGCCCAACCGGGTACCGTCAAAGGCAAGATGCTGGTATTGACAGGTGCCGACGATCCTTTCGTCCCCGCCGAACAGGTCACGCAATTCAAGCAAGAAATGGACGCCGCCAAAGTCGATTATCAACTCATCGCCTACCCCGGCGCCAAACACAGCTTCACCAATCCCGAAGCCGACCAACGCGGCAAGGAATTCAACATACCCCTGGCCTATAACGCCGACGCCGATAAAGCCTCCTGGCAGGAAATGCAAAATTTCTTCGGGAAGATATTCAAATAAACGGCACGCCGGATGAGCGCGGACAAGTAATCGTCCCTGCTCATCCGGCGTATGACTATTTCAGCCGTGTTCAAGGCGCGGCAATCCCGCCATCGATGCAGTACATCCGTCTCGCTCAAGGAGAACAGCAGATGCATGGAAGTATCATTGGATTGGTTTTGAGCTTACTGCTCGTCATCACGCCGGTGCATGCCGGTTTCGAGCAGACCGGCGAAGCGCGCGACTGGTGCAGGGACAAAACCCAGGATTACCTGCAAGACCGCGGCTATACGCCTTACAACTGGACGGCGAGTACTTATCTTCAGGACAACCGTTATGTCACCGCCGGAGCATGGCGGGTCGATGTGGATGACATCAAGGTGGAGTGCGTGTCGAAGAAAGACAACAAACGCGCGTCAGGCAAATTCAAGATTCTCAATATCGAGATCATGGACGACGGTAAAACCTCCAAGTCATCAACCACCACCCGCCACGATACCCGCTGACCAGCGCCCGCGGGCGTCCAATCAAGTGCCGCGCTCACGGATTCGAGCCGGCTCATTTCAGCGGACGTCATCCAAACTTATCCAACTCTTCCTCTAAAAAACAAACCCCGCATCAGCGGGGCTTGTTGGGTACACGGCAACGGCGACCAGCGCTTAATAAATTAAATTAACCTCGTCTCGTCATCCGCCGCCGTCATGGCCGCATCAATCAACTTGCGTTGCCGTCACGTTCCACATCGCGGCGGCCGAACAGGGCGGGCACCTCGCGTTGCGCGGGACGGCGTTGCGGATGGGCGGGCGCGGCACGGTTGCCGGACGGTCCGTCCTGACGTTGCGGCGGAACGTGGTTACCGTGAGAATCATTGTCACGACGCTGACCTTGCTGCACGCCGCGTGGACGCTGCGGCGCGGCATTATGCTCCGCATGATCGCGGCGCGGCGCGGGGTGTTGGACATTGCCGTTCGCTTCGCCGCGCGGAGCTTCCTCACGCCGTGCCTGTTGACCGCTCCGTTGGTTACCGGGCGAACGTTCCACGGGACGGCCATCCGCGCGCGGCGGGCGCGCCGTCTGTTCGCGGCGCGGCTGATCACGCGGCACGCGCTCACGATGTACCTGCTCACCGCGACCCGCATCGCGGCGCGGCGCGGCATCGCGGCGTGGTTGTTCGCCGCGGGCCTGATCACGACGCGGCGCGTGTTCGCGACGCGGCTGGTCACCGCGCGGCGCACGAGGCGTGTTGCGCGCGCCGCGGGCGCTGTTGCGGCCGTTGGGAATGGGTTCGGCGCGGATGCTGGGGTCGTGTTCGAAACCGGGCACGTTGACCAACGGCAGTTCGCGCTTGATGAGGCGTTGAATGCCCGCCAACAAATCCAGTTCATCGGCGCAAATCAGCGACACCGCTTCGCCGCTGGCGCCGGCGCGGCCGGTGCGGCCGATGCGGTGTACGTAGTCTTCCGCCACATTGGGCAATTCGAAATTCACCACATGCGGCAATTGATCGATGTCGAGACCGCGCGCGGCGATGTCGGTGGCCACCAGCACGCGCACTTTGCCGGCCTTGAAATCCGCCAGCGCACGGGTACGCGCGCCCTGGCTTTTGTTGCCGTGAATAGCCGCGGCGGTGATGCCGTCTTTATCCAATTGCTCGGCCAAGCGGTTGGCGCCGTGTTTGGTGCGGGTGAACACCAGCACTTGCCGCCAGTCATTGGTGGAAATCAAATGCGACAGCAACTCGCGCTTGCGTTCGCGGTCGACCCGGTGCACCACTTGCGTCACGCCCTCGGCGTCGATGTTGCGGCGCGCCACTTCCACCAGCGCGGGGTTGTTGAGCAGCTTGTCGGCGAGCTGTTTGATCTCGTCGGAATAGGTGGCGGAGAACAGCAGGTTCTGCCGGCCCCGCGGCAACAGCGCGAGAATTTTGCGGATGTCGTGGATGAAACCCATATCGAGCATGCGGTCGGCTTCGTCCAGCACCAGGATCTCGATCTTGCTGAGGTCCACGGTTTTCTGGCCGACATGGTCGAGTAACCGGCCCGGCGTCGCTACCACGATATCCACGCCGCGGCGCAATGCGTCGATCTGCGGATGGATACCCACGCCGCCGAAGATCACCGCCGATTTGAGCGCCAGGTATTTACCATAGGTCGCCACGCTCTCGGCCACTTGCGCCGCCAGCTCGCGGGTGGGCGTGAGGATCAAGGCGCGCGGCACCCGCTTGGTTTGACCCGGCTGAGTCGAGGCGGTGAGGCGTTGCAGTAAAGGCAAAGTGAAACCCGCGGTCTTGCCGGTGCCGGTCTGGGCGCCGGCGAGGATGTCGCGGCCCGCCATGATCACCGGAATCGCTTGGGTCTGCACGGGGGTGGGTTGGGTATAGCCCTGCTCGTCGATCGCGCGCAGGAGTTCGGCACTCAGGCCGAGTTCGGAAAATGACATTGTGTTGAGTACTCCAAGAACCGTCTGCCCAGAGCAAAACTCAGGAAGGTCCAGTCGGTGATTTTTATGTTAAAGGCGGGGGGTAAAACCAGGAGGGATACACCACGCGGGGGACGCGACCTTGCGTCTTCTTAAATCGTCAGGCTCGCATGGTAGCACACCCCGGCGGGCTGATACACTGCGCGACCATGTTAATTCTTAACGACCTAAGCCTGTATCGGAGCGCCCGGCTATTATTCAAGGGGGCGAGCCTGACTATTTTTCCAGGCCACAAGGTCGGCCTCACCGGCGCCAACGGCACCGGCAAGTCCAGCCTGTTCGGACTGATCCGCGGCGAGATCAAGCAGGATCACGGCGAGTTCAGCCTGCCGCCCGGCTGGGTGATCGCCCACGTGGCGCAGGAAATGCCGGCGGTGGACACCGCCGCCGTCGATTACGTGATGGCGGGCGACGAGGAACTGGCGCGGCTGCACCTCGAATTGCAACAGGCCGAGGCCGCCGACGACGGCGCGCGCATCGCCGCGCTGCACGCGCGGCTCGACGCCATCGGCGGCTAAACCGCCCGCAACCGCGCCGCGCAGCTCATCCACGGCCTGGGCTTCACCGCCGCGCAGGAAACGGCGCCGGTGCGCAGCTTTTCCGGCGGCTGGCGCATGCGGCTCAATCTCGCCCGCGCCCTGATGTGCCGTTCCGATCTGCTGCTGCTGGATGAACCGACCAATCACCTCGATCTCGACGCGGTGCTGTGGCTGGAAGACTGGCTGCGCGCCTATCCCGGCACTTTGCTGCTGATCTCGCATGACCGCGACTTTCTCGACACCGTGACCGGCCACATCCTGCACATCGCCAATCAGGAATTGAAACTCTACAGCGGCAATTACTCCACTTTCGAGCGCCGCCGCGCCGAACAACTGGCCGGCCAGCAAGCGGCCTTCGAAAAGCAACAGCGCGAAGTCGCGCACATGCGCAGCTACATCGACCGCTTTCGCGCCCAAGCCACCAAGGCGCGCCAGGCGCAAAGCCGCTTGAAGGCGCTGGAGCGTATGACGCTGATCGCGCAGGCTCACGTCGATTCGCCGTTCACTTTCCGTTTCCGCGCGCCGCCGCAATTACCACACCCCTTATTGCAACTGAACCGCCTCGCCGCCGGTTATGGCGGGCGGGAAATTGTCAGCGGCGTCAAACTCAGCCTCGCCCCCGGCGACCGGCTCGGCCTGCTCGGCCCCAACGGCGCGGGCAAATCCACTCTCATCAAAGTGCTGGCCGGCGAACTCGCGCCGCTGGCGGGTGACCGCGAAGAAAACACCGGCCTGCGCATCGGCTACTTCGCGCAACATCAATTGGAACAACTGCAACCGCAAGACAGTCCGTTGCAACATTTGCTGCGCCTCGACCCCACCGCGTCGGAACAAGCCCTGCGCGATTTTCTCGGCAGCTTCGGTTTCATCGGCGATGACGCGCTGGCCTCGGTCGCGCCGTTCTCCGGCGGCGAAAAAGCGCGGCTGGTGCTGGCGCTGCTGGTGTATCAGCGCCCCAATTTATTATTACTCGACGAACCCACCAATCACCTCGATCTGGAAATGCGCCACGCGCTGGACGTGGCGCTGCAAGATTTTCCCGGCGCGCTGGTGCTGGTGTCTCACGACCGCCACCTGCTGCGCACCGTCTGCGATGCTTTCGTGCTGGTGGCCGACGGCCAAGCCGTCGCCTACGACGGCGACCTCGACGACTACCGGCGCTGGATACTGCAACGCGACAACGGCACGAAGAGCGAAGACACTCGCGCGGCGGGAGAACACAGCGCCGAAGCGCGCAAGAGCAAACGCCGCGACGACGCCGAACGCCGCAAACAACTACGCCCGCTCAATGCCGAAGTGGACCGCTGGGAAGCCGCCGTGGCGAAACTCGAGTCGCAAAAGAAAGTGCTGGAACAACAACTCGCCGACCCGCTGCTTTACGAAACGCGCAACAAAGATTCGCTGCGCGAAGCCTTGAACACGCAGACCAAGGTGATTCAAGATCTGGCCGCGGCGGAAGAACAGTGGCTGCACGCCAGCGAGGCGCTGGAACAAGCCGAGCGCGAAACATGATCACCAGCCACACATCCGACACCGTGACATGGACGATTTAATCACCCTGCTCGTCCTCGCCGTCTTCGGCCTGCTGGCCTGGTTCTGGGCCGACAGCCTGCGGGCCCGCGAACTGGCGTTACGCATCTGCGCCCAGGCCTGCGCCAAAATAGACGCCCAACTCCTCGACGACACCGTCGCCCTGCGCCGCATCGGCATCGCCCGCAACGCCCGCGGCAACGCGGTATGGCGCCGCACCTACAACTTCGAATACAGCCTCGACCGTCAACAGCGCCTGCGCGGCAGCCTCACCTTGCGCGGCCGCATCGTGGAAACCCTCGCCATCCAATCGCCGGAAGGCGGCACGCAATTCGAGCAGGATAATCCGCCGCAAGAATGAAATAAGGTGCCTCATGCACATGGATAAGCTTGGTAGTGAATGCGGAGTCTCGCCCCCGCAGGCGAGGTACTTTCTTTTGGCCGCACAAAAGAAAGCGCCCAAAGAAAAAGCCACCCTGCAATACTCGGCACCGCCGACGGGAATTTGGAATCAACACCGGTATGCCTCGGCAAAAGATAAATGTAGGGTGGGTTAGCCGCGCCAGCGGCGTAACCCACCAAGCCGTCGCGCAGCGACTCATCAATCATCACAAGGAGCGCCTGACGGCGCGGGTTGGTGGATTACGGCCTTCGGCCTAATCCACCCTACATTGATTACATGGATTACATCGACTAAGCAGGGCAGGGCGTTCCGCGGCATGACACGGCAATGATGCGACTGGCCGATGGTCGTTGATTAACGCACAGAGAATCGATAACCTCTGACAGACAGAGGAAGCACAACCCCTTCACTCCGCTTAGATATCCTGCTCAAGAACTCGCCACTCGCAAGGATACCACCATGGCCGCTTGGTTGATCCCCGCTTTGAAAGCCATACTCCCGCATGTCGGCACCATCGTCTCCGCCGCGACGCCGGCCTTCACCAAGAAAAAAGCGGAGGTGATGGCCAATATCAATGAGGCCGCTCTGTTACAGCAGCAAATCAGCGAGCTGCAATCCGCCGCCGCGCAGAACGCCGGCCATATCAAGGAACTTGCCGAGCAGCTGCAAGACACCGTCGCGGCCTTGGAGCAAGCGGCGTCCATCGCGCAAGCCAAACTTCAGCGGGCGATCCTGCTTTGCGTTGCCGCGGCCGGTTTATCCGTGGCCTCGCTGGTTGTCGTGTTATACGTAATTTTCGCTCAATGAGCATCAACTCCACGCTCAATAACAATGTCGTCACCGCTACGGATCCCTCACCCGGAACGCATCGGCGCGAGCAATCGCATGGAGAGGAAATCGCCAATAGCGTCAGTCACGGTCTCGGGCTCATCGCGGCGCTGGTGGGCACCCCGTTCCTCATCACCCATGCCGCGCGGCAAGGCGACGCGGCTTTCATCGTCGGCGCGAGTGTTTTCGCCGCAACCATGGTGCTGCTGTATCTTGCCTCCACGCTTTATCACGCCTTGCCGGCCGGTTCGGCCAAACGGGTGTTTCGCGTCATCGAACATTCGGCAATCTTTCTCTTGATCGCGGGCACGTACACACCGTTCACCTTGGGTGTGTTGAAGGGTCCGTGGGGCTGGACGCTGTTTGGACTGGTTTGGGTGCTGGCCGCGGCCGGGGTGATGATGAAAGCGGTTTCCCGGATGGCTCATCCCATCGTCTCCACCAGTCTCTATCTGCTCATGGGCTGGCTGGTGGTGATCGCGGCTAATCCCTTATACGAACGTGTGCCCGCCTCGGGCCTGTTCTGGCTGGTGGCCGGCGGAGTGGCTTACACCATTGGCGTGATCTTTTTCGCGACCGATACCCGCCTGCGCTACGGTCACTTCATTTGGCATGTGTTCGTGATGGCGGGTACCGCCTGCCATTTCTTCGCGGTGCTCTGGTATGCGGCTTAAGGACACGAATCACCCGCCGCCGCCAGTCGGCTCCCGCACATGTCCCCCGAGTTTTTGAACTACAATGCAGGAGAATAAATACGTCATGCTCCGCATTGAACGACCTGCATGGTCCCGCTGATACGGGGGTTGTTTGCACTGCCCACCGAACAACAGGTGAGAGCCGCTTTGAAAGTTGTTGACGTAACCCACCGTGAAAGGAACCCGCCGATGAGTGAACACCTGGGCCGCGACAGCCGCGATCCGACCACGCTTTCCAGCGACGAATTGCCCGCCGCGGTGATTTCCGCCTTGCGGCAGGGCAACAAGATCGAGGCCATCAAGCTGCTGCGGCAAGCGCGCGGCGGTGATCTCAAAACCAGTAAAGATACCGTGGACGCGTACCTGCGCGCGCAACCGGCGCTGCGGGAACGGCTGGTCACCGCGCGGGCCGAAAAAAGCCGGAGCTATTTAATCTGGGTAATTTTATTGCTGACCTTGTCCATCGCCGCTTATTTTTTCCTGAAAGGGGAATAACCGTTGCGTATCGGACATGAATGGAATGCCACTCGATAGCCCGGTGTCGTCCAGCGCATCTCGCAATGAACAGGGACGCCGCGCCGCCGCGCGTCTAAACACATCGCCCTCATCGCACGACCCACCCATCACACCAGTCCATCGCCATCATAAAATTTTTCACGGTTATCGCCGCTTGCCTCTCCCCGCGCGACCAGGCATAGCCTATTCTGTTATCTTCACGGCTGGCGCGGCCGACGACGACCAGAGCGGAGGCAAGCTTTGAACCAGTCAACAACAGAGAGGAAACAACATCATGAGCATAGTGCAAGAGTTTAAGGAATTTGCGGTTAAGGGAAATGTTATTGACATGGCCGTCGGCGTTATTATCGGCGTGGCATTTGGAAAAATTGTTTCATCCTTTGTTGCCGACGTAGTCATGCCGCCGATTGGAGTGCTTTTGGGAGGAGTGGATTTTTCCGATCTTGCGATTACCGTGAAAGAGGCGGTGGGCAGCTCACCCGCCGTGGTAGTCGCTTACGGAAAATTCGTCCAGACCATCGTCGATTTTACGATTATTGCATTTGTCATTTTTATGGTTGTACGGCTTATAAACTCGCTTAAGAAAAAAGAAGCGGCGGCTCCCGCGGCACCCTCGGCGGAACAAGTTCTTCTTACGGAAATTCGAGATTTACTCAAGAAATAATCTGCCAACAATTCATTAAAACCGACGGCGGGCGTTTGACACGCTATCACTGCGATCATTCAATCGCTGAACAACTTCGTCAACTTCCTCGGCTGTTATATCAAAAATCTCAGCGGCGTTTACGGCCGATGCTTTTTATAGCAGCATAGCGATGGCCGCTGATTGGGATGAACGATTGCAAGGGCTAACTCTGAAGTATCTTCCATCATCAAGATCGTCGAGAATCGCGCCAGCATTTGCCAAATAATCTGCACATGCTGCGCGGCTGATGAGTTGGAAAGCCGCGCCGGTCGGCGTTATAGTGCTATCGTGGGCAGGCTGAATAAAACCACTCGGCACGTTCGCCGAACGTCTAACCGCATCACGATTCTGAACATCGGCCTCAAGAGAGCACTCTCCCCGGCGTGACCACTCAATCTCCCAACCACGATCAGCCCCCTCGCCCTGCCGCCTCAACAGGACTGCGCGCCTTGCCGGCGGGTGTTTGGGTATTGGGCGGCGTCTCGATGTTCATGGATATGTCGTCCGAACTGGTTCACAGCCTGCTGCCGGTTTTCATGGTCACGGTGCTGGGGGCGTCGATGATCACCATCGGCTTCATCGAGGGTATCGCCGAAGCCACCGCCGCGATCGCCAAAGTGTTTTCAGGCGCGCTCAGCGACTACCTCGGCAAGCGCAAGTGGCTCGCCGTGCTGGGCTACGGGCTCGCGGCGGTGACCAAACCGATCTTTCCGCTGGCGACTACTCTCGGCTGGGTGTTCACCGCCCGTTTCATCGACCGCGTCGGCAAAGGCATACGCGGCGCGCCGCGTGACGCGCTGGTGGCGGACCTCACGCCGCGCGAGTTGCGCGGCGCGGCTTATGGACTGCGCCAGTCCCTCGATTCCATCGGCGCGTTCATCGGTCCATTGCTCGCGGTAATATTCATGGCCTTACTCGCCGACGATATTCGGGCGGTGCTATGGTTGGCGGTGATTCCGGCCTTCATCGCCGTCGCGTTGCTGATCTTCGGCATTCGCGAGCCCGAGCGTCCAAGCGCCGATGCCGTCACGCGCGGTCCACTCACGCTGAGTGACGCCAAGCAACTGCCGCGGCGTTATTGGTTGATCGTGCTGCTCGGCGCGGTGTTCACCTTGGCCCGTTTCAGCGAAGCGTTTCTGGTACTCCGAATCCAGGATGTCGGCTTGGCCCTCGGCTACGTGCCGGTGGTGTTGATCGTCATGAACGTGGTCTACGCGGCAAGCGCCTATCCGGCCGGGGCGGCCTCCGACCGCTTCGGTCACAGAAGCTTGCTCGTCGTCGGACTCGTCATGCTGGTGCTGGCCGATCTCGTGCTGGCCGCCGCGACCTCACCTTTGCCAGCCTTAATGGGTGCCGCTTTATGGGGACTGCATATGGGACTCACGCAAGGCCTGCTTGCCAAACTGGTGGCCGACACGGCGCCCGCCGAACTGCGCGGCACCGCTTTCGGCATTTTCAATCTGATCAGCGGCGGCGCGTTATTGCTGGCGAGCGTCATCGCGGGCGTGTTGTGGAGCGTCATCGGCGCGCCCGCCACCTTCCTGGCCGGAGCGGCCTTCGCCGCGCTGGCGGCGCTCGGACTGCTCAACTACTCCCGAAAATCTTGAACAATACCGGTCCGCCGAATTCAAATAGCGCGCGCAATAGGCATCACCACACCGAACAGCGCGATAATTTTCATTCCTTGCATCCGCGCATCCAATATTTTATTCATGCGCATAGCAATGAGATTTCCGTAGGTAGCAAATGCTCGGCAACGCACCTGGCGCTTTCCGAAAAATCTATTGGCCGGCCAGGCGGCATTTTAATCGCCTGCCACATATGCATGGCGCACGTTACCGATAAATCCAAAGTGCATGCATTGTCCGCGCGGAGGCCAATTCAAACAGCAGGGACCGACTCACTAAAAAATCCATAACGTTCGCCACACTCACCCCGCGCACCCCACCAGCTGCTGTAAAGAATGGCTATGCTAAAACGTCATTACATCCTCGCTCGGCTCACCATTCTCCCGAGACTTGACTTTGCTAATGAGAATCATTACTATTTACAGCAAGTGACCAGACCGCCGGGAAGAATGACACTTCAGCCCCCGGCAAACGTAACGGTAAAAAGGATACCTCATGCACTACACCAAGTTCCCCGCCTGTTTGCTGGCTTTGACTCTCGCGGCCGCCGCGTCGGCGAGTCATGCCGACGATCAAGACCCCGCGCCGAGTTACGGCAAAAACGCTTCTTTTAGCCAACTGACGCAAACGGTGGAAGGCCTGAACGCCTGGGCGGAAGGCGAATTGGCTGAACACGAAGCGGAGGGCTTGTTTAAAAATCGCGCCGATGAACAGGCGATCATCCGCCGGTCCATCGCGCTGGCCAAACAAATGCTGGTCCAGGCCCGCGATGCCGAAAAAAAGGGCGACACCGTGACCGCGCGCGTCAATTACTACGCCGCCGAGGCCATCGCCGGTTACGCCGCCCGCATGCCTCATCTACTTGAAGACCGTTTAGCGACCAACAACTGAGATCCCCCCTTCCCCTCTCCTTCACTCGGTTGTCTTTAGCACTGCCCTTCCCCTGGGGCAGTTTTTTTTGCATTGCCATGTAAACCCGGCATCCGCCATCCGCTGTTTGGCGCCGCGCCCGCCGGCCGGGGTTCCGTTATAATCGCCGCTTCGAAACCCGCGGCGCTCCGTCATGACCGACATCATCATCACCACCCTCAATGCGCGTTATTTCCACGCCTCGCTCGGCCTGCGTTATCTGTTGGCCAATATGGGCGAACTGGAAGCGCGCACCCGGCTGGTGGAGTACATCATCGACGCGCGGCCGTCGGACATCGTGGAAAGCCTGCTGCGGGAGGACACCCGCATCATCGGTCTGGGCGTTTATATCTGGAACGTGGAGGTGAGCACCCAGATCGTCGCGCTCATCAAACAGGTGCGCCCCGATATCGTGGTGGTGGTGGGCGGGCCGGAGGTGAGTTATGAACAGGAGGCGCAGGATATCTGCCGCCTCGCGGATTATGTGATCGCCGGGCCCGGCGACCTCGCCTTCGCCGCCTTGTGCCGGCAGGTGCTGGCCGGCGAGCGGCCGCCGCAAAAGATCATCGCGGCGGCGCAGCCGCGTTTATCCGAGCTGAAATTGCCCTACGGCTATTACAACGACGAAGACGTCGCCCACCGCTTCATTTATGTCGAGGCCTCGCGCGGCTGTCCCTACAAATGTGAATTCTGTCTGTCGGCGCTGGACAAGACCGCGTGGCCCTTCGAACTCGCGCGGTTTCTCAAAGAGATGGATCAACTGCATCGACGCGGCGTGCGGCATTTCAAATTCGTCGATCGCACTTTCAATCTCAAGATCGACACCAGCGTGCGCATCCTGGAATTTTTCCTGGAACGGCTCGACGAAAAATTATTTCTGCACTTCGAACTGATTCCCGATCATCTGCCCGAACGCTTGCAGGAAATCATTCTGCGCTTTCCGCCCGGCAGCTTGCAGTTCGAAATCGGTTTGCAGAGTTTCAATCCCGAGGTGCAGGCCCGCATCAGCCGCCGCCAGGACAATGACAAAGCGGAACACAACATCCGCTGGCTGCGCCGGGAAACCCAGGCCCATTTGCACACCGATCTCATCGCCGGCCTGCCCGGCGAAGACCTCGCCAGTTTCGGCGCCGGCTTCGACCGGCTGGTGGCGCTCGAACCGCATGAAATCCAAGTGGGCATACTCAAGCGTCTGCGCGGCGCGCCCATCGACCGCCACACCGCCGGTCACGCCATGCGTTACAACCCTTATCCGCCTTACAGCATATTGGCCACCGACCGTCTCGACTTCGCGACCGTGCAACGCCTCAACCGCTACGCGCGTTATTGGGATCTGATCGGCAACTCCGGCCGTTTCCGCTTGAGCCGCCCCGCGCTGCTCGGGGATGCGCCCTTCGCACGCTTCATGGCCCTCAGCGACTGGTTATACAGCGAGACCGGCAAGACTCATCAAATCGCCTTGGATAAATTATTCGAGCTGGTCTATCGCGGCATGGTTGACCGCTTGGGTATCGCCCCCGCCGCCGCGGCGGCGACCCTCGGCGCGGACTACGCCAACAGCGGCGGCCGCGCCGAACTGAGCTTCATCATCCCGGCCGTGCGCGACCGCTCCGCCGTCGGCGCGCGGACGGGCGGGCCGCAACGCCAGCGCCGCCACCTCGGGGCCTGAACGATTAATTCGCGACTTAAGAGCGCACCGGCATGTTTTCTCTTTCCGAGCGGCAAGATGAAACGCGGCCGCTCCGACAAGACACCGGATTTCTTCGCGCGCCGCGCCGCTGTATAGACAACGCGCCGGTTTGACGGAACCGCCCCACCCGCCTCGGGGCGGGGCGGCCCTTACGGCAAGGACGCTCAGTCCTCCGCGGACTCTTTATTTTCCTTCAGCGTCTTGTGCAACTTCACCGGCACGGCGCGTTTGGCGCGCAAGCGGATGTTGAGCATTTCCACCGCCACCGAAAAGGCCATGGCGAAGTAAATATAGGCCTTGGGAATGTGGAACTCGAAGCCTTCGGCGATCAAGGCCACGCCCACCAGAATCAGAAAACTCAAGGCCAGCATTTTGATGGTGGGATGGTTGTCGACGAAATCACCGATGGATTTGGCGGCCACCATCATGATGCCCACCGCGATGACGATGGCGATCACCATGATGGCCAAATGATCGACCATGCCCACCGCCGTGATCACCGAATCCAGCGAGAACACGATGTCGATGATGGCGATTTGTATCAGCACTCCCCCAAAACTCACCGCCGCCGTGGTTTTAACATCAGGGGTATGTTCGACACCTTCCAGGCTGTTGTGAATTTCATGCACGCTCTTCCACAACAGGAACAGTCCGCCGCCGACCAAGATCAAATCGCGCCCGGAAATTTCATGGCTGGCGACGCTGAACAGCGGCTCGACCAGCCCCATCACCCACACCAGCGAGAACAGCAACAGGATACGCGTGCCCATCGCCAGGCCGAGACCCAGGCGGCGCGCCAGGTCGCGTTTCTCGGGCGGCAAGCGGCCGACCAGAATCGAAATGAAAATAATATTGTCAATACCCAGCACGATTTCCAGGGCCGTCAAAGTGGCCAAGGCGATCCAGGCTTGGGGGTCGGTAAACCATTCCATCGAACACACTACCTCTCAGAAAAGACTCGCGCGGATGGTAGCCCGGAACGGCTGGCGAGGGAAGCGCGAATCCGCTCCGTGCCCTTTTGCTTACTTAATATCTCGCTATTCTCGCTATTTTCAGGGCGGTAACGCGAGACATTTCAACCCACGCCGAACAGGGAAATGGAGAGGCATCCGGCGCCACAACCATGCTTGCTCCGCATCCCATCACGGCCGACGTGTTCAGCACCAGCGCCGCACGGCCTGCCGGTATGCCTGATATTCTTCGCCAAATTTTTTTTCCAAATAACGTTCCTCGGGCACCACCAGCAGCCATTGAATCACCAACATGACGGGGATCGCGAGAAACAACCACCATGGCATATTGGTCGCGATCGCCAAACCCATGAAGGCCAGCAGAATCCCGACGTAAAGCGGATTTCGCGAGTGACTGAACACGCCGCTTTTGACCAGTTGCGTGGTGGAGTGACCGGGTTCCGACGGCTGCGCGCAACGCGCCAGCTCTTTTTTGCCGAGAAACACGAGGGCCGTGCCGGCTATCAGTAAAGGCGCGCCGATCAGGTGCAGCATCAGGCGAGGCAGCACTTCTTGAAAAGTCAGCGGGAAAAAATAATCCAACGCCAAGCCTAACAGCAAGGCCGCGGCGAAAATCCAATCCGCCGTCCGCCAGCCGCCGTGATGCGCCGCATCCTCGCTCATGACAATTTCTCAAAACCAGACATGCACATCTCCTGTCGTTTATCGATCGTAACAACCGTAGCGTGCCGGGAACCATGAAACTTACCGCGCCGCCAACTCGCCAGACACCGCAAAACCCGCGCACTTTACAACAGCGTGGCGCGTCTTTAAACCATTACCTTGCGTGACGTGACGATCGACTGGGTTCCGTCCACCCGCGCGTCACGCTACGGTCGCGGATACGGCCAAGGTATTTGCCCGCCACGCTGTAATCGACAACCGAAATTTCCCTTTATTACCCACCCCTCACTCGCTACTATAGCCGGAGATAAGGAGGCTTATGGACAATCCGTTACGCTTGCTGATCTTTACCGCCGCCTCGATCTTCGCCGCCGAGACCGCGGTGATTCTGGTCCTGAATTATCTACCGCCGCAGTCGACGCCCGTCGAGGCCTTGATCGACGCGATGGTGCTCGGCGCCTTTCTGTTCCCGGTGCTCTACATTTATTATTTGCGGCCCATGCAGCGGTCGCGCGACCAACTCGCCCGGACCAGCGCCAAACTGGAACTCGCCGACATCGCCTTCCGCGAAAGCCACCAAGGCATGCTCATCACCGACCGCGCCAACCGCATCGTCCGGGTCAATCCGGCCTTCACCCGCATCACCGGTTACGCGCCGGAAGAGGTCGTCGGAAAAAATCCCCACCTGCTCAGTTCAGGCCGGCACGGCCCCGATTTCTACGATGCGCTCTGGAACGAGATCAATCACAAGGGTGTCTGGAGCGGCGAGATATGGAATCGCCGCAAGAACGGCGAGATTTACCCTGAATGGCTGGCGATACACGCCATAAAAAACCCGGCGGGTGAACATCAGTATCACATGGCCGTCTTCAGCGACATCACTCAGCGCGATAGCGAACAACGGATCCAACATCTGGCCAACTACGATCCGCTGACCCAGTTGCCCAACCGCGCCTTGTTCCACGATCGTCTGCGCCAGGCGCGCGAGCTGGCCTTGCGCGACAAAAACGGTTTCGCCGTCTTGTTCGTCGATCTCGACCAATTCAAACCGGTCAACGATACTTATGGCCATGCCTGCGGCGACCAACTGCTGCAGGAAACCGCCCGCCGGCTGCTCGCCTGCGTGCGCAACGTCGACACCGTGGCCCGCCTCGGCGGCGACGAATTCCTGGTGATACTGCAAGACTTGCCGCACCAAGCCGAGGCCGTTCCCGTCGCGCAAAAAATCCTCGACGCGCTGGCGCAACCCCACAATATCGATCGGCATGAAATCAAAATCACCGCCAGCATCGGCATCGCCCATTGGGATGCCACGCGGGACTCCGCCCAACGGCATGATTTGGAGAATCTGGTGCGCCAAGCCGATCAAGCCATGTATCAGGCCAAACAGGCGGGACGCGGCGTGTATCGGTTGTGGCAAGAATGACTCGTTAACGCTTATCCGGCGGACAAATTACCAACCTTAACAGTCCATGCGCACGGCAAGCTGTCTTGCGTGGAAATCATCCGCCGCGTGATTGTGAATGGACCGGATGCTCTAAACTCATTTTGAGAAAAGTTCTCTCGGCGGCATGCGCGGCCACGGCACCGCGTGATGCTCATATGTTATCCGCGGTCGCCGGCGCGTATTGGTACTTCACCCTGATCGTCTACCGCGGCCCCGTCTCGCGGCGCGATTCCGCGCACCGAACTACGCGCGCATAAAAACGCGCCGTCCTGCTCAATGAATATCGGGCGGTACATAGCCCTTGGCTTCCGTCGTCACGCTCGCCGCCGCCGTGGTTCTTCCCGGCGTGATGAAACCGACCGCCTGGCGCGCGTTGCGGAACATCCGCAGCCACGGTCCGTCTTCCTGCCAGTCGGCGGGATGCCAACTATTTTGCACGGCGCGGAACACCCGTTCGGGGTGAGGCATCATGATGGTGACGCGGCCGTCGGCGCTGGTGAGTCCGGTGATACCCAAAGGCGAGCCGTTGGGATTGTAAGGATAGTGTTCGGTGGGCGCGCCGCGATGATCCACATAACGCAGGCTGACCAGACCGGCGGCCAAGACCTGATGCGGATTGTGCCCTTCGCCAAACTCGGCGCGACCTTCTCCGTGCGCGACGGCAATGGGCAGCCGCGCGCCGGCCATGCCTTGCAGGAACAAGGAGGGCGACTCCACCACTTCCACCAGCGAGTAACGCGCCTCGAATTGTTCGGAACGGTTGCGCAGGAAACGCGGCCACTGTTCGGCGCCGGGGATGAGTTCCTTCAAATGCGACAACATCTGGCAGCCGTTGCACACGCCAAGGGTGAAACTGTCCGCGCGCTGGAAAAACGCCGCGAATTGATCGCGGGCGCGGCTGTTGAATAAAATGGATTTGGCCCAGCCGCCGCCGGCGCCCAGCACGTCGCCGTAGGAAAAACCGCCGCAGGCCGCCAGGCCCTGGAAATCGGCGAGATCGAAACGCCCCGCCAGAATATCGCTCATGTGCACGTCCACCGCGGCTAAACCGGCGGGGTCGAAGGCCGCCGCCATTTCCACGTGGCCGTTGACGCCCTGCTCGCGCAGCACGGCGATACGCGGCCGCACGCCGCCGGCGATGTAAGGCGCGGCGATGTCTTCATTGATGTCGAAGGGCAGCGCCACGTTGAGGCCGGGATCGGCGCGATCCAATATCCGGTCGTATTCCTGCTGCGCGCAGTGCGGGTTGTCGCGCAAGGCCTGCATGCGGTAACTGGTCTCGGACCACGCGCGCTGGAAATTCACTCGCGCGTCGGCCAGTACTTCCTTGTGGCCGCGGGTGAAGACAATCCGTCCTTCATCATTGAGAGTCCCGATGACGTGGCTGTGTTTGCTCAAGCCCGCCTCGTGCAGCGCCGCCAGCACCTCGTCGGTGTCGCAGTGACGCACTTGCAGTACCGCGCCCAGTTCTTCGCTGAACAAGGCCGCCGCGTTGTCCTCGCCGACGTCGTCGAGCGCGACATTGAAGCCGGCCCGGCCGGCGAAGGCCATTTCGCAGAGGGTAACGAACAGGCCGCCGTCGGAGCGGTCGTGATAGGCGAGGATCAGATCCTCTTGATTGAGGGCCTGGACGGCATCGAAGAATTCACGCAAGACATTGGGATCGTCTAAGTCGGCGGGGTGATGGCCCAGTTGTTTATAAACTTGGGTCAGCGCCGAACCGCCGAGACGGTTGCGGCCTTTGCCGAGGTCGATGAGGATGAGATCGGTGTCGCCGCGGTCGGTACGCAATTGCGGGGTGAGGGTACGCCGCACGTCCTCCACCGGGGCGAAGGCGCTGACGATCAGCGACAAGGGCGCGGCCATCTCGCGGCGCTCGCCGTCTTGCTCCCACACGGTTTTCATGGAGAGCGAATCCTTGCCGACCGGAATGGCGAGGTCGAGCGCGGGACACAGCTCCATGCCGATCGCTTTCACCGCGTCGAACAAACCGGCGTCTTCGCCGGGATGACCGGCGGCGGCCATCCAGTTGGCGGAGAGTTTGACGTCACCGATGAATTCGATACCGGCGGCGGCGATGTTGGTCACCGCCTCGCCCACCGCCATCCGCGCCGAGGCGGCGTGATGCAGCAACGCCACCGGGGTGCGTTCACCCATGGCCATCACTTCGCCGCCGTATTCGTGGAAACAACCCGCGGTGACCGCGCAATCCGCCACCGGCACCTGCCAGGGACCGACCATCTGGTCGCGGGTCACCAGGCCGCTGACGCTGCGGTCGCCGATGGTGATCAGGAAGCTCTTGTCCGCCACCGCCGGCAGACGCAGCACCCGCAGCGCCGCCTCGTGCAGGTCCAGCCCTGCCGTCGCGAATTCGGGCTTGGGATGGGTGTGGCGGCGCACGTCACGAAACAATTTGGGCGGTTTACCCAGCAACACCGACATCGGCATGTCCACCGGCGTGTTGTCGAACAGAGCGTCGCCCACCACCAGTTGCTGCGCCTCGGTCACTTCGCCCACCACCGCATAGGGGCAGCGCTCGCGCTCGCACAGCGCCTCGAACAGCTCCAAGTCTTCCGGCTTGACCGCCAGCACGTAGCGCTCCTGGGATTCGTTGGACCACAGCTGCATGGGCGACATGCCGGGCTCGTCGTTGGGCACGGCGCGCAACTCGATGCGCGCGCCGCGGCCGCTGTCGTTGACCAGTTCGGGCAAGGCGTTGGACAGGCCGCCCGCCCCCACGTCGTGGATGGAGATGATGGGATTTTTATCGTTGAGCTGCCAGCAGCGGTCGATGACTTCCTGCGCCCGCCGCTCCATCTCCGGGTTGCCGCGCTGCACCGAGGCATAATCGAGATCGGCGTGGCTGGCGCCGCTGGTCACCGACGAGGCCGCGCCGCCGCCGAGACCGATCAGCATGGCCGGGCCGCCCAGCACGATGAGCTGGGCGCCGGGCGGCAACTGTCCTTTATCCACATGCTGAGGTCGAATGGTGCCCATGCCGCCGGCGATCATGATCGGTTTGTGATAACCGCGCAGTTCGCTGCCGTGGACGCCGGGCACTTGTTCTTCGAAAGTGCGGAAATAGCCGCACAGATTGGGCCGGCCGAATTCGTTGTTGAAGGCGGCCGCGCCGATCGGTCCTTCCAGCATGATGTCGAGCGCGGAGGCGATGCGCTCCGGCTTGCCGTGGTCGGTCTCCCACGGTTGCGTGAAGCCGGGGATGCGCAGATTGGATACTGAAAAACCGCACAAACCGGCCTTGGGCTTGGCGCCGCGGCCGGTGGCGCCCTCGTCGCGGATTTCGCCGCCGGAGCCGGTGGCGGCGCCGGGAAAGGGCGAGATGGCGGTGGGATGATTGTGAGTCTCCACCTTGATGGCGATGTGGCCGTCCTCGCGCCAGCGGGCGTATTCGCCGTGGTTTTCGGGGCGAGGGAAAAACCGTTCGGCGCGCGGTCCGGCGATCACCGCGGAATTGTCGCGGTAGGCGGACAGCAGGCCGTCGGGCCAATGCGTGGACGTGTTGCGGATCATGTCGAACAGGCTTTTGTCCTGATCGACGCCGTCGATGCGCCAGCCGGCGTTGAAGATCTTGTGGCGGCAATGTTCGGAATTGGCCTGGGCGAACATCATCAGCTCGACGTCGCTGGGATTGCGTTCGAGCTGGGCGAAACTCTCCAGCAGGTAGTCCATCTCCTCGCCGCTGAGGGCGAGCCCCAGCACGCGGTTGGACTCTTCCAAGGCCGCGCGGCCGCCGCCCAGCAGGTCATAGGTTTTCAGCGGGGCGGGCTCGGCGCTGGCGAACAGGCCTTCCGCCTCGTCCAGACTGGTGAGCACGGTCTCGGTCATGCGGTCGTGCAACAGGGCCGCGAGGCCGGCGGCGTGGGCATCCAAACCTTCGCCGTTGGCGAAACTGATGTAATAGGCCGCGCCGCGCTCCACCCGCCGCACCGTGGCCAGGCCGCAATTGTGGACGATGTCGGTGGCCTTGCTGGCCCAGGGGGAGATGGTGCCGAAGCGCGGCACCACCAACAGCAGGCCGGCGCCGGGCGGCGCGGGGACGGGGACGTCATCGGCGATCAGCAGAGCGGTCAGCCGCGTCTGCTCGGCCTCGCCGAGGCGCTGTTCGCTGTCGATGAAATAGACCTGTTCGACGTGGATACCCGAGACGGTGGGCACCTCGGCCCGCGCGGCGGCGATGAGCTTTTCCAAACGAAAAGAAGACCAGGCGGTGCGGCCGCGCAGATAGAGCATGTAATTCTCCCAGGCTTAGGCGCGAAAGGCGTCCATTTTATCATCCCCCGTCGCGTCCACGCGGGAGAATTCTATTTTATTTAAGGAAGCTCTGAATAATGCCGTCCCGGAATTTTCAGGGCACGGGCGGCATATCCATGCGCCGCGGGAACCTCTGAATAAAAGAGGTCCCTTAAGACAGGTCCACGCCCAGGCGCCGCGCCACTTCCTCGTAAGCCTCGATGACATTGCCGAGATCCTGACGGAAGCGGTCTTTGTCGAGTTTTTCGCGAGTCTTGGCGTCCCACAGACGGCAGCCGTCGGGGCTGAACTCGTCGCCCAATAAAACCTGGCCCTGATAGCGGCCGAATTCCAGTTTGTAGTCCACCAGCAATATGCCGGCGTCGAGAAAGAGCGGCTTAAGCACCGCGTTGACCTGGAAGGTCAGCTCCTTCATGCGCGCGACTTCTTCCTCGCCGGCCCAGCCGAAGGTGCGGATGTGCGAGTCGTTGACCATGGGGTCGTGCAGCGCGTCATCCTTGAGAAAGAATTCGAAGGTGGGCGGATCGAGTTCGGTGCCTTCTTTAATACCCAAGCGGCGGCACATGCTGCCGGCCGCAATGTTGCGCACCACGCACTCCACCGGAATCATTTCCAGCCGTTTGACCAGCGACTCGGTGTCGGACAACAGCCGCTCGAAATGGCTGGGTATGCCGGCCTCGGCCAATCTAGCCATGATGAAGGCGTTGAATTTATTGTTGACCGCGCCCTTGCGCGCCAGGCTGGCCTTTTTGCCACCGTCGAACGCCGAGGTGTCATCGCGAAAACGCATGACGTAGCGTGCGGGATCGTCGGTGGCGAACACCGATTTGGCCTTGCCCGTGTACAGTTCTTTGCCGATTTGCATAACTCACCTATCCCGTAACGCGCAACCTTAACGCAGGTCGCGCCATTCCAAACCTTGTTCCTGATCGGCGACGGCGATCCACTGGTCGTCGCAGTCCATGACCTCCGCCAAGGCGCGCCGCGCCAAGCGGGGGTGATTGTTCTTCTCGCTCAAATGCGCGGCCACCACATGCTGGAAACGGCCGCTGTCCAGTTCCGCCAGCAAGGCCGCCGCCTGCACGTTGCTCAAATGGCCGTGACGGCCGCCCACCCGCTGCTTGAGGCTGGGAGGATAATGTCCGGTCGCCAGCATGTCCGCGTCGTGGTTGCATTCCAGCATCAGGGCATCGCAACCGCTCAAGCTCGCCACGATGTGCGGGGTGGCGGCACCCACGTCGGTGAGTATTCCCAAGCGCCGCGCGCCGTCGCCCACCACGAATTGACAGGGTTCCCGCGCATCGTGCGGCACCGGAAACGGGTTCACTTCCATCTCGCCGACGGCAAAAGGGGCATGGCAATCGAATTCCCGGCAGAAACCCAGCAACTTCGCCGCCCGCGCCGTACCCGGCGTCGCCCAGATGGGCACCCGGTAAGTCCGCGCCAGCGCCGCCACGCCCCTGACGTGATCGCCGTGCTCGTGGGTGACCAGTACCGCGGTCAAATCCCACAGCCGTTTACCCGCCCGCAGCAGCCGCTGCTCCAGCTCCGCCAGTGAAAAGCCGCAATCGATCAATACACAAGTAGCACCCACCTCCACCAGAGTGGCGTTGCCGCGGCTACCGCTGCCGAGCACCGTAAAACGCACGCTTATTCCATTTTCTCTTTCAGGCGTTCCAAGATCCGCTCGCCGACGCTGGTACGCACGGCCGCACCGCCGGGATGCTGCACCACTACCACGGTAGCGTCGCCGCGGCCCTGCAGATGCACGCGGTAACGTGCTTTGGGATCGCCGGCATTACTGCCGAACAGACGGCTGAAAAAGCCGGCGTTGGCGTCTTCTTTAAACGCTTTGCCGAGCCGGATGAGATACAAACCTTCGGCGCGGTTACGGTCCTCGATGACAAAACCGCCGCGCGTCAGCGCGAAGTCGATGCGCCGCCAGGCCCGCTCGAAATCTTCGGCGAGGCGCAAGGTGGTCACGCTGTCCTGGCCGGTTTGGATATCGCTGCGTACGCCGGGCAAGTTCGGCGCCGGCACGGCGCTGACCGTGGTCTCGCCGGCATCACCCGCGAGAAAATCCTTCAACCGGTCCAGCAATTCCGCTTCCAAGACGGGATCGGCGGCGCGCGGCTGCCACGTATCGGCACCGGCCGTGGTGGTCCGTTGCAACCCGCTATGGCTCACATACACTTCGACGGTATTCGCCGCGCGCCCGGCCTCGACCCGCACCCGGAATTTATCGCGCAGCGCCGCGGCCAAAGCCTGGTTCAGTTCACCCTCAGCTTCCGCGGTCCGCCAGCCGGTTTCCAGCGTGCCGCCCGCGCTGTCATCGCCGGGAATCTCGAAACCTTGCTGCAACAGGAATTCGCGAACCCGCGTCCGTACCTCGTCCACGGCACCCGGCACCACCAGCCAGCGCTGGGCGCCGGC
>CAKKSB010000083.1:759-27756 GCA_919903055.1 Gammaproteobacteria bacterium | reverse complement strand
GCACGCTGGAAACCGCGGCCGGCGTGGCGGCCGTGGCAGTGGCGGGAACCTCGGTGGCCGATGCATCAACCGCGTCGACAGGCGCTGTCGCCGCCGCCGGCAGCGACGGGATGGCGGTGGCGGCATCCTTGGGCGGATTGATGAGATCGGGCGGCACTTCCAGCGGCGGCAATGATTTGCTGTTTTTATAATCGTCGTTTTTGGTGGCGCAGGCGGCAAGGACTGCGCACAACACCAGGATTGCGGCGGAGGATAAACGGTGTGTGAAAGACATGGGCACCTTTACGGAGTGAGGTTTAAAGAACACCGGCTTGCTTCATAGCCCGCCGCACGACGTCGTGATAACGCTCGGACAGCGGAGTCAGCGGCAAACGGATACCGGGGGGGATGAGTCCCATTTCAGACAAAGCCCATTTGACGGGAATCGGGTTGGCCTCGATGAACAATGCCTCGTGCAGGCCGGCGAGGCGCGTATCGATATCGGCGGCCACCTCGCGCCGGCCGGCCAGCGCGGCGGCGCACATCTCGCGCATGCCACGCGGCGCGACGTTGGCGGTGACCGAGATCACGCCTTTGCCGCCCAGTAAAATGAATTCCATGGCGGTGGCGTCGTCGCCGCTGTAGAGATCGAGGCGGTCGCCGCAGCGTCGCACTAGATCGCGGGCGCGCTCGAGATTGCCGGTGGCCTCCTTGAGGCCGACGATGTTGGGCACCGCCGCAAGGCGCTCGACGGTCTCGGGCAACATGTCGACCGCGGTGCGGCCCGGCACATTGTAAAGAATCTGCGGAATCGGCACGGCTTCGGCCACCGCCTTGTGATGGCGGTACAAACCTTCCTGGGTGGGCTTGTTGTAATACGGCGTCACCAGCAGACAGGCGTCGGCGCCGCTTTCCATGGCGCAACGGGTGAGGTCGATGGCCTCGCGAGTGGAATTGGCGCCGGTGCCGGCGATCACCGGCACCCGGCCGCGCACAAACTCGACGACTTGGCGGATGACCTGGCAATGCTCTTTTTCATCGAGAGTGGCGGATTCGCCGGTGGTGCCCACGGCGACGATGGCGTCGGTGCCCTGCTCGATGTGGAACTCGACGAGCCGCGCCAGACCGTCGGCGTCGAGACTCTCGTCTGTTTGCATGGGGGTGACCAGGGCCACCATGCTACCGTGAAACATCGGGAAGGATCTCCATGAATATCCAGGATCGGGAATGGGCATGGTACTGACCACGACAGGCGGTGACAAGCCGCGCGGAACCCGTGTTCCTACCACGCCGGAAGTGCCGTATGATAACAAAACATCAGGGGTCGCGGATCGCAAATTGCAGACTTACCGATACCTTGGCAGGCATAGCGCCACGCGCGGGATTGAAGCTTCGGATCGGCGGCCCACCGGACAACCGTCAACGGCATCACGCAAAGGAATAGTCATGGCCACAGTCACCGTCGGCAAACCCGTGCCGGATTTCGAGCTTCCCGCCACCGGCGAGCAAACCGTCCGTCTGGCGGACCTCAAGGGACAAAACGTCGTCCTCTATTTCTATCCCAAGGACAACACCCCCGGCTGCACCTTGGAAGGCCAAAACTTCCGCGACATGCATCCGCAGTTCAAAAAGATGAACGCCGTGATTCTCGGCATTTCCCGCGACAGCGTCGACTCCCACGAAACCTTTAAAGAGAACCAGTCTTTTCCTTTCGACTTATTGGCCGATGAACAAGAAAAGGTCTGCAAACTCTTCGATGTCATGAAGCCGAAAAATATGTACGGCAAAGAGGTGATCGGGGTTGAACGCAGCACGTTTCTCATCGACGCCGCCGGCGTACTGCGCCAGGAATGGCGTAAAGTCAAAGTCGAAGGCCACGCCGACGAAGTCCTGGCGGCCATCAAAGCGCTGTAACCCACGCTGCGCTCCGCATCGCAATACCTTCCGCATTTTGTCCGCGCCCCGTCCAGGGGCGCGTCCTTGCATCATCCCTCTTCCCCACAACATAGGTAGTACCTTATGTCGCCCAAGAAAAGGCAGCGCGGCCGTCACTTGATGATTCTGGACACCAATGTGTTGATGCACGATCCCTCGTGCCTCTTCCGCTTTCAAGAACACGACGTGTTCATTCCGATGATCGTGCTCGAAGAACTCGACAACAATAAACGCGGCCACTCGGAGGTGGCGCGTAACGCGCGCCAGGCCAGCCGCTTCATGGAAGAGCTGGTGCAAGGCGCCTCGCGGCAGGAAATCGAAAAAGGCCTGCCGCTGCCCGCCCTCAACGATACCGATAGCGCCGGCGGACGCCTGTTCTTTCAAACCCGCACGTTGAATTACGACCTGCCGCGCGACCTGCCCAGCAATCTACCGGACAACACCATTCTCGCCACCGTGCTGGCCTTGCAGACCACCAATCCGGATCGCATGGTGGTGCTGGTGTCGAAAGACATCAACTTGCGGGTCAAGGCCGCGGCCCTCGGCATCCAGGCGGAAGATTATCGCGACGACCAGGTGCTGGACGATCTCAGCCTGCTCACCACCGGCCAAGTCACCCTGCCCGAGGAATTCTGGGAACGCAACGGCAAAAATCTTACCTCATGGCAAAAAGACGGCAAGACCTTTTACAAGATCAACGGGCCGGATGTGGAGAAGTGGTATACCAACACTTTTGTACACGACGGCAAGGACAACAGCCTGGAGGCCATCGTCCGCCATATCGACAAACAAGAAGCCACCATCGAAGTGTGCACCAATTACCGCAGCAGTCATCACAACGTGTGGGGCATCAACGCACGCAACCGCGAACAGAACTTCGCGCTCAATATGCTGATGGACCCGGCCATCGACTTCGTGTCATTGCTCGGCAACGCCGGCACCGGCAAGACCCTGCTCACCCTCGCCGCGGGCTTGGCGCAAGTGCTGGACGAACGGCGTTATCAGGAAATCATCATGACCCGCGCCACCGTGCCGATGGGCGAGGACATCGGTTTTCTACCCGGCACCGAGGAAGAAAAAATGGTGCCGTGGATGGGCGCGCTGATGGATAACCTGGAGGTGCTGGCCAGCAACGACGGCGGCAGCTGGGGCCGCGCCGCGACCAACGACTTGCTGCGCAACCGCATCAAAATCCATTCGATGAATTTCATGCGCGGCCGCACCTTCCTCAATAAATACGTGATCATCGACGAAGCGCAGAATCTCACTTCGAAACAGATGAAGGCGCTCATCACCCGCGCCGGCCCCGGCACCAAAATGGTGGTGCTCGGCAACGTCGGTCAGATCGACACGCCCTACCTCACCGAAACCACCTCCGGCCTCACCTATGTGGTGGACCGTTTCAAGGCCTGGGAACACAGCGGCCACATCACCCTGCGCAGCGGCGAACGTTCACGCCTGGCCGATTACGCGGCGGAGGCGCTTTGATGAAAGGCTAAATATTCAACGTAGGGTGAGTTAGCACAGCGTAACCCACCATAGCGCCGCCAGGCGCTCCTTATAGATTGATTGATGAGTCGAAACGGTCAAGTGCTTCGACCGCGACGTGGGCCTTCAACGGCAAATGATCGGAAGCGATGCGCGCCAACCGGCTATCGTGAATTTCCAGATGCCGCAAGGCGGCGCGCGGCCGCACCCAGATGCGGTCGAGCGCGAACAGCGGCCAGCGCGCGGGAAAAGTTCGCGGCGAAGGCGTTTCCTTGAAATAAAGATGCAGCCATCGTACAGGCCGGCCCCACAAATACCATTCGTTGATATCGCCGAGCAACGCCGCCGGGCCTTGCAATTCCGGTTGGAATATTTTGAGCAGCCGCTGAACTTGAGCACGCCGCTCGTAAGGCCGCAGACCGAGATGGGTCGCCACCACCGAAAACGGATGCCGCTCACAGTCGAACAGCGCTTCGATGGCGCCGCGCGGTTCACGGCCAGGCACGCTCAAATCGGTGCTGCGCCGCTCGATAATGTTGAAACGGGTCAATATGGCATTGCCATAGTGGCCGGTACCCCGTTCGAGCGTGGGGCCGGCGATGGACGCCATACCCATCGCCCTCGCCAGATAGCCGAGCATGTCGAAACCGGCACTGGTCTGGGATTCGACTTCCTGCAAAGCGATGATGTCGGCTTTAATTTCTCTCAGCACCTCCACGATGCGGTCAGGATCGCTACGGCCATCGCCGCCTTTGCAGCGGTGGATGTTGTAAGTCGCAAGTATCATAAATACTCCTCGCGGGACGATGCAACGTCGCTGCAACCGCTGTACCACACCCCGCGCTATTTCACTACACGTGAAATAGCGTCACCGCACCGATTACCGCATTTTATGAATTACCGCATTGTCAAAATTACAATATAGTGTGGAGATTTTTCGTTTCACCGGATGCAGAATTTGTTCTGAAGTCTTTACATATTCCCCTGGACTGATGACGTCAAAATAATTCTTGTGCATATACGGGCTATACGCCGCGTGTTACATGCGAATGTCGATTGCAATTTATGTGTTTGCCCGATCGCGGTGTGCTGCCATGTGATGGCATGGGTTTTGTGTGGACGATGTAGAGCTTGATCATTCGAATGCTGAGCAAGCAGTCGCCACCGTATCTTCTCCCCCCACCCACGGAACGGACACGATGAAAAGCATACTTCGGCCCGGACACAATTGCTGGCGTATAGAACGAGCGGATCGCCTGGCCTTTTTGGTCGACGGCGCGGCTTATTTTCGCGCGCTGCGTCACGCCCTTACGCAAGCGGAACAATCGATCCTGATTCTTTCCTGGGACATCGACAGCCGCTTCCGCATGGTGCGCGGCGAAGAAAATACCGACGACGGCTGGCCCGTTCCGCTCGGCGAATTCCTGAAAGCGCTGGTGAGCCGCAAGCGTACGCTGCACAGCCATATCTTGAGCTGGGATTTCGCGATGATTTTCGCGCTCGATCGCCAATGGCTGCCGCTTTACCAACGACCTTGGAGCACCCATCGCCGACTGCATTTCCACATGGACGACCGCCATCCCATGGGCGGTTCCCATCATCAAAAGGTGGTGGTAATCGACGATAAGATCGCCTTTGCCGGCGGCCTCGATCTCACTCTCGGACGCTGGGATACACCGGAACATATGCCGAGCGATCCGCGCCGCATCGAGCTCGACAACCAGCCCGCGCGGCCGTATCACGACGCGCAAGTGGCCGTTACGGGGCCGGCGGCCCGCGCGCTGGGCCATCTCGCCCGCGAACGCTGGTATTGCGCGACCGGTAAAAAACCGCGCACGCCCGCGGCTACCTCTGACCGTGATCCCTGGCCGGTTTATTTGACGGCCGATATCGTCGATGTTGACGTCGCGATCGTGCGTACCGTTCCCGAATACGACAGCAATTCAGAGATACGCGAAGGCGAGCGGCTTTACCTCGACGCTATCGCCGGCGCCGAACGCTGGATCTACATCGAAAACCAGTATTTCACTTCCACCACTATCGCGGACGCGTTAGCCGCGCGCCTGCGGGAAGATAACGGTCCGGAAATCGTCATGGTATTACCGCTGCGCACGGAAGGCTGGCTGGCCAACGTCACCATGGATGTAATACGGCTGCGGCTCTTGCAAAAACTGCTGAAAGCGGATCATGCGCACCGTCTGCGGGTGCTTTACCCGGATATGCCGGGTTTGAAAGAACAACCCATCAACGTCCATACCAAGCTCATCGTGGTCGACGACGATTTCGTGCGGGTCGGTTCGTCGAATTTAAACAACCGGTCGATGCTGCTCGACACCGAATGCGACCTTGCCGTCGAGGCGGCGGGTGATCCGCGCTTGAACGACGCGATCGCCGCTTTTCGCGATCGCCTGCTCGGCGAACACCTTGGCACCGATACCCGGCGGGTCGGCCTAGTCATGCGCGAAAAAAATTCCTTGATCGGTACCATCGCCGCCTTGAGCACGTCGCCGCGTACGCTGAAGCCCTTGGAGATAACTGAACCGGCCAATGACGTGCTGGCTTCGTCCGACGTATTCGATCCCGAGTATCCCTATGACCCGGAGGTAACGCTCCGCCGACTGGTACCGGAGGAACAACGCCAGCCGCTGCGCAGACGCTTACTCATGTGGAGTTTACTGTTGATCCTGTTGTTGGGACTTGCCGCCGCTTGGCGGTGGACGCCGCTGTCGCTGTGGATGCACCCCGAAATATTAGCCGATACCTTCGCCACATTGCGTTCGGGACCGCTGGCGCTCGTCGCGGTGATGGCGGTATTCGTGATCGCGGGGCTGGTAGTGATGCCGGTGATGCTGTTGATCACCGCCACCATCATCAGCTTCGGCGCGCTCCACGGTTTTTTCTATGCGCTGGCCGGTTCGTTGCTAAGCGCGGTGGTGACGTATGCAATCGGCAGGCTCATTGGCCGCGCGCGGGTGAGACGCCTCGCCGGTTCACGGCTCAACCGTATCACCCAGCACCTGGCGCAACGCGGCATCTTGACGGTATTCATCGTGCGTCTTCTGCCGGTAGCGCCGTTCAGCGTCGTCAATCTGGTCGCCGGCGCGTCCAACCTCAGCCTGCGTGATTTCATGCTGGGTACGCTGCTCGGCATGGTGCCGGGCATATTCGTGATCGCGCTGCTGGTCGAACGGATCGGCGCGGTACTGCACACGCCGTCGGCGGGGCACATCCTCACGTTGGTCGGCGTAGCCTTGATCGTCAGCATTGCGATTTATCAGTTGGTGAAGTGGCTGCGTAAATCCGCGACACAGCGGGGAAATAAAGACACGGCAAATCATGCCGTATTGCCAAAACTCAAGTCATATCCTGATTGAAGCCGTTCAATCAAATGCTCTCAGTATTTTTGCGGTGAGGCGTTGTTTCAAACCGTAGTACTCTTCCCAGGGATCGCGCTTCAAGCGGCGCAGACGTTCGCGAACATTGGCGACGGTGAAACTGTCGGAGCGTAATTTCTCATCCAACTCTTTCCAGGCGATGGGCACGGCGACCGGCGCACCGACTCGCGCACGCGTGGAATAGGCGGCGACGGCGGTGGCCTCGGCGGCGTTGCGCAAATAATCAATGAATATCCTGCCCGTCCGGGTGCCCTTGGTCATCTTGGCGGTAAACCGATCTGGCAAAACCTTGGCGAAGTAATAAGCGACACCGCGTGAAAAAGCTTTCACTTCGTCCCAGCCTCTTTCGGGCTTGAGCGGAATCACCACATGCAGCCCCTTGCCGCCGGTCGTTTTGACGAAGCTTTGCAGGCCGATATCCTCGAGTACGCCCTTCACCAAGTAAGCGGCCTCTACTACTGTCGGCCACGCCAGTCCCGGCGCGGGATCGAGATCGAAGATGATACGATCGGGTTTATCGAGATGGGTTTTACGCGCTCCCCAAGTGTGCAATTCAAGCACGCCCATCTGCACCAGGCTGATGAGTGCCGCACGCGTATCGGCCATCATATACGGTTCGCCTTCAGCGTTCGGTACCGTGACTCGCGCGATGCTATTACCGGTGCCCTGATCGACGTGCTTTTGATAAAAACATTGTTTTCCAACACCGTCGGGGCAGCGCACCAAGGTGAGTGGACGATGGCGCAGATGCGGCAATATCCATTCCGCCACATCGTCGTAGTAGCGCGCCAGTTCGAGTTTGGTAAGACCCATTTCGGGATATAAGATGCGCGAGGGATGCGACAGCCTGATACCCGCGATCGACGAATTCCGGCCGGCCGGCCGCGACGCCTGCCCGTCATCTTCGCGGGCGGCGACCTGCTTGCTTCGAGGCCGCGTCGCGGGCAACTTGGATTTCGCCGATTCCGCCACGGCCCGCTTGACCGACATAGGTTCTTCACGGCGAATGTCCCGTGCACGCTTATCGCTGCGTAAACCGATAAAAGTGGCGTGGCGGATATGTCCGCCGCCGGTCCATTGCGCGAATTTAATTTCCGCGACCAGCGCCGGTTTCACCCAATGTACGCCGCGCGTTTCGGTACCAGTGGGCGAATCGATGAATGGAGTTTGCCGCGCGGGTATTTTACCGAGCGCTTTGGCGACGGTTTTCAACAACCCGCCATTGAATCCGGTACCGACTTTGCCGGCGTAATGAAGACCACCCTCATCGTCGTAGATGCCAACCAGCAGCGCGCCGAACTGACCTCGGCTGCCGGCGGGGTCGGTGTAACCGCCGATCACGAATTCTTGCCGTTGCTGACATTTTACCTTGAGCCAGCTTCGACTACGGGTCGATTCATAACGTGCGTCGGCGCGCTTGGCGATGATACCTTCCAGGTGATGGCTGCACGCGTTGGAAAAAATCGCATCACCGTCGCCAGCCAAGTGCTCGCTGTAAAATATCGGACCTGCCGCATCGACGTCCGCCAGCAAGAATTTCAGCAAGGTCTTTCTTTGCAGCAGCGGCACGTCGCGCAAATCATAGCCGTCGAGATAGAGAAGATCGAAGACATAATAAGCAAGGCGGACCGGCGCGTGGTCGCGATCCAGGTTTTGCAAGAGCTGAAAACTGATTGCGCCTTGGTCGTCGATGGCGACCACTTCACCGTCCAGCCAAGCTTGAAGCACCGGAAGTTGCGCCGCCGCATGCGCGATATCTTGCCACTTGCGCGTCCAATCATTGGCGGCGCGAGTGTAGATACCGGCCTTGCCGTTTTCGATACGGGTAAGCGCCCGGTAGCCGTCGAACTTGAACTCCAGCAACCAATCATCACTGGCCGGCGCGCGATCGGACAAGGTAGCGAGTTGCGGTTTAATTTTTTCCGGCAGCACCGTGCGGCGTGCGCCGGCCAGAGTTCCCAAGTCGCGCGTTACCGTTTTGGCGGCGGACCGCGGCTTTTTCAGACCGGCGCTCCGGGCAGTAGTAACTGCATTTTTTGATGATCTGCCGTCGCCGGATAACACGCTCTCCGGCCACAGCTCCGTTATATTGGCGGCCTTACCCGTCTTGGCCGCTTCATCGCGCTCTTTTATGAGCAGCCAATTTTCCTTGGTTTCACCCGGCGTTCCCATGCGCACCAGCGCCCAAGCGCCGGATAGTTTTTCACCCTGTAATCGAAATTTGAGATGACCCGTGCGCAACCCCTGTTGTGGGTCGCCTTGCGGCATCCAGGTGCCCCTGTCCCAAAGAAATACGTTACCCGCGCCGTATTGATGGGCGGGAATTTCGCCTTCGAAGCTACCGTAATCGAGCGGGTGATCTTCGACATGCACCGCCAGACGTTTATCGCTGGGATTCAAACTGGGACCTTTGGGTATGGCCCAGCTTTTCAAGGTGCCGTTCAATTCCAGGCGGAAATCGTAATGCAGACGCCGCGCGTGATGGCGCTGAATGAAGTAAGACAATTTTGCTTTGGCTTTAACCCCGACTTTTCCGCGAGGTTCCGATGTGATCTCGAAATTGCGCTTCCGCCAATAGGCGTCCAGCGGTTTTTTAGATTTGGTGATTGTCGCCATATTTAACCTGCCTTAGCTTTAGACGCTACTTTCGCCGGTTTTTTTGGCGAAGCGGTTTTTTTCGCCGACGTAATTCGGCCCACACTTGAACTGGATTTGGCGGGCGTTTTTTTACCGGTGGAATTCAGGCTTTTCTTGAGCAGCGCCATCAAATCGATGATTTGCGCCTGGTGCGGTATTTCCTCATCGCCTTCCTCCGGTTCGGTAAGCGTCTTGGTCTGATGCGCTTTCACCTTCTTTTTCACCATGGCCATGATGTCTTCACGGTATGTGTCGCGATAACGGCTGGCGTCCCAGTCTTCCGACATGCTATCGATCAAGGTCAGCGCCATCCGCAATTCTTTTTCGCTGATGCCGGCGGCCTTGAGCCCGCCCGCCGGCAACTCGAGTCGATCCGCCGCAGCGACTTCGTCGCCATAGCGCAATGTATCCAGCACGATGACATCGTCCAGCGGGGCGAGCACGGCGAGGTGTTGTTTGGTGCGGATCACTACCTGCGCGATAGCGTAGCGTTGCGAGCGCTTAAGTGCCTCGCGCAATAGCGCATAGACTTTTTCGCCGCCTTTGGTGGGCGCAAGATAATATGGTTTTTCGTAATACACCGGCGGAATTTGCCGGCCCTCGACGAAACTGAAGATATCGATGGTTCGGGTCGCCTCCGCATTGGCGCGCCGCAAATCCTCGTCCGTGAGCACCACGTATTGGTCGTTTTGGTATTCGTAAGCTTTGACGATATCGCTCCAATCGACTTCCTTACCCGTGCTTTTGTTGATGCGTTTATAGCCGATGGGGGAGAAATCGCGCTTATCCACCATGGTGAGATCGAGATCCTGGGCGCTGTCGGCGCTGAACATTTGCACCGGAATGTATACCAATCCAAAACTGATGGCGCCTTTCCATAAGGCCCGTTGAGTCATAGCCGCCACTCCGCGTATTCAGGGGACAAGAAGCCTTGCAAGAATCGTGAAAGCTCCGGATCACCAGATTACGTAGCGGTAAAAGAGGTGGAGGGAGGGAGGATTATAAAATAGATGATGCGCCGTAAGCCGGCGTGGGAAATAATTACAATTTTCTCGTAACGATACGGCTACCACGACGGATGAAAGCGTTCACCAGATAAACATCCGGCGATTAAACCTAGCATCCGCTATCCGGATGACAATAGCGGAGAATTTTCAGCTAACGTAGCGGTTGAGAGGCAGCGCGGCGTAACAGGACAACCGTTATTGAATGACGTTGGATTGATGGCCGGCCAGCACTAGTTAATCAGTGACATTAACCAGCGGCTTTACTGATGGGTTTAATCCGCATGCGCGTGCACGGGGATCATCATCGGCCGCGTCCGTTGATAGTTGATAAGATAGCCCGCAGCCCATCAACGGGAAAGGCGGACGATAATCACATCGCTCCTAAATCCACCGCGCCGAGGGCGTCACCCAGTTCGCCCGGTCCATCGCCCCGGTTAGCGGTATCGCCGAGGCCCAATTGGCCCAACTCATTTCGTCCCCAGCATTTGACGGTGCCGTTGTCGAGGTAAGCGCAACTGAAATTCCAGCCGGTCACCAGATCGCGGGCGCTGCGTCCCGCGCCCAAATCCACCGCGGGCAAGGCATCCCCCATTTCGAAGCCGATGCTGCCGCGTCCGATATTATCGCCTGCTCCAAGCTCTCCCGCGCCATTGGCGCCCCAGCATTTCAGCGTGCCATCGTCGAGGATAGCGCAACTGTGCTGCAAGCCCGCCGCGACGCTGATCGCATGGCGGTTGCTGCCGAGGTTTACCGCCGGCAGAACGTCGCCCATCTCGCCGTTCTCATCGCCCTGATTAAAGGTGGCGCCGACGCCAAGCTGGGCGGAGCTATTGAGACCCCAACATTTGAGCTGATTGTCATCGAGCCGGGCGCAGGTATGATCGCGGCCCGCCGCCAATTGCACGGCGAGGCGGCCGGTGCCGAGATTCACCGCCGCCAGCCGGTCGCCCATTTCGTTAGTTTGGTCGCCGTGATTTAAAGTGTCGCCCAACCCCAGCTGGCCTGCGTCGTTTTGGCCCCAGCATTTCAACGCGCCATTGTCCAAACGCGCGCAGGTGCGAAAACCGCCCGCCACCAATTCGACGGCGAGACGGCCCGTACCCAGATTCACCGCGGGCAAACGATCGCCCAGATCGGTGGTCAATCGGCCACGGTGGGCAGTGTCGCCCAAACCGAGCTGGCCGTAAGCGTTGTTGCCCCAGCATTTCACCACGCCGTTATCGAGGCGCGCGCAGGTGTGGCCGCTGCCCGCCACCACTTGCGCGGCCCGGCGGCCGGTACCGAGATTCACCGCGGGCAGATTCTGCATTTCGCCCGGCGCATCGCCCTGGGTTTCATCATTGCCGATGCCGAGTTCGCCGACCCGATTGAGCCCCCAGCATTTGACCGAGCCGTCATCCAGCCGGGCGCAGCTATGGTAATCGCCTGCCACCACTTCCACCGCCGGCCGGCCCAGAACTACAACGGGCAGGTTGTCGCCCAGTTCGCCGGCTTGATCGCCACGAACTTGCGTATCACCCACACCGAGCTGGCCGTAGGTGTTATCGCCCCAGCATTTGATCGTACCCGAATCGGCGCGCAGGCAAGTGTGACGCGCGCCGGCGGCAAGGCGGTTGCCTCCCGTGTTGAATTGCCACTCATAAGCGGCGGGCAGCGGATTGCCGGCGGGGTCGCGAATGGCGACGCTGAGACTGGCGGTGTAGTCGCCGCCCACGATTAAGGGCAGGCGCGGGGTGAACAAGGCTTGGGTGCCTTGCAAAGCCACGTCGCCGTCGACGCGGCCAGCGGGCCCGGTTAGGGTAAAGCTGTTGACATTAACGGTCGCCGGCGCGAGGGGTTCACTAAAGGTCACCACCGCCACCGGCCCGCTGAGTACCGCACCCCGCGCGTTCCGCGGCGGCACGGTAGCGATGATGCGGGGCGCAACGGTGTCGGCGCCGCCACTTCCGCCACCCGAGGGGGCCGGCACTTCGTCAGGAGTCTGATTTGCATTGCGTTTGTGCTCGTGGTCAATACAAGCACTTAATGGCATGATCATGACGAGCGGGGCCAATACCCCCCATCGGCGTACTAAAGCGGCAACCATAAAAAAGCCCCCTGCTGGTCAACAAACTTCAACCCGGATCTTATATTTTTTCAATTCCAGCCCGACACCCCGGCTTCTATACTAGCACCAATTTTCCTTCCGCCGCTCCACCCCGTCCGTCTCGGAACGGCGATCACGGCGGAGAATGCCAAGCTTACTTTTTGCCGACACGCGGACCATTGCGATTTCATTCATCAGCGCTGAAGGCGATTCTATCGCCCACCGCCAGCGCCAGTGCCTGGTCCGCCCGTCCTTGGTTAATCGCGATCTCCACCAGCCCATTGGCGTTTTCATACCAAAACGCCGCGCCTAGCGGCACGGCGGAATAAGTGCGGGCCCGGCCGATGCTGGCGCCCCGCACCTGCACACGCACGGCATCACCTAAACTGGCGGCACGGGTACCGGTCATGGCGTTACCGAAATGATCGATGTAGATGATCTCCGCCAGCTCGGCGGGCCAGTCGGGCCGTAGGCGCTCCGCCAGCTCGCGGCGCAGACCAGGCGGCGGCTCGCCGCGCGCCAGTCGGGCCGCCACCGGCGCGAACAAATCGCGGCCGTGAAACGAGGCGGACAAGCGCGCCGGCCGCCATTCGATATCCCACCACGCCACCTCCGCGCCGCGCGCCGCCACCACGTTGAACAAGCCATTGTCCGGGCCTACGAACCAGCGCCCGTCCACCTGCACGGCGGCGGGACGGCGTGCAGGATCGCCGACCCCGGGGTCCACCACCGCTAAAAATACCGCGTCATCGGCAAATTCATCGACGTAGGCGGCCAGCAGATAGGCCGCCGCGCGGGGGTTATAACGAGGCGCGTTACTGAAGAGATCGATCACCGGCTGACCCGGCGCCTCACGCGCGAACACGGCCTTCAACTGGCCGAGATAAGGCCCGTCGCCGCCGAAGTCGGTGAAGGTCACGATCATGACACTGGCGTCCTGCGTCTGATGGGGCGGCAATGCGGGCGCGCACCCTAGGCGATTTTAAACCAAACGCGGGCAAGCCCGCCCATCAATCTGAAAAAAGCGGTTGACCACGGAGGACGCGGAGATAACGGAGGAAAACCAGCGACTGTGTACTGGTCGACGTCACACTACAGGTGAACTCGCCCCATGCGGCCACATCCCGCTTCTCCGTACCCGCCGTGTCTTGCGTGGTTCGCATCCGCGGTTTTTAGGGTGAAATAAAAAAGCCGGGCATTGCCCGGCTTTGGTTTACATGACGTCCGCGTTATTCAGCGGTAGCCGGTTCGGCGGCATCCGTCTGCGGACGGTCCACCAATTCGACGTAGGCCATCGGTGCACTGTCGCCGGGGCGGAATCCACATTTCAAGATGCGCAGATAACCACCGGGGCGTTGCTTATACCGAGGACCCAGTTCGTTGAACAGCTTAGTCACGATCTCGCGATCGCGAATACGATCGAAAGCCAGACGGCGGCCGGCCAAGCTGTCACTCTTCGCCATCGTAATCAAAGGCTCGGCGACCCGGCGCAATTCTTTGGCCTTGGGCAAGGTGGTCCGGATCGCTTCATGGCGCAGCAGCGAGACGGCCATATTGCGCATCAGCGCTTTGCGATGACTACTGTTCCGGCTCAGTTGCCGGCCTATATTGCGATGACGCATCGTCAATTATCCTTGTTACTTCAATTCATACTCGTCTGCGCAAACCGGCGGCATTCGACCGCCGGCCACGATTCAGACCGGTGCTTTTTCTTTAATGGCTTTGTCCTGCAAGCTGGCGGGCGGCCAGTTTTCCAGACGCATGCCGAGCGACAAGCCGTGGGAGGCCAATACATCTTTAATCTCGGTCAGCGATTTCTTGCCTAAGTTGGGCGTCTTCAGCAATTCCACTTCGGTACGCTGAATCAAGTCGCCGATGAAATAAATGTTCTCGGCCTTGAGGCAGTTAGCCGCACGCACCGTGAGTTCCAAATCGTCCACCGGCCGCAGCAGAATGGGATCGATCTCGGCCTCATGAGTGGCGATGGCGTGTTCTTCCTTGCCTTCCAAATCGACGAACACCGACAACTGCTCACGAAGAATAGTAGCGGCGCGCCGCACGGCCTCTTCGGCGTCGATGCTGCCGTTGGTCTCCAACTCCAGCACCAGCTTGTCGAGGTCGGTGCGCTGCTCGACACGGGCGCTTTCCACTACGTAGGAAACGCGGCGCACCGGGCTGAAGGACGCATCCAACTGCAACTTGCCGATAGGCCGATCGCGATCACCGGGCACCACACGGCCGACCGCCGGCTGATAACCGCGGCCGCGCTCGACCTTCAAGGTCATGTTCAATTCACCGACTTTAGTGAGGTGGGCGATAACGTGCTCGGGGTTCACCAGTTCGATGTCGTGGCTGAGCTCGATGTCCTTGCCCAACACCGCGCCAGGACCTTTTTTCTTGATGGTCAAGGTCGCTTCATCGCGGCCGGTCATGCGCAGCGACAGGCCTTTCAGATTCAGCAGAATTTCGATGACGTCTTCCTGCACCCCTTCGATGGTGGTGTACTCGTGCAACACATTCTCGATTTCCACTTCGGTCACCGCCGCACCGGGCATCGACGACAGCAGAATCCGGCGCAAGGCGTTACCCAGGGTGTGGCCGAAGCCGCGCTCCAAGGGCTCGATGGTGATCTTGGCCCGATTGGGGTCAACCGCTTGTACGTCCACCGAACGTGGTTTTAAAAACTCAGCAACTGAGCCTTGCATGAAACGCCCTCTCTTTTACGCGCGAATCACTTCGCAACGAAACCTTGCCGTATCTGAAAACCGATCGCTTTACTTCGAGTACAACTCGACAACCAAGTGCTCGTTGATTTCCGGCGGCAGGTCACCGCGCTCAGGCACCGCCTTAAACACGCCTTGCATCTTTTCGACATCCACGTCCAGCCAATCGGCGAAGCCGCGCTGTTTCGCCAGTTCCAAAGCGGCCTGAATGCGCAACTGCTTTCTGGCCCACTCGGCAACGGAAACCACATCGCTGGGTTTTACTTGGTAGCTGGGAATGTTGACCTTCTGGCCGTTCACCATCAAACCATTGTGACGAACCAGTTGGCGCGCTTCGCTGCGCGAGGAACCGAAACCCATGCGATGGGCGACGGTGTCCAAACGGCACTCCAGCAATTGCAACAAGCGCTCGCCGGTGGAACCTTTGCGGCGATCGGCTTCTTTGTAATAGCCGCGGAACTGCCGCTCCAAAACCCCGTAGATACGACGCAGTTTTTGCTTTTCGCGCAACTGCACGGCGTAATCCGATAAACGCGTCCGGCGCTGGCCATGCTGGCCGGGCGGGAAGGCGCGTTTTTCAACGGCGCACTTGGAGGTAAAACATTTCTCACCTTTGAGGAAGAGTTTCTCACCCTCACGGCGACACAAACGACACTTAGGACCAATGTACTTAGCCACGCTAACCTCCCAGCCTAGACACGACGCTTCTTCGGCGGACGACACCCGTTGTGGGGGATCGGCGTCACATCGGTGATGCTGTTAATTTTGAAACCCACGCTATGCAGACCGCGCACTGCGGAATCACGCCCCGGACCCGGACCCTTCACGAACACCTCGACGTTTTTGACGCCGAATTCGTTGGCGACTTGTCCGGCCTTATCGGCGGCCACCTGGGCGGCGAAGGGCGTGCTTTTACGCGAACCCTTGAAGCCACAGGCCCCGGCCGAAGACCAGGACAAGGTATTACCCTGCCGGTCGGTGATGGTGATGATAGTGTTGTTGAAGGAGGCCTGGATGTGCGCCACCGCATCAACGACATTCTTTTTCACACGCTTGCGCGTGCGCGCAGTCGCTTTCGCCATATTAAGAAATTCCCAGTGATCGACTATCCGTTACTTTACTTACGCACGGCGCGGCGCGGGCCCTTACGGGTGCGGGCGTTAGTACGCGTACGTTGGCCGCGCAGCGGCAGGCCACGGCGGTGACGTAGCCCGCGATAGGTTCCAAGATCCATCAGACGTTTGATGTTCATGGAAATATCACGACGCAAGTCACCTTCAACCTTCAACTTGCCAACTTCGGTTCGCAGCAATTCAAGCTGAGCTTCCGTCAATTCCTTGATTTTCATGTCAGGAGCCACGCCGGCCGCCTGACAAATGTCACGGGCACGGGTGCGGCCGATGCCATAGATCGACGTCAAGGCAATGACTGTATGCTTTTGAACCGGAATATTGATCCCAGCAATACGGGCCATTCAAATACTCTCCTAAAAACCCTAAGGCGCTTCGCGAAAACCCGTAACTCTACCGTTTTCACGTCAAACTTACAACAACCGCAGCCTAATTCATTCAATAAATGGCTAGACCGATACTGATTAACCTTGGCGTTGTTTATGGCGGGCTTCGGTGCAAATCACCCGCACTACACCTTTGCGACGGACGATTTTGCAGTTACGGCATACTTTTTTTACTGACGCTTGTACTTTCATACTCAATCCCCTTTACAAAATCGACCCCGCCACTGACTTAAACCGCAGGGACGCACGGCGCGGCACGCTGGAAGACCCCACCGTCAAATCAACGCAAGACACCGGATCGGCCGTGCCCTTTAAGATTGGCCTTTTTCAACAAGCCATCGTATTGGTGCGACATAAGGTGGGCCTGCAACTGGGCTATGAAGTCCATCACCACCACCACCACGATCAGCAACGAGGTACCACCAAAGTAAAATGGCACGCTCCACGACACGATCAAAAATTCCGGCAGCAAACAAACCGCCGTCACATACACCGCGCCGATCAAGGTCAAGCGGGTCATCACTGAATCAATATAGCGGGCCGTTTGATCACCGGGACGGATACCTGGAATAAAGGCCCCGGATTTTTTCAAATTATCCGCGGTATCCCGCGGATTGAACACCAACGCCGTATAAAAAAAGCAGAAAAAGATGATGGCGACGGCAAACAGAATCACGTACACCGGCTGGCCGGGCGACAACATGGTCGCAATATTCTGCACCCAGCCGAATCCTTCACCGCTACCGAACCAGCCGGCGATGGTGGCGGGGAACAAAATAATACTTGAAGCGAAAATCGGCGGAATCACCCCCGCCATATTTATCTTCAACGGCAAATGGCTGGCTTGCCCGGCGTAGACCTTCCGCCCCTGCTGACGTTTCGCGTAATTGACGGTGATTCGCCGCTGCCCGCGCTCCACGAACACCACCAGCCACGTCACGGCAACCGCCAGCACGAACAAGAACAAGACGATGAAGGGCGACAACTCGCCGGTCCGCGCCAATTCCAAGGAACTGCCGATAGCCTTGGGCAAACCCGCCACGATACTGGCGAAGATAATGATGGAAATACCATTACCAATACCGCGCTCGGTGACCTGCTCACCCAGCCACATCAAAAATATCGTGCCCGCCACCAGGGTAATCACCGCGGTGACCATGAAGGCCATGCCGGGTTCGATCACCACCGACACGCCGCCCACGGTTTGCCGCTGCAAGGCGAGCGCCACGCCGGTGGCTTGAAAGGTCGCCAGCACCACCGTGAAGTAACGGGTGTACTGAGTAATCTTGCGCCGGCCCGACTCGCCTTCTTTTTTCAGCTGCTCCAATCGCGGCCACACCGTGGTCAGCAACTGGATGATGATCGACGCGGAAATATACGGCATGATCCCCAGCGCGAACACCGCTACCCGCTCCAGCGCGCCACCCGAGAACATATTGAACATGTCGAGTATGGTGCCGCGCTGCTGATCGAACAAAGCGGCCAAGGCGGTGGGATTGATGCCCGGCACGGGGATCACCGCGCCGATACGAAAAATCACCAGGGCGCCGAGCACAAACAACAAACGCTGTTTGACTTCAGTCCATTTCGTGATGTCACCGAGGGGGTTAGCCATGATAGATCGAATCGGCTCGCTTAATCTTCAATTTTTCCGCCGGCCGCCTCGATCGCCGCCCGCGCGCCTTTGGTGACCGCCAAGCCGCGCAAATTCACTTTGCCCGCCAGCTCGCCCGAGAAAATAACTTTGGCGCGCTGGGTTTGCTGAGGAACCAGATTGCTCGCCTTGAGCGCCATCAGGTCAATGACATCGGCTTTAACCTTGGCCAGCTCGTTGAGACGCACTTCGGCGGTTTCGCGCGCGATGCGCGAACGGAAACCGACCTTGGGTAGACGGCGCTGCAAAGGCATCTGGCCGCCTTCGAAACCGACTTTATGAAATCCGCCGGCGCGCGCGCTTTGGCCTTTATGGCCGCGGCCGCAAGTTTTGCCGAGGCCGGAACCGATACCGCGGCCGACGCGTTTACGCGACTGTTTGGCGCCTTCGGCCGGTTTGATAGTATTCAAACGCATGATTTAAGCTTCCTCGATCTTGAGCAGGTAGGCGATCTTATCCGCCATGCCGCGAATAGCCGGGGTATCTTGCACCACCACTGAATGGTGCATACGGCGCAGGCCCAGGCCCAAGACGCAGGCACGGTGGCTTTTCGCTCTGCCGAACTTGCTGCGCACCAGGGTCAATTTGAGTTTTTTTGCGGTCGTCATAGATATCAGCCCAAAATGTCTTCGACGCGTTTACCGCGTTTGGCGGCCACCGACTCGGCGTCGGCCATGCCGGTCAACGCCTTCACTGTGGCGCGCACCACGTTGACCGGATTACTGGACCCGATGCATTTGGCCAACACGTCGCGCACACCGATCACCTCCAACACAGCGCGCATGGCGCCGCCGGCGATGATGCCCGTACCTTCCGAAGCCGGCTGCATGTAGACCTTGGCCGCGCCATGGCGGGCGGTGACCACATGCTGCAGGGTCACCCCTTTCAGCTTGACGTTGCGCATATTGCGGCGGGCGTCTTCCATCGCTTTGGAGATGGCCGCCGGTACTTCGCGCGCTTTGCCGCGACCGAAACCGACCCGGCCTTTGCCGTCACCTACCACGGTCAATGCCGAGAAACCGAAGATCCGGCCGCCCTTCACCACCTTGGAGACACGGCGCACCGCGACCAATTTCTCTTGAAGCTCATCACCGCTTTCGGCGGGTGTTTCAAAACGAACCATGTTGACCATCCTTAAAGCTTAAAACTGTAGCCCATGCTCGCGCGCCGCATCAGCCAAGGCTTTGACGCGCCCGTGATATCTAAATCCGGAACGATCAAAGGCCACTTCGGTAATTCCCGCCGCCTTGGCCCGCTCGGCAATGAATTTGCCGACCAGCGCCGCAGCCTCGGCATTGCCGGTAGCTTTGACTTCACCGCGCACCAGCGGATCGACGGTGGAGGCCGAAGCCAACACCACCGCACCGGCCGGCGCAATGATTTGCGCATAAATATGCCGGGGCGTGCGGTGCACGCTCAAGCGATGCACGCCTAATCGTTTAATAGTGGCGCGGGTACGTCGCGCCCGCCGGATACGAGAAACTTTTTTATCCACGGAAGTCACCTATTACTTCTTCTTGGCCTCTTTACGAACGATTACTTCGTTCGAATACTTGACGCCTTTGCCCTTGTAGGGTTCGGGCGGACGGTAGGCACGAATCTCGGCCGCCACCTGCCCTACCCGCTGTTTATCCGCGCCCTTGACCAGAATTTCTGTCTGGGTGGGAGTCTCGACGGTAATACCTTCCGGGACCGCATAGGCCACCGGATGGGAATAACCGAGGGTGAGATTAAGCACTCTGCCTTGAGCCTGGGCGCGGTAACCGACGCCCACCAGGTCAAGCTTACGCACGAAACCCGCGCTGACGCCCGTCACCATATTATTGATCAACGCGCGGAAGGTACCCGCCAGCGCATCAGCCGATTTGCTGTTATTGCGCGGCGCCAAGTGTACCACTTTTCCGTCATTCTGCATCTCTACTTGAGGATGCAAATCCATATTTAACGCGCCATTTTTGCCTTTGACGGTCAAGGTCTGCCCTTGCAGGGAGACTTCGACCCCGCTGGGCAGATTGATGGGCATTTTAGCTACTCGGGACATGAGACACCTACCCTTATGCGACGTAACACAGTATCTCGCCGCCATGACCGGCCGCGCGGGCCGCCCGGTCGGTCATCACCCCATGCGAGGTGGAGATAATCGCGACACCCAAACCGCCCTGAACCTTGGGCAGCTCATCTTTTCCTTTATAAACCCGCAGACCCGGCGTACTTCTGCGCTCGATATGCGCAATGACCGGGGCACCGTTGTAATACTTGAGGGCGATGGTCAGTGTGCGTTTGGCGCCTTCTTCGCTGATGGCGTACGCGCTCACATAACCCTCCTCGCGCAACACTTTCGCGATGGACTCTTTGACATTCGACGCCGGCATGCTCACATCCGCCTTTTGCGCCGCTTGGGCGTTGCGGATGCGGGTCAGCATATCGGCGATAGGATCGGTCATACTCATAAATTCATGCCCACTTGTTAATAGTTTGGCTATTTCGTCTTGTGCACGGGACCGGCGCGGTTACCAGCTGGCCTTGACCAGGCCCGGGACGTCTCCCCGCATCGCCGCCTCGCGCAGCTTGTTGCGGCCCAGACCGAACTTGCGGTATACGCCCCGCGAACGGCCACTGAGCCGGCACCGGCGGCGTAAACGAGTCGGACTGGCGTCGCGCGGCAGCGCCTGGAACTGGCGGCGCAGCGTATCCCGCTCGTCCTGACCCAAATTGGGATTACGCAATTTTTCCTTGAGGTCGCCACGCTTGGTGGCAAAGCGCTCAATGGTGCGCTCGCGCTTCACTTCCCGCATCAACATAGACAATTTAGCCATATCCGCTTCCTTAACCCCTGAATGGAAAGCTGAACGCGGTCAACAACGCGCGTCCTTCTTCATCGGTACTCGCCGTGGTGGTGATCGTGATGTTCATACCACGCAAGGCGTCGATTTTGTCGTAATCGACTTCGGGAAAAATAATCTGCTCCCGCACGCCCATATTGTAACTGCCGCGGCCGTCGAAACTCTTGGCGCTTAAACCGCGAAAGTCGCGGATACGCGGAATGGCGACCGAGATGAGACGGTCGAGAAATTCGTACATGCGCTCGCGGCGCAAGGTCACTTTACAGCCCACCGGCCATCCTTCACGGATCTTGAAACCCGCGACCGACTTGCGAGCCTTGGTGACCAAGGGGTTTTGGCCGGTGATCTTCACCAGATCGCCCACCGCGTTGTCGATGATCTTTTTGTCGCCGACCGCTTCACCGACACCCATGTTCACGGTGATCTTGGTGATACGCGGCACTTGCATGACACTGTCATAGCCGAATTGGTCCATCAACTTCTTGACCACTTCGTTCCGGTAATACTCTTGTAAACGCGCCATTGTCTGCTACCCGTTACTTTAAACGTCGACGACTTCGCCGTTGGATTTGAAGAAGCGCACTCTCTTACCGTTTTCCAAGGTCTTCACCCCGGCCCGGTCGCCCTTGCCGGTGGCGGTATTGAACAGCGCCACATTGGACACGTGGAGAGCCGCCTCTCTTTCGACGATACCGCCGGGCGTGCCCCGCATGGGGTTGCCTTTGGTGTGGCGCTTAATCATATTGATGTTCTGCACCACCACACGGTCTTCGCCGATGCTCAACACCGTGCCGCGCTTGCCCTTGTCTTTGCCGGCGATGACGATGACGTCGTCGCCTTTTTTGATCTTACGCATTGCTAGACCACCTTCGCTTTTTCGTCACACCCGCCTCACAGCACTTCAGGCGCGAGCGAGACGATCTTCATGAATTTTTCGGTTCTGAGTTCGCGAGTCACCGGCCCGAAGATACGGGTGCCGATCGGTTGCAGCTGGTTGTTCAACAACACCGCGGCATTGCCGTCGAAGCGGATCAACGAACCGTCCGGACGGCGCACGCCTTTGCGGGTCCGCACCACCAGCGCGTTATACACCTCGCCCTTTTTCACTTTGCCGCGGGGAATCGCTTCTTTGATGCTGACCTTGATGACATCGCCCACACCCGCGTAGCGGCGCTTCGATCCACCCAACACTTTAATGCACATCAGACTGCGGGCACCGCTATTGTCGGCCGCGTCCAATATTGATTGCATCTGGATCATTGTCTGTCTCCAACCCTGTAAAAAATGTCTTGCCGATCCCCTCTCCCGCTGGCGGGAAAAGGCCGGGGTGAGAGCGTAGATCGAATCCGCTGCGTTATTCTACTATCGCCCGCTCGACCACGTTCACCAAACGCCAAGCCTTGGTCTTGGCCAACGGCCGGCACTGGGTGATGATGACCAAGTCGCCGGCCTTGCACTCATTGTTTTCGTCATGGGCGTGAATCTTAGTGGAGCGCCGCACATATTTGCCATACACCGGATGAGGCACTTTGCGCTCGATCAAGACGGTGATGGTTTTATTCATCTTGTCGCTGACGACACGGCCGGTGAGAGTGCGCATTGCTTTTTGCTGTTCAGTCATTGTCCTTACCCTGCCTTCTTCGCGTTCAGGACGGTTTTGACGCGCGCGATATTGCGGCGCACGTTGCGGATCAAATGACCCTTGGAAAGCTGTCCCGACGCCTTCTGCATGCGCAGATTGAATTGCTCGCGCAACAGGGACATCAACTCCTCCTGGAGTTCCACTTCGTTTTTCTGCTTCAGTTCATTCGCGTTCATCACATCACCGTCCGGGTAATAAAGGCGGTTTTCAGCGGTAATTTCGCAGCCGCGAGCTTGAAGGCTTCACGGGCGATTTCCGGAGTCACGCCTTCCATCTCATACAACATCCGGCCGGGCTGGATTTCCGCCACCCAATACTCGACGTTGCCCTTACCGCTGCCCATCCGCACTTCCAACGGCTTTTTGGAAATAGGTTTGTCGGGAAAAATCCGGATCCAGATTTTACCGCCGCGCTTGACGTGACGGGTCATGGCGCGACGCGCCGCTTCGATCTGGCGGGCGGTAATCCGGCCGCGCGCGACGGCTTTCAATCCAAATTGACCGAAGCTCACTTCATTGCCGGTCTGGGCCAAGCCCCGATTACGGCCTTTGTGTTGCTTACGGTACTTTGTCCTTTTTGGCTGCATCATAACCGCATATCCTCTTAATTAGCAGCGGCTTTCTCGGCGCTCGGTTCGGCAGCCTCGGTAGCTTGGTTGAACACTTCACCTTTGAAAATCCACACCTTCACTCCGACGACGCCGGAAGGCGTGTGCGCTTCGGCGAAACCATAATCGATGTCCGCGCGCAAGGTGTGCAAGGGCACACGGCCTTCGCGATACCACTCGGTGCGGGCGATTTCAGCGCCGCCCAAACGGCCGGCGATGTTGACCTTGATGCCCTGGGCGCCGAGCCGCATGGTGGTGGTCACCGAGCGCTTCATGGCGCGACGGAACATGATACGGCGCACCAACTGCTGGGTGATGCTTTCGGCGACCAACTGGGCGTCGAGTTCCGGCTTGCGAATCTCTTCCACGTTGATGTGCACCGGCACACCCATCATGGCGGAGACCTCTTTACGCAACGCATCGATGTCCTCGCCCTTCTTACCGATCACGATGCCGGGACGGGCACTGTGTATGGTGATGCGCGCGGTGCGCGCCGGACGCTCGATCTGGATGCGGCTCACCGAGGCGCTGGCGAGTTTTTTACGCAAAAACTCCCGCACCTTGAGATCGGTGAACAAATAGTCCGCGTACTGCTTGGAATCGGCATACCACGTCGATGTCCAATCTTTGACGATTCCCAGACGTATACCCGTTGGATTTACCTTTTGACCCATTACCGCCTCGCTTTACTTATCACCGACCACCACAGAAATGTGGCAGGTCCGCTTGAGGATCCGATTCGCCCGGCCTTTGGCCCGTGCGCGGATACGTTTTTGACTGGGACCTTCATCAACGAAGACCTTGGTGACCTTGAGTTCATCCACGTCGGCACCTTCGTTGTGCTCGGCATTGGCGATCGCCGACTCCAGCACCTTCTTGAAAATACCCGCGGCCTTCTTCGGACTGAACGCCAAAAGATTCAAGGCGCGATCAACGGGCATGCCACGCACCTGGTCGGCGACCAAACGGCCTTTCTGGGCCGAGAGGCGGGCATAGCGTAATTTTGCGGCTGCTTCCATCTCTATCGTCCCCGTTACTTCGCTTTTTTCGCGCCGGCATGACCACGGAAGGTACGCGTCACCGCGAACTCGCCGAGCTTATGACCGACCATGTTTTCACTGATCAAAATCGGTATGTGCTGCTTGCCGTTGTGGATGGCCAGCGTCAAACCGATCATTTGCGGCAGCACGGTAGAACGCCGTGACCACGTCTTGATGGGTTTTCTGCTGTTCGTCGCCGCAGCTTCCTCCACTTTTTTAGCCAAGTGGAGATCAATGAATGGACCTTTTTTAACTGAACGTGGCACTGGAAGTCTCCCAAGCCTGAATAAAAATCTTCATTACTTACCGCGGCGCCGCAAAATCATGCCGTCGGTACGCTTATTACCGCGTGTCTTGTAACCCTTGGTGGGCATGCCCCACGGACTCACCGGATGGCGACCGCCCTTGGTACGGCCTTCGCCGCCGCCGTGCGGATGATCCACCGGATTCATGGCGGTACCACGCACGGTCGGACGGATACCGCGCCAGCGTTTGGCGCCGGCTTTACCCAGGGACCGCAGATTATGCTGGGTATTGCCCGCTTCGCCAATAGTCGCTTTGCATTCCACGTGTACTTTGCGCATCTCGCCGGAGCGCAAGCGCACCGTGGCGTACGCGCCTTCTTTCGCCATCAGCTGCACACCGGCGCCGGCGCTGCGCGCCAACTGCGCGCCACGGCCCGGCTTCATTTCCAGGCAGTGAACGGTGGTACCCACCGGAATGTTGCGCAGCGGCAGGCAATTGCCGGCCTTGATTGGCGCATCCACCGCGCTGATCAGCTTGGCGCCCGCCTCGACACCCTTGGGCGCGATAATATAGCGGCGTTCGCCGTCGGCGTACAGCAATAATGCAATGTGAGCGCTGCGATTCGGGTCGTATTCCAAACGCTCGACCACGCCGGGGATGCCCAGCTTGTCGCGGCGGAAATCCACCACGCGGTAATGCTGCTTGTGACCGCCGCCTTGATGGCGCACGGTAACCCGGCCCAGATTGTTGCGGCCGCCGTTTTTATTCAAACGTTCGACCAGCGCCTCATGGGGCCCGCCTTTGTGCAACTTCGGCTCCACCACTTTGACTACAAAGCGGCGGCCCGGGGAAGTTGGCTTCACTTTAACCAGTGCCATCGATTACATCCTTCTTTTCAGCCAGCGCGGGAGGACTTACTGGGCACCCGCAAACTCGATATCGAAACCCGGCTTCAACTTAACGTAAGCCTTTTTGCTATGGGAGCGGCGGCCCAGCATCTGGCCAAAGCGTTTCACTTTGCCTTTGCTGTTTACCACGCGAACCTGATCCACTTCCACGCTGAACAAATGCTCGACCGCCTTTTTGATCTCGTCCTTGCTGGCGTCGCGCACCACCTTGAACACGAACTGGCGATCTTTGTCCGCCGCCAGCGTGCTCTTTTCCGAAACGTGGGGCGCCAGCAACACCTTCATCAAACGTTCATTGCTCATGCCAGGCTCTCCCCGATTTGTTTGGCGGCGCCGGCGGTGAGCAGCACCTTGTCGAATTTGATCAAACACACCGGATCGATTTCCAGCACGTTGCGCACTTCGACCTTGTGCAGATTACGCGCGGCCAGGTACAAGGCCTCGCTGGCGTCGTCGGCGACGATCAACACATTGTCCATGCCCAGCGCCTTCAGCTTCGCCACCAGGTCGCGGGTCTTAGGCTGCTCGAGGCCCAGATCCGAGACCACCACCAAGCGGTCCTGGCGCAGCAGTTCCGAAAAAATCGAACGAAGGGCGACCTTGTAGGATTTCTTGTTGACCTTCTGCGAATAGTCGGCGGTCACCGCGGCAAACACTTTGCCGCCACCGCGCCACAACGGGCTGCGGATGGTACCGGCGCGGGCGCGGCCCGTGCCTTTTTGTTTAAAAGGCTTGGCGCCGCCGCCGCGCACCGCGGCGCGCGTCTTCTGCGCATGGGTACCGGCGCGGGCGCCGGCCAGATAGGCCGTCACGACTTGATGGACAAGGCTTTCGTTGAACTCGCGTCCGAACACCTCATCCGGCACCGCGACACTGCCGGCGCTGGCGCCGGCCGCATTGAGTATGCTGAGTTCCATTACTTCTCTCCTCTCGCGGCGAACTTCACCGACGCACGCACGATCACGTCGCGGCCTTCCGAACCGGGAACCGCGCCTTTGATCAGCAGCAGATTGCGTTCGGCATCCACCCGCACCACTTCCAGATTCTGCTGGGTACGCTGGGTATTACCCAAATGACCGGCCATCTTCTTGCCGACGAATACCCGGCCCGGTGTTTGACGCTGACCGATAGAACCCGGCGCGCGATGCGACAGCGAGTTACCGTGGGTCGCGTCGCCCATGGTGAAGTGATGACGCTTGACGGTACCGGCGAAACCTTTACCGAGCGACACGCCGGTGACGTCGACTTTTTGTCCGGCCTGGAAAATATCCACCTTGAGTTCGCTGCCCGG
>CAKKSB010000083.1:0-749 GCA_919903055.1 Gammaproteobacteria bacterium | reverse complement strand
ACGACGCCAAGACGATCGCCTTGCAGCGCACGGGCCAGATCGGCACCTTCGCCTTCGCCCAAACGAAATTCCCACAAACCGCGACCCGCATTGACCCCGGCCTTGGCGAAGTGCCCGGCCATGGCCTTGGTCACCCGCGACGGACGGCGCGTGCCCACGGTGATTTGCACCGCCGCGTAGCCGTCGGTCTCCGCGCTCTTCACTTGCGTGACGCGATTCGGTTCGACCTCGACCACGGTCACCGGAATGCTCACCCCATCTTCAGTGAAGATGCGGGTCATTCCGCATTTGCGACCAACTAGTCCGATTGCCATATCTAAACTCCAGTAGCAAGTTTCAAGTAGCAAGTTACAAGCAGCTACTTGCTACTCTTCAATTAATGCAACTTAATCTGCACGTCCACGCCGGCGGCCAGATCCAACTTCATCAACGCATCCACGGTTTTGTCCGTGGGATCGACGATGTCCATCAGACGCTTGTGGGTGCGGATCTCATATTGATCGCGCGCGTCTTTATCGACGTGAGGCGAGATCAAGATGGTGAAGCGCTCCTTTTTCGACGGCAGCGGGATCGGGCCGCGGACCTGAGCGCCTGTGCGCTTGGCCGTTTCCACGATTTCGCGCGCCGAGCGGTCGATCAAGCGGTGATCGAACGCCTTCAAGCGGATGCGTATTTTTTGATTGGCCATTATGTTTACTCAACAATTTTAGAAACGACGCCGGCGCCGACGGTGCGGCCGCCTTCGCGGA
>CAKKSB010000082.1 GCA_919903055.1 Gammaproteobacteria bacterium | reverse complement strand
TTCGAGGCGGCGACGCACGGGACCCGCATCGAGATGAGCGAGAAGCCAGACGGCAAATGCGAGCGTGAGCCCCACCAGAATGACGAATCCGACAGCAAGCCTGCGTACGAGGCGAAGGACCCGTTTTTTTGCGGGTTAACAAAGTGTTCACGGTGCTTTCGTAATAAGCCAGCACCGAGTCGCAAACTCTGTCATCGACTTTTAGCACGCTATCTGCGTCGCCGGAGCGGTGGGTAGTGGTGTCGGTTGAGCAAATAGTTTCGCAGTTGCGAGCACTCGATGTAGAGACGCACCGGATTCAAGACGGGCTGCTGGCGCCGCCGCTGGTGGTGGGGTCGACCGCCAAGGTCGCTCGCGGCACCGAGCAGCTCCTGCACCCGAAGACTGTACTTGATGGGCTCCGGCGCATCGCGGAGGAGACCGACGAAATACTCACCGGCGCCAACATCGCTTACGACTTCGGCGTGACGATCGCCGAGGACCCGACCTTGCTGGGGCCGGTGTTTCGACTGTTCGACGAGCGCCGCGTCTACGACGTGCTGCTGGGAGAGGCGCTCGACGCCATCGCCGCTGGACACCTCTTCAAGCAGGCAGACGGTCGGTCGCTCATCAACCCGGCGACCGGGAAGCAGTCCAAGAAGTACTCACTTGATATCGTCACGCAGCTGGAGACGGGCCGAGTCGACGCCAAGAAGAACGATTACTGGAGGCTCCGCTACGCGATTCTGCAGCACGTACCGTGGAGTGACTGGCCGCTTGCGGCCTCGCAGTACCCGCTCGACGACGCGCGCAACACCGTCGACAGCGCCGCCTCGCAGCTGCGGCGAGGGGCCCGCAACGTGGGCGACATGCCGGCCCAGGCGGAGACTGCGTTCGGCCTGCACCTGGGGGCGATGTGGGGCTTCCGCTCGAGCCGCGAGCGCACCGAGGCGCTGGCGGCCCGAGCCGACGCTGCGCACGCGGCCTCGGTCGCCAAGTTCACGAAGCTGGGCTTCCTTCGCCGCGACGGCACCGAGGACACGGTCGCCGTCAAGCGCGCGGTGGCGCTGGCGTACGGCGTCGATCCCCGCAGCCAGTGCGTCATGTGCCGAGGCTGGGGGCGCGTGCCCTCACCCAAGGGGGCCGGCGCCACGGTGGTCTGCGCGCGCAAGCTCGGCGGCTGCGACGGCACCGGACTCGATCTGTCGACCTCGCTCGCCGTCGAGAATCTGCTCACCCCGAGCGGCGGGATCTCCACCACGCGCGACGCGCTGGTCGAGTCCGGCGACGAGGCCCTCGCCGAGTACGCCGAGAACCCATGGGAGAAGATTCGGCAGACGTACATCCCCTGGATGCGCCAGGGCTACGACCGACCGATCACCCTGAAGCCGAACGTGCTGGTGGCCTCCGGTCGCACCTCCTACGAGGACCCGTCGCAGACGTTTCCCCGCAAGCACGGCGTCCGGGACTGCATACAGGCGCGGGATGGGTACTACTTCCTGTCGGTCGACTACGCAGCCATTGAGCTGTGTGCGCTGGCCCAAGTCTGCTACTGGCTGTTCGGCTACTCGAGCATGCGCGATATCATCAACTCGACTGGCGATCCTGGTGCGCTGCACTCATCGCTGGGCGGTCGGCTTGTGGGCAAGAGCCTCGACGAGATGAAGGTGCTGCTTAAGGCTGGAGACAAGCAGGCCAAGGATGCTCGTCAGGGAGCGAAGCCGTGCTTTCATCCGGATACTGAAATTCTGACGCGGCGAGGGTGGATCAAAGTTTCGGCACTCACTTACGAGGATGAGGTCGCCAGCGCGGTCCCCGGCGCCCCCGTGGTCGAGGCCGGCAGGCTGTGGGTGTCGTGCCAGTTATGTGGTGAAAAGTTCGGAGTGAAGCCTAGCGAAGTGCGTCGCAGGGGAGGCAAGTATTGCTCTCGTAGCTGCCGCACATCGGCTCGCAATCGCGGGCTCGTGCACAGCTCGCCTGATCTGGGAGAGTACTACTCGGGCGAGCCCCCCTCTATGAAGATTGTGTGGACGAAACCTACGCACTTGACTGTGCGGCAAGCGAGCGAGGGGCTCGTTCATCTCAAGAACGAAAGCATCGATCTTCGTGTGACGCCAGACCATCGCATGCTGGTCTGTGGGTGGACGAGCAAGCTTGACGTGGTGGAGGCGCGACACTTCGGGCCCCAGCGCAGTTTCTACAATGCAGGTATGGCGGGCGGCGACGTCGAGGCAGATGAGCGACTGCTTCGCTTGGCAGTTGCGACGCAGGCGGATGGTAATTACAGCGGTAGTGTAATTCGTCTGGGGTTTAGCAAGCAGCGAAAGATTGAGCAGTTATACTCTTTGCTTCGAGACGGTGAGTTTGAGTTGCGGGTGTACCCTAACGGAGAGCATCAAGACACGACCTATTTTTACTTGGCGGCCCCTCTGGCGGCGGCGGTTAAGGGGCTGCTGGACGCGGATAAGACACTTCCTTGGTGGTGGCTGAGGCTCACGTCGAGGCTGCGCGAGGTTGTGCTGGATGAGGCTCGACACTGGGACGCACACCAACCAGAGGACATGCAAGGGTACTTGTACAGCTCCTCGTTGCGAAAGAATATTGATGTGCTTCAAGCGCTCGCATCAATTACGGACAGGAAGGCGCAGGAGCACAAGCCCAGTCTCTCCGCGAAGTCGATCGATTACAACTACACACTGTCTGTGAAGGCCAAGCGCGACAGTAGGGGTGGTAGCGTGGGTAACACGGCGGTCCCTTACATCGGCGCTGTTTACTGCCTCACCGTGCCGAGCGGATTTGTGTTAGTTCGCGACGGAGGTAAGCCCGTCGTGGTCGGTCAGTGCAATTTCGGTCTACCGGGCGGCATGGGGGCCGCTAAGCTGGTACTCAATCAGCGCTCCTCGGCCAACGGGTCGACCAAGGCGCCCGACGGCAAGGAGTATCCCGGCGTCAGGTTCTGCATTCTGCTGGGCGGCGCACAGCGGTGCGGCACGGAGAAGATCACCGAGTGGAAGCGACGGCCTTGCCCCCCAGCTTGCAAGGCGTGCGTCGAGGTCTGCGAGTACGTGATCAAGCCAGCATGGTTTGCCGAGTTTCCCGAGATCCGCGAGTACTTCAGCTGGGTGAAGTGGCAGGTGGAGACGTATGGTGAGATCGCGGCCTTTGGACCAGTCGACAGAGTGCGAGGCGGTCTCGGCTTCACCGACGGGGCCAACACGAACTTTCAGAGCCTCAACGCTGACGGAGGCAAGTACGCTTGGCGCCGCGTGATTCGAGCGTGCTACACGCAGTCGGAGTCGCCGCTGTGGGGCACGAGGCCAATCCTATTTGCCCACGACGAGATCTTCGCCGAGACCCCGCGCTGGAAGGCCGATCCCGCAGCCCGCGAGATGTCGCGCCTGATGGTCGAGTCGATGAGGGTCTACGTCCCCGACGTGACAGTGCGAGCCGAGCCGGCACTCATGCGTTTTTGGTTCAAGGAGGCGCAGATGGTCGAAAATAGCAATGGCGTCCTCATCCCGTGGGAACCCGAGGAGAAGGTGGCAGCATGAGCAGTCGCGACAGAACACTCTTAGCGGCTCTCGGTTTCGCCGATCCTGATAAGAAGAACCCCTGGCACGACTTGGCATGCCAGTACCTAGCGTGCCCGGAGCGACAGGCTGGTGTTGTGGCAGCCTGTCTTCCTCCGAAGCCGCCGTCGGAGATCAAAAGACAAGACACGGTTACTACGGCGAGTCCGGTGTGCGCTTTGAGTATCGCACTACTCGAACTTACGCGCCCGCTGGCGCGAGTCTCGAGGTGGCGATTAACAAGGGGATCGGACAGTACCAGACGACGATCGGGTTTGTTGATGTGCTAGTACACGCATGCTGCACCGTGACCGAAGAGGGCAGTAAATATCACGAAGCCTCCGGACGAGTCGAAGCCCACCGCGAGCATTACACCGACGACGGGACCGTCGGCGTAGAGGTCAAGATTGGCGAGGTGGGGGTTGGTGACATACTTCGGCAGATTAATCTCTACCGCAGTTATATTAATCTTTCTGCGTGGGTCTTGGCGGTCGCATACCCTCTGACTGAGGCAACAGTTACCACACTGCGTAACGAACATGTTTTACCAATATTTATTGGTGTTGGGTTCGGCCAGTGGGCCGCTACGCAACCCCTCACCACCATTCGCGAGCTTTGACGAAGGTGGTCGCATGATCGAGCCGCAGAAGCCGCAGAAACAGCTCAGGGTGTCAGTGCGGGGTGCGCAGGGCACCGGGAAGTCGGCGGTCTTCCAGACCCTCGAGCGGGCGGGTTGGGCGGTGCAAATGCTCCGCTGCTCCGATCCGAATGAGGAAGCGGCAGACGTGGCACCGCCGGCCCCGGCGTGCGAGACCTGGCAGCAGCAAGGGGAGGAGAGGAACCGACTCGCGATGCAGGCACTGCAAGAGCTGGCGAACGAGCACGGGGGCCGACCAGGCGATCATTTGCTGACCTGGGCGGTGCGCGAGTTGCGTCGGCTCCACGGGTCGCAGAACGCACCGGCGACGACCCCCTCGACGCGAAAGGCGTTTCGCGAGAGCGCCCTCTCGGTGTGGAAGATCACCACGACCGAGCGAGAGGAGCTTCTCGTGGTCGCCCCCAGCCTCATCGAGGCCGCGGCGATGGTTCGTCGCGCCGAGGAGCGCGGCCACTCTGCCGGTTCTACTGCTGCCGACGTGGATGGTTTCATGTGCGCCGCCGAGCTGGTGCGGACGCCTCTCTACGAGGAGAGCCAGGAGATTGACGAGGTCGTCGTGCACGCTTTTGCCGACGGGGTCGCGTGGAAGTCTCGATGCGGCGCGGGTAACGCGTCGAACACGGCAGACGAGTCGAGTGTCACCTGCTCGGTGTGCAAGGGGATGCTGTGAAGCTAGTCGTCGTCGTCATCGTCGAGAGCCACTACGCTGGCGAGGGGAAGGCGTCGTGAAACGCCGCACTGCGTATCTCATAACCAACCGAACCAATGGGAAGATCTACGTCGGGATAACGACACGCTCTTTACGGAAGCGCTGGAACGATCACGTATCCGCGAGTCGAACCGCAAAGACCCCGCTGTACCGAGCAATGCGAAAGTATGGCACCGAATCGTTCACGATCGAGGCAATAGCAAGCGCCATGTCGTTTGAGGATTTGAAGAAACTAGAGCAATTACTGATACAACAAGAACGGTCGCATGTCAGCGACGGTCGCGGGTATAACGTAACGCGAGGCGGAGATGGTGCGCTCGGGTGGGTACCATCAACCGAGACAAGAGAGAGACTCAGTAGATCAGCACGCGCGCAGATGACTCCTGAAGCCAGGGCCCACCTAGCCGAATGTGCCCGGCAGCAGTGGAGTGATCCGGTTAGTCGTGCGCGTTGCGCGTCAGCAATGAAAGGCAAAATCATATCGGTCGAGCATCGAGCCAAACTGTCTATTGCGGGTAAAGGTCGCGTCGTTTCCGAAGCGACACGCGCTCTGCTAAGTGCTCAACGTAAAGGTGTGCCTCGTCCTCTTCACGTAGTAGAGCAACTCCGAAACAACGCGAAAGGCCGGCACACACCCCAGAAGCAAGGGCAAAAATGTCGGCGCAACGTCGAGGTGTTCCTAAGAGCGAGGCTTGGAAGGCGGCGGCTCGAGCTAGCTGGGCTCGTCGGAAGGCGCAAACGTGAGGCGCGTGGTCGTTGAGAGTCCTTATCGGTCCTTGGGGGGCGAAAACGCGCATTATTTTTTGGCGTGTTGCATGCGTGATTGTTTTTGTCGAGGCGAGACGCCGTTCTCGTCATTACTCTACGCGCTCGTGGGCTGCCTCGATGACGACATTCCGGACGAGCGCGAGATTGGGCTTGAGGCTGGGTTCGTCTGGGGTGCGCTGGCTGAGGCGTGCGTCGTCTACACGAACCTCGGCGTTACTGCAGGTATGAAGCAGGGGATTGAGCGGGCCAACGCATCTAATCAAACCGTCGAGTACCGCCAACTTGACGAGGAGCAGTGGCCTGCGGCCCCAGAGCCGAGATGCGTACCTATGGCACCAGGACCGCGACGCGAGACGCAGGTGGTGCGCGTGAGGCCCGGCGATCCGCACACTGATGTCATGTGCCTGGGGTGCGGTGATGTGGTGCGTGGGGTGGAGCACGCGGTTGAGATCCGCACGCGCCACGGTTACTGCTACGCGCACGAGCGATGTCGCGAGGCTGCGGCGAACGAAATCAAGAAGTCCCTCTACGGTGCGAGATGACCGAACGCGAGAGACCGCACA
>CAKKSB010000081.1:4302-49230 GCA_919903055.1 Gammaproteobacteria bacterium | reverse complement strand
CCGTTCGACTTGCATGTGTTAGGCATGCCGCCAGCGTTCAATCTGAGCCAGGATCAAACTCTTCAGTTTAATTGCTGCGGTTGCTTTATGGGCAACCAATCCTGTTTGCGACTCGACCTCTTGCGAAGCCTTTGTCGCGGGTTTTGTTGCGAGCTTTCAACCCCGCAAGCACCCACACAAATTGTTTAGTTCTCAAGTTTTTAAAGAGCAGGTTGAAGTCTTGCCTCAACCGAGGGCGGCCATTATACCGCCGTTTAATCTTTCGTCAACATCTTCTTTTCTACTTCGGCGAAGAACTTTTTGGTTCTTCTCGCGTTTCCGCTTTGCCGTCTCACCTGAGTGAGGCGCGCATTATACGCGACAGAATAGAGTCGTCAACATCTTAATTTTTACTTCGGCAAAGAGCTTTTTAGTTCTCTTCGGCGTTTCCGCCTGCGCCGTCTCACCTGAGTGAGGTGCGCATTATACGCAGCGAAAACCGACCGTCAACACTTAAATTAAACAAATAGTTCACATTATTGTCACGCGAGCGAATCGGCGCTTGCCGACTTGCACTATTACTTGGGTATTTCTGGCGAGTTGCAGTCCGCGGTCATCGACTCGCTCGCCGTCCATGCGCACTGCGCCCTGACCGATCATGCGTAAGGCTTCGGATGTACTCGACACCAAACCGGCATCCTTAAGCAAATTGGCGATCGGATAGCCGTCACCCGGCGCGATCAAAGTGATTTCCTCCATTTCATCGGGCATGGCGCCGCGCTGAAAGCGGGCAATGAAAGCCTCATGCGCTTTTTGCGCCGCTCCCTCACCATGAAACCGACCGACCAATTCCAGGGCGAGACGAAATTTCACGTCGCGTGGATTGGCGCCTTCCGCGATTTCACGGCGCCAATTCGCCAAGGTAGCGGGCGTCTCGAAGCTCAACAGCTCGAAATACCGCCACATCAATCCATCCGAGATGGACATCAACTTGCCGAACATTTCCTCGGACTGCTCATTAACGCCTATATAGTTGCCCAAGGATTTGGACATCTTTTGCACCCCATCCAACCCTTCCAGGATGGGCATGGTCATCACCACTTGCGGCGGTTGGCCGTATTGCTTCTGCAATTCACGCCCCACCAGCATATTGAATTTTTGATCGGTACCGCCCAATTCGACGTCGGCCCGCAGAGCCACCGAGTCGTAGCCTTGAATCAGCGGATAAAGAAACTCATGGATGGCGATAGGCTGCCCCCCGTGGTAACGCTTGTGAAAGTCGTCCCGCTCCAGCATGCGCGCCACGGTCTGCTTGGCGGCCAATTGAATAAGGTCCGCGGATTTCATTTCACCCATCCAACTGGAGTTGAACATCACCGTCGTCTTTTCGGGATTGAGAATCTTATAAATTTGAGCCTCATAAGTACGGGCATTCTCGATCACTTCATCGCGGGTCAACGGCCGGCGGGTGACGCTCTTGCCGCTCGGATCGCCGATCATGCCGGTAAAATCGCCGATCAAAAACACCACTTCATGCCCAAGATCCTGAAACTGCCTCATTTTATTGAGCAGTACCGCATGCCCAAGGTGGAGATCGGGCGCCGTGGGGTCGAATCCCGCTTTTACCCGTAGCGGGCGTGGTAACTTCAATTTTTCGGCGAATTCGGCGGGAACCAGGATTTCCTCTACTCCCTTGCCGACAATCTCCAAGGCCTCGGCCATCGATTTCATCCAATACTCCCAAGCAGTTACGAGGGTGCAGAAGCTTATCACAAGCCGACGACCGCGTTCGCGCTCCAACCCTGCCGGCTCATTAATGTTTAAAAACCCGGCGCCGTTATGTTCCAGGTATAAGGAAACTCGGCTCGCTTGGAGGGCTAGATAGGATGGCAACTCCCGTTCTCGTTGTAGACGATTCCGGCATGTCGCGCAAATTGGTCATTAAATCCCTGCCGGCGGATTGGAATGTGGAAATTCATCAAGCCAGCAACGGCCAAGAAGCCCTTGCGCTGTACCGGGAAGGCAAAGCGCATGTCATTTTCCTCGATTTGACCATGCCCGTCATGGATGGCTTCGAGGTGCTCGAAGCCCTCAAACGCGAGGGATTCAATGCCTTTGTCATCGTGATTTCCGCCGATGTGCAGCCCAAGGCGCAAGAACGCGTCAAGGAGTTGGGCGCGATGGCGTTCTTAAAAAAACCGGTTAAAGCAGATGAAGTATTGCATGTGCTCAAGGAGCACGGGCTGCTATGACGATGAATAACGCCAACCTGTCCATAGAGCAAATCGATGCTCTGCAGGAAATCGTCAACATCGCCATGGGCCAAGCGGGTGATTCGCTCGCCCGCGTCCTCAATTCGTTCGTGCGGCTGTCGGTTCCCCGCATCCGTCTCATCAACTCGGCGCAAGCATCCCAATGCATCGCCGAAATCGTCGGTGACACCCAACAAATCACCGCGGTGCGGCAGTCTTTTTACAACAAGCTCTGCGGCGAAGCGCTCACCTTGTTTTCCTCGGAAGGTTGCCGTGATCTGGCCACCTTGATGGGTCATCAGACCCTGGATACCGAAACGGAAAAAGAGCTGCTGTTCGACATCAGTAATATTCTGGTGGGTGCCTGCCTCAACGGCATCGCCGAACAACTGGGCGCTGATTTAAGTTTTTCCGCGCCCTCGCTCATGGCCTCCAACGTGGTTTCCAGCCAACTGTTAAGCCCGGACACCCTGCCGTGGGCCTACGCGTTGCAGGTCGAAGTCAATTTCAGTCTCGAACAACACAAATTCAAAAGCCACCTCATCATCATGCTGGCTGAAGACGCCATCACCGCCCTCGCCGACTCGCTGAATTACTTTATCGAGGCGATTTAATTTGCATGGACGCCCTGCCACCCGCCGTCACGTCATTGCTGGATTTCCTGATCGACCGGATCAACATCGGCATCTTCGCGGTCAACCGCAATATGGAATGCACCTTGTGGAACCGCTTCATGGAAAGTCACAGCGGCGTGGCGTCCGCCAGCGTCCTGTGTAAAAATCTCTTTCAGTTTTTTGACGAACTGCCCCACAAGATTCTTTATCACAAAATCAACAGCGTTTTCATCCTGAAAAATTTCGCGTTCACCAGTTGGGAACAGCGACCCTACCTGTTCAAATTCCGCCACCACCGTCCGGTCACCGGCGGCGTCGAGTACATGTATCAAGACTGCACGTTCATTCCGCTCAAAGATCCGGCGGGCGAGGTGCAACAGGTCTGCGTCACCCTCATCGACGTGACCGACACCGCCGTTTACCAAAAAATGATGAAAGAGGCCATGACATCCCTGGCGGAAGCCAGCAACCGCGACGGCCTCACCGGCATTTACAACCGCCGTTGCATAGAAGAAGTCATCATGAAGGAATGCCAGCGCGTCCAGCGTTATGGCGGTACGCTATCGCTGGCCTTCATCGACCTCGATCGTTTCAAGGAGATCAACGACACCTACGGCCACCTCGCCGGCGATGACGTGCTGCGTATCACGTCCACCTTCTTAAATGAAAGTCTGCGTCAAATTGATGCCCTGGGACGTTACGGCGGCGAGGAATTCGTCGCGGTGTTACCGGCTACCGACATCGAAGGCGCCTACATCGTCGCCGAACGATTATGCCGGCGCCTGGCCGATATCCCGGTTCACCACAATGAAATCGACATTCGGGTTACCGCCAGCGTCGGCATCGCCGAATGGCAGCCGACCATGAGCCGTTACGAAGATCTCATCAAAGCCGCCGATCAAGCGCTTTACCAGGCCAAGGCCGATGGCCGCAACTGCGTGAGGCGCGGCACATGACTGGCCACCGTGGCAGCGGTTGGTTGCGGCCAGGATTTGCCAACCGCATCTCAATCCCGGGGGGCGAGTTCGTCTTATCATGCGTCTCAACCATGGCCATGCCGAGGCATTTCAACATTGACGTAATACGCACCCCGGGCTACCTTAGCAGGGCTAGAGGGTGCAAAGCCCTGAGTCGAGTTTTTTGTTGGGACGGATCACCATGACACAAGCCAGAATAACGCAAACCTCCTCCATTACCCACACGCACTGGTTGCTGCTCGGAATATTGCTGGTCATGGCCGGCCTTTTTTTAAGTGTCCGTTCCAGCGATGCCGTCGCCACCCGCGCCAATACAGCGGGACAGTCCTCCGGCTTTTGGGGTACGGACCAAGACCTCGCCCTTCCCGCGCCCGAATCCGATACGCAGGCGCCGCTCGCCAGCCTAGAGGCGCCGGTCGAGGAAGAACGCTGGCACACCATTAAAGTGAAAAGCGGCGACACCCTCTCGGACATCTTTTCGCGGCTGGACTTGAATCCGCAATTACTGCATACCATCCTGTCCCTCGGCGACGAAACCGCGACCCTCAAACGGCTGCACCCCGGCGAGATCATCAAATTCAAGCTGGCCGAACAATCCCAATTGATGGAGCTGATGTACGACATCGATCCCACCCGCTCGCTGCGGGTATGGAGCGGCAACGACGGCTATCAGACCAGCCTGATCGAACGCCCCATCGAACGGCGCGTGGTGCATTCCGCCGGGGTAATCAGCAGTTCGCTGTTCGAGGCCGCCCAAGACGCCGGCATGTCCGACAGCCTCACCATGCAACTGGCGGGCATCTTCGGCTGGGACATCGACTTCGCCCTGGACATCCGCGACGGCGACCGCTTCAGCGTGGTCTACGACGACCTCTACGTCGACGGCGAGCGCCTGCGCCACGGCGACATCCTCGCCGCCGAATTCATCAACCGCGGCGAAACCTTCAAGGCCGTGCGCTACACCGACCCGTCCGGCTTGACCAATTACTACACCCCCGACGGCGACAGCATGCGCAAGGCCTTTTTGCGCACGCCGGTGGATTTCTCCCGCATCAGCTCCGGCTTCAGCATGGGCCGCTTTCACCCGGTGCTCAACCGCATCCGCGCCCACAAAGGCGTGGACTACGCCTCGCCCACCGGCACGCCCATCAAGGCCACCGGTGACGGCCGGGTCAGCTTCGTCGGCATCAAAGGCGGCTACGGCAAAGTCGTCGAGCTGCAACACGGCCGCCGCTATAGCACTCTTTACGGCCATATGTCGCGCTTCGGTAAGGGTATCCGCAACGGCAGCACGGTCCGCCAAGGCCAGACCATCGGCTACGTGGGCATGACCGGCCTCGCCACCGGCCCCCATTTGCATTATGAATTCCGCGTCGACGGCTTACATCGCAATCCGCTCAAGGTGCAATTCCCCGATGCGGCGCCCATCGCGGCTAAATACAAACAAGACTTTCTTACCAAAAGCCGGGCCACCTTGGCCCAGCTCGAGTCGAACAAAAACGGCGTGGTCGCCGCCAACGATCGCTGATCTCTCCACCGGCCGCCGCGCTGCCACGCGACGGCCGGCGCCGTTAGACTAATTAGACTAAATAGTCTCCGCACTAAGGATCCCCGCGATGAACGGACACTACATCGGCCTGATGTCCGGCACCAGCATGGACGCCGTCGATGCCGTGCTCGTCGAGTTCAGCAGCGGCGTACCCACCCTGCGTGCCCACCACGGCCAGTCCATCCCCACCGAACTGCGCGCGCGATTGCTGGCGGTGAACCATGGCGAGAACACGACCGTGGCGCGGATCGGCGAATTGGATGCGCGCATGGGCCGCCTGTTCGCCGAAACGGTGCAGGCCTTGCTGCGCGAGAGCGGCATGGCGGCACGCGACATCCGCGCCATCGGCAGCCACGGTCAAACCATTTATCACTGTCCCGACGGCGACACCCCTACCAGCGTACAAATCGGCGATCCGAATCTCATCGCCGAACTCACCGGCATCACTACCGTCGCCGACTTCCGTCGCCGCGACATCGCCGCCGGCGGCCAAGGCGCGCCGCTGGTGCCCGCCTTTCACCAGGCGGTGTTCCGCGCTGCCCATGAAGACCGCGTCGTCGCGAACATCGGCGGCATCGCCAACATCACCGTGCTACCGCGCGCGGAAGACCAAGCGGTGCGCGGGTTTGATACCGGTCCCGGCAACGCCTTGATGGATTACTGGATCAAAACTCATCGCGGTGAAGATCTGGACGAGGACGGCTGCTGGGCCGCCACCGGGCAAGCACATGCCGCTTTGTTGGAAATGCTGTTGGACGATGCCTATTTCAGCCGCCAGCCACCGAAAAGCACGGGGCGAGAATACTTCCATCCTGCGTGGTTGAACACTGCTCTTTCGCGCCTGGCTTCAAGTATCGCACCGGCGGATGTACAGGCCACCCTCTGCGAACTCACCGCCGTCACCCTCACCGAGGCGATCAATGAACACGCCCCAGTCACCCAACGCGTACTAATCTGTGGCGGCGGTGCCTACAACAAAACCTTGATGACCCGGCTCGCCAGCCTGCTGGCGCCGCGCCCGGTGGAATCGACGATCGCCTTCAGCATACCGCCCGAATGGGTGGAAGGCCTGGCCTTCGCCTGGCTGGCGCGGCAAACCCTGCTCGGCTTACCGGGCAATATTCCCAGCGTGACCGGCGCGCGGCGCGCGGTGGTGTTGGGGGGGATATATTCCAAGCAGTAGCAAGTAGCAAGTAGCAAGTAGCAAGTAGCAAGTAGCAAGACTATAACTTGCCGGGGATGATGCAACTGGAAAATTCTTGCTGCTTGTAATTTGAGCCTTGCTACTGCCTATCCGTGATCGGCTGGTAATGCCGCAGACCCTCGCCGGTATACATCTGGGTCGGCCGGAAGATACGGTTATAGCGCAACTGTTCGCGCCAGTGGGCCAGCCAGCCAGCGGCGCGCGCCACGGCGAAGATCGAGGTGAATTGATCAGTGGGGAAACCCATCTCCGCGTACAAAATACCGGAGTAGTAATCGACGTTGGGGTACACCCCCTTCTCCGCCAGCCGCGCCGACGCCGCCTCTTCCAAGGCCAGCGCGGTATCGAACAAGCGACTCATCTTGCCGCCGCGGTGCTCCGCCAGTTTCTCCACCAGCCGCTGCAAAATCACCGCGCGCGGGTCTTTCACTTTGTACTCGCGATGACCCATGCCCCAGATCTTCTCCTTAGCCGCCAGCTTGGCGTCCAGCCAGAGTTTCACCTTTTCGGGAGAACCGATCTCTTCCAGCATTTCCACCACCCGCTCGTTGGCGCCGCCGTGCAAGGGCCCGAACAAGGTGCCGACGGCGGAGGCCACCACCGCGCTGGGCGTGGCCAGCGTCGAACCCGCCACCAGCGCGGCGAAGGTCGAGGCATTGATGGTGTGCTCGGCGTGCAGCACCAGACAGGTGTCGAACATCTTGGCGATCAGCGGGTCCGGTTCGCGGCCGTTCATCATGTACAAAAAGTTTTGCGCGTAGGTGAGGTCGGTGCGCGGCGCGATGGGGTCGTAACCGTTGCGAATGTGCTCCCACATCGCCACTAGGGTCGCCATACGGGCGATGATCTTCACCGACATGCCGTGGATGTAATCGAGGTCCTGCCAGGCATTGGGACCGGTCAAGCGTTCGGAACCGGGATAAAACATGCCGAGACTCGCCACCGCGGTCTGCAACATCTCCATGGGGTGGCCGGTGGCCGGCAGGCTCTTCATGATGGCGGCGATGTTGTATTTCACCCGGCGGTTATTGCGCAGCTCCGCATCGAAGGCCGCCAGCTCCGCCGCGACCGGCAGCTGCCCGTCCAGCAATAGCAGCGCGGTTTCTTCGAAAGTACTGTGTTCCGCCAATTGTTCGATGGGATAACCGCGATAAGCGAGTACGCCCTTTTCACCGTCGATGAAGGAAATATTGGATTTGGTGGCTGGCACGCCTTCCAGCCCGGGCACGTACTCGTTCATTACACTACCAATCGAAAATGGACACGCGGTTTTTAGAATAACAAAAATCACGAAGGGGCGGACCTCCCACGGAAGCCCGCCCCTCGCTGATCGACCGGCCGGTCAAATCAGGCTGGCAATCTCACACCGAAAAGGACGAACCGCAACCGCAGGTGGTCTGCGCGTTGGGGTTGCGGATGACGAACTGTTCGCCCTGCAAGCCCTCGGTGTAGTCGATCTCGGCGCCCACCAGGTATTGGAAGCTCATGGGGTCGATCAACAGGGTGACGCCGCACTGCTCGACGGCGGTGTCGCCGTCATTGATGACTTCGTCGAAGGTGAAGCCGTACTGGAAACCGGAACAGCCGCCGCCGGAAATGAACACCCGCAGCTTCAGCGCACTATTGCCCTCTTCTTCAATCAAGGCCTGCACCTTGCGGGCGGCGGCCTCGGTGAAGACCAAGGGTGCCTGTACTTCGAGAGCCTGTACGCTCATAAGATTTCTCCCACATTTAAAACCGCAATGGCCGGCATTATCACTTTTCCTACCTGGCCCATCAACTTTATCGGTCCACCGCCCGGATTTTTTCAGCATTCCGCGCCGCCGGGCGGTACAACGCCGGCAGCGGTGAGAATTTGGCTGTACCTCATCTTAGTCAGGCAAACCAGCATACCGTTCCCTTTATCCAGCTGGAGTTCCAAGGCAGCACCCTCAGCCGACTGTGCATACACAGTACCACGGGCCAGGCCGTCAGCGCAGGATATCGCGATATGGAGCGAGCTCACCTGTGGGTGACCTCGTCCAGGTGTGGAGTCCTTGGTTTTTCTCCGTGCCCTCCATGGTCAATGGCCTTTTTCAGGTTAATTTATCCCGTAACGCCGTTTGCCTCAGCTCGTCAGCTCCCGCCAGGAATAAACGGCCTCGCTACGATCCCGCGTCGGCGACTCGGTGAGTACTTCCACCACCACCCGGGTCGGCACGAAGGCCTCGGGGAGCACGAGATCCCCCTCGGATTCATCGAAATATTTAAATTGAAAAAAATAGCCGGCGCTGCTCTGCCCGGCCTTGTCCAAGGAAAATTCCGATTGTGTCTGGCCCAGCAAACCTTGAACCACGATCTTGGCCCGCCCTTTGGCCGGTTTGGCGTCCGCACCCATTTGCGCCAGCACCAGTTTGTAGCTATAGCCGCGGTTGCCGCCGTTGGCCTTGAGCTGCAAACTCTGCACGCGCACGCCGGAAACGGCCTTGTTCGGGGCGACGATGGACCGGTAAAACGCCACTTCTTCCTTGAGATCGAGGACCTCCTTCTGCAGCGTCACCAGATTGGTGTCGACCTCGGCATAGGCCTGGCGGTCGATATCCCTGGCCCGTTCCATGGTGACCGTCTGCTGGCGTAACAACTCGTTGGTTTCGCGCAGGGATTGGATAGTGTCGAGCAGATCGGCGCGCATACGCCCCGCTTCGCCACTGTCGAAGCCGGCTCGGTAGCGGCCGTAATCGAACACGCCCCACAGCACCAGCGGCAGACCCAGCACCAGCGCGGCCAGCATCAGCCGTTTGCGCCACGGCCGATGCACCTTCACTACCCATTGCCGAGCGTTACGAAACATCACGTGGATTTTGTGGCGGGGTATCCTCACCGCCAAGCGGCGGCGAGGCCTGCGGGAATCCGCGCCGTTTCACGGCAGCAGGGCGATCCCCGTCAAGCCCGCGGTCTCCTCCAGACCAAACAGGATATTCATATTCTGTACCGCCTGACCGGCGGCGCCTTTGACCAGATTGTCGATCACCGACAACACCACCACCATATCACCGCCCTGCGGCCGGTGCACGGAGAGTCGGCACAGATTGGCGCCCCGCACGCTGCGGGTTTCCGGATGAGCGCCGGCGGGCATGACATCGACGAAAGGCTCGCCGGCGTAACGCTCCGCGAACAAGGTTTGCAAATCCACCTCGCGCGTCAAACGGCCGTACAACGTGGCGTGAATACCGCGAATCATCGGAACGAGATGCGGCACGAATGTCAGCCCAATCTCGCCGCCGCCGACCTGGCCGAGGTTTTGCCGAATTTCCGGCCAATGGCGATGACCTGCTACGCCGTAAGCTTTGAAGTTGTCGCCGGCCTCGCACAACAAACTGCCGACGCTGGCCTTGCGCCCGGCACCGCTCACGCCGGATTTGGCGTCGGCGATGAGATGGGTCGGTTCGATCACGCCCGCCTCGAGCAAAGGCAAAAAACCCAAGGTCACCGCGGTGGGATAACAGCCGGGATTGGCCACCAGCCGCGCGCCGCGCAATGCGGCGCGATTCACTTCTGGCAGGCCGTACACCGCCTCGTCGAGCAAGTCGGGGCAGGCGTGGGGACTGCCGTACCATTGCTCCCACAGCGCCGGGTCAGTCAAGCGGAAATCGGCGGCGAGATCAATCACCCGCACGCCCGCCTCCAGCAGTTCACGGGCCATGGTCATCGCCGTGCCGTTGGGCGTGGCGAAAAACACTACGTCGCAGCCGCGCAGCGCCACCGGATCGGGTTCGCTGAATGTCAGCGCCACATGGCCGCGCAGATTGGGGAACATCTCGCTGACCGCCATGCCCGCCTCGGAACGCGAGGTAATCGCCGTCAACATCACCTGCGGGTGGCCGGCCAGCAAACGCAACAACTCGACGCCGGTGTAACCGGTGCCCCCCACGATACCTGCCTTGATCATCTCTCAACCGCCTCGCTGGTCATTCAATCTATATACGATGATAAGGACCGCGGCCGCAAAGCGAAAGCGCGAATATCAGCGCTGCTTGCCCCCGGACTGAGCGGGAGCCGCCGGCAGCGGATGGAACACCCGCACGATATAAGCGACGATGGCATCGATATCTTGATCCGGCAGCACCTGTTTCCATGCCGACATCGGCGTGCCCGCCACGCCTTCGCGGATCGCCGCTTTGATTTCCGCCCGTCCCATGCCCTTCATGGCCGCATGGTCGGTGAGGTCGCGGGGATGAGGTTCGAGAAACCGCCCTATCCAATTGCGCGCGGTGCCGTCCGCGGCGTGGCAGAACGCGCAATTGGCTTGAAACAATTGCTCGCCGCGCCGTTCCTGCGCCGTGGCCTTTTCCAGCTTGGGCGCCTTGTCGTGTTTGGCGTAAGGAGTCGCTCCGCTCACCGCGTCGAGTTGCTTACTCGGCGCGGCATCCGGGCGGTAACCGCCGCGCGGAAACGACACTGAGCGCGGATCCCATACCGCGCCTTCGTCGTTGACGCGCGCCCGGTCGTGGCAACTGATGCAGCTAGCCATGAACAAACGCTTGCCCGCCTGCTGGGCCGGGGTCAATTTCTCCCACGGCGTATCCAGCGCGATCTCGCCCAAGGCGAAAGGAAAAGCCGCCGCGTAACGCTGATGATTGGGCCAGCCGTTTTCAACGGTGTGGTAATAAGTGTTGATACCGCGCTGGACGATGAAAGTGGCGCGGACGAAGTCCACCACGGCGGCGATATCCTGCTCGTTCAACAGCGTCGAGAAACTCTTCATCGCTGTGCCGGGCCGGCCGTCGCGCACGGCGGCGATCATTTTTTCCCGGCTCAATCTGGCGGGATCGGTTTTGGTGAAATCGCGCGGCGGGGGTGAGAGATAACTCGCGGCCAAGGTCTTGGCGTCGCCGTTGTAGCCGTGACAAAAATAACAGCGTTCGTTATAGACCTGCTTGCCGCGGGCGATCCGCGCGGCATCGACGCCTACGGCGCGTTCAGTTTTTTTTTATCCGCCGGAGGCGTGGACGTGGCGGGATGCACGAAAGCGGTGAACACGTATTCCGCCACGTTGGCAATTTCCTGCTCACTGAGCACCTTGCCCCAGGCCGGCATCACCGTGCCGCGCAAGCCGTCGCGCACCGCGTCGAACAGGGCGGGCCGGTTCAGCCGCGCACGCGAATCGGTTTCCAGGAAATTACGCGGCTTGGGATTGATGAATTTCGAACGCGGCCCTTTGCCGTCGCCTTGCTTGCCGTGGCAGGTGAAGCAATTGCGCTCATAAAATTCGCGGCCCCAAGCCGCGTCGCCGCGCAACTCGTTGGGAAACGGCTGCGCCATGTCGGCCTGGACCCGCTGCGCATGCTCGGGTGGCAGTGCCGACTCTTTCAAAAAGAACGTGGCGCGCACGTAATCCACCACTGTCTCGATCTCGGCGGGAGACAGCCGGGTGCTGAACGACATCATCGCCGTACCGGGCCGGCCGAAAGTCACCGAAGTGAGCATCCGTTCGCGGCTCAATTCTTCGCGGGTCGCCGGCGAGGTGAAGTCCCGCGGCGCCGGGTTGAGGCTGGACTGGGTCCACATCGCGCCGCTGCCCTTGTCGCCGTGGCACACCGCGCAATTGCGCACGTATAACTGCTCGCCCAACACCAGCTTGGCAGGAAGCGCCTTGGCCTGGCCGGCACTGGCGGCCATAAAAGTCGCGCGAATGTGATCGGCCACCGCGGCGATCTCTTCCTTCGACAAACGTTCGCTGAATCCCACCATCGCGGTGCCGGGCCGGCCGTGACTGATCGAGGCGATCATGCGTTCGCGGCTCAATTCCTGGCGCGCCCGCGCGGTGGTGAAGTCGCGTGGCGGCGTGGTCAAACCCCGCCGCACGCGGGTATTGCCGTCGCCTTTATCGCCGTGGCAAACCTGGCAATGGGCGACGTACACCGCCGCGCCGTCCGCCGCAAAAGCCGGGGCGGCGATCAGCGCAGTCAAGGCTGTAAAGACGGCAAGGGCCGCGGCGCGCATAGTCATCGTGAAATTGCCGGATGTTCCGCTGAAGTTAAGACATCCGTATGTGATCCGGACCGTCCGCATGCGTTGCGTGCCGGGGCCGCATCCACACGGTGGGCGGCGTCATTGTGGCGCAAATAAATGAATTGCGCTACTCTTGGGCCAGTCATAACCAGGCTGCCGTTCCCGGCCAAAACCAAGCGGAAAGGTTCTGCACGCAGTGACATACCCAGCACAGCACAGCGCACCGGCGCGTTCACATGAACGCACACCGCTCGCCACTCGTATCGCCGTCGCCGCGGGCCTCATCGCCGCGCTGTTGCTCGGCCACCATGCTCTGGCCGGCACCCTGCTCGGCACCAAACACGACTTCACCGGACTCAACCAGCGCGCCGGCGTGGTGGCCATGCCCGGGGTAGCCTTCTCCGATTACGGCAATCCCTGCGTTTATTGCCACCTGCCGCCGGAACGGCCCGAGCAGGACAGCGCCGGACAAGGCGGCAATCCGGGCTGGAACCGTTTCGTCCCCGCCACCGGCGCCTATGACACCTACGATACCCGCACCCTCGACAACAAGGTGCGCACGCCCAGCCCGATCAGCCTGCTGTGCCTGTCCTGCCACGACGGCACCATGGGTGTGGACATGACGGTGTTCAAACCCGACGGCTGGCAGAGCAGCAAAGACGCGGCGCTGCATTTGCGCCTCAACGGCGCCGACGATTTAATGAGCTGCGGCAAATGCCACAACGGCCGGGTGGCGCACAGCATCGCCATCAAACACATCGGCACCGATCTCACCAATGATCACGCGATCTCGATGACTTATGCCGGCCTCAACAACAACGACCAGGATTTTCGCACGCCCGACAGTCCCTACGGTTTCGACAACGGCATCAAACTTTATGACGGTAAAGTCGAGTGCGCCACCTGCCACAACGTTCACGATCCCGACGTGAAGCTCCTGCTGCGCACCCGCGCCGATCGCCTGTGTGAAACATGCCATATCAAATAAAGGGCGCCTCTAAAAATTCGATCAAGGCGCGAGGGCAAGGCGGAAATGGGCGAAAAAGCGCAGTGTACACGGAGTACATGAGCATTTTGAGCGCATTTCCAACGCCGCCATCGCGGCTTCAGCGGGTTTTTAGTGGCGCCCTAAAGCCGGGCCTGGTCGCGTTATGCGTGCTGGGCCTGTTGGCCGGCTGCGCCGGCACTCCGCCCGCCCCGCGGCTTGAGCCGCCCGTCTATCCGCCGGCGCCCGACGCAGCGCGCTTCATCTACGAACGTACCCTGCGCATCAACGAAGACGTCGAGCAGTTGAGCGGCTTCGCCCGTTGGCGCGAACTCGCCACCGGCCGCGGCGAGGAAGTCAAAGGCCTGGTGAAACCCTACGGGGTGGCCGCCCGCGGCGGGCGAGTCTACGTCACCGACACCGCGCAACGCGCGGTGTTGCTGTTCGACATCGCCGGCAAACGTTTCCACCAATTCGGTCAAAGCGAGCCGGGCCGGCTGCAAAAACCCATCGGCATCGCCTTATCGCCCGATAACGAAATCTACGTCGCCGACGTCAGCGCGCGGCGGGTGCAGGTCTACGGCGCGGACGGTAAACACCACCGTACCCTCGGCAGCGACGCCGAGTTGCGCCGGCCCTCGGGTGTCGCGCTCAGCCCGGACGGCCAACGTCTTTACGTGGTGGATGTGGGCGGCGTGGACAGCGAGCAACATCACGTCCAAGTGTTCAATCCGCGCAGCGGCGCCTTGCTGCAAACCATCGGCGCGCGCGGCACCGGCAACGGCCAATTCAATCTGCCGGTGCAGGCCGCCACCGCTCCCGACGGCAGCCTCTACGTGGTGGACGGCGGTAATTTCCGGATACAAGTTTTCGCGCCGGACGGCGGCTTTCGTTCCGCCTTCGGCGAGGTGGGGCGTTTTCCCGGCCAATTCGCCCGGCCCAAAGGCATCGCCACCGACGGCGAGGGCACGGTTTACGTGGCCGACGCCGCCTTCGGCAACGTCCAGCTCTTCAACCCGCAGGGCCAGATCCTGATGTACATCGGCAACCGCGACGAGAGCAGCAAACCGGGCAAATTTTATTTGCCGGCCGGGGTGGCGGTAGATGAAACCGGGCGGGTGTATTTAGCCGATCAATATTTTCGCAAGATCGACATCTTCCGGCCGGTGAGCCGCGCGCCCGACGATTGGGCAACCACGGCGCCGGCCGCGCCGGCGCGTTAAATTGTTCCGGCTGGCACCCCTCGCTGCGCGTTCCCCGTGCTAGATCAAAGGGAGAATCACACGGGCGGGGTATTAAGAAAATGGCGCCAGCCGTAGCGTGCGCACGTAAGCCGCCTTTCCGTGCGCACGGCGCACGTTACGAGGTATAGCCTCGTATAGCGCGATCTTCGTTTAGCCTGTTGTATCTATGCGCCGCGATCAGCGGGGAATGGCACCTGCGGGGATTACACCTGCAAACCCCAGGGCGGGTTTTGCAACCAGCGTACTAATTCCTCGGGCGTCACCGGCCGGCTGATGAAATAACCCTGCACTACATCGCAGCCCAGCGCGGCCAGCATGTCGTAAGTCTTTTTATCCTCGACCCCTTCCGCCACCACCCGCATGCCGATGTTATGAGCGAGGTCGATGGTCGAACGCACGATCACCGCGTCATTGTCGTCGGTGCTCATGCCCATCACGAAGGACTTGTCGATCTTCAATTCCGCCACCGGCAATTGCTTGAGATACGCCAAAGAGGAATAGCCGGTGCCGAAATCATCAATCGACAGCCGGATGCCCATCGCGCCAAGCGCGTTGAGTATCTCCGCGGCGCGGCTGGGGTCGGCCATCATCGCGGTTTCGGTGATCTCGAAGCGCAGCCGCGATAATTGAGTATGGTGATAACCGCGCAGTAGCGCGCCCACTTCTTCGGGGAACACGTTGTCCTGCAGATTGCGCGCCGACAGATTGACTGCCACGCTCAAGTCGATGCCCATCTGCAACCAGTCGGTGTGTTGGGTCAGGGCTTTTTCCAACACCCACAACGTCACTTGGCGAATCAAACCGGCCTGCTCGGCGAGCGGAATGAAGTCGTCGGGATACATCAAGCCATGTTGCGGATGCTGCCAGCGCACCAAGGCTTCCACGCCGCTGACCCGCCCGGTCTGCATATTGACCTTGGGCTGATAGTAGAGCACCAACTGGTTTTGCTCGACGGCGGAGCGTAAATCACCCATCAACGATAGGTTGCGCAGACTGTGTTGATCTTTCGCCGGGTCATACAAAGCGAAACCGGTCTTGCCGCGCTTGGCCTCGTACATCGCGACGTCGGCGCGCTTCATCAGCGCCGTGCCGTCGCGGCCATGCTCGGGCAGCAGCGCGATACCCAGACTGCCGCCGACGTGGAAGGACTGTCCTTCCAGATCGAAGGGCTGGTCGAGGGCGCTCAGGATTTTCTTGGCGATGCGGGTAGCGTCAATCAAATCCGCGGTGGGCAACAACACCGCGAATTCGTCGCCGCCGAGGCGGGCCACGGTGTCCGATTCACGCAGCACGCCGCGCACCCGCGTCGCCACCTGCTTTAAAATCAAATCGCCGTTGTGATGGCCGAGGGTATCGTTGATCTCTTTGAAGTGGTCGAGATCCATGATGATCAAGGCCAAAGGGGTTTTTTCGCGGATCGCGCTCAGGATCGCCTGATGCAGGCGATCGGAGAGCAGGGAACGGTTGGGCAAATCGGTCAAAGCGTCGTGCAGCGCTTGATATTCGATGGCCGCCATCTGTTCCTTGCGTTCGGTGATGTCGCGGATGATACCGATGAAATGACGCTGGCCGTGCACCCACATCTCGCTCACCGCCAAGTCCATGGGGAAAATGCCGCCGCCCTTGCGCTGGCCCATCACCTCGCGGCCGACCCCAAGAATACGCGGCTCGCCGCTTTCGATGTAATGAGCCAGAAAACGCTCGTATTCGCCACGGTAAGGTTCCGGCATCAGCATCTTGAGATCATGACCGATCAACTCCTCGGGGCCGCAGGCGAACACGTTGCGTACCGCCTGATTGGCCGACTCGATGGTGCCTTTTTCATCGAAGGTGATGATGGCGTCCAGCACATTGTCCATCACCGTGCGGATCCGCACTTCGCTCGCCACCAGTTGATCCTGCATGCGATTGAAAACCTCGGACACCTCGCCCAATTCATCGCGGCGTCCGACCGGCAACTTGGCGTCGCGGTCGCCTTCGCCCACCCGCTTGATCGCATCCCGCAAGTGAGCGATCGGTCCCAGCACGCTGACCCGCAAAGCCACCCACATCGCCACGCCTAGCAGGAACACCAAGCCGGCGGACATCACCCACACCCGGTGGCGCATGGCGTCGATGCGGTTCTCCGCCGCCACGGTGGACAAGGCCAGCTTCAAGACGCCGCGCATGGGCGCATCCTCATAACCATGGCAGGCGATACATTCCCCACGCCGTTCGATGGGCATGTACAAGGACATCTGACCGGGCGTGGCCCAATCCACCGACAACTCCCCGCCCAAAGCCCGCTTGAAGGCCGGGGCCTGCATGTCAGGTCCATGACGGGATAACGAGGGCTCCCGCTGAAAACGCGGATGGCCCAAATAATCATTGACGGCGTTGACCGTGGACAAATCGGTGAAGGCTTCCACGCCGTCGCGGCGCAAGACTTCGATATCGACGATACCGGCTTCACCATGCATGCGGTCCAGCCAGGAACGGGCCAGCGTACCTTGGCCATTCAACATCAAGGTCTGCAAACTTCCCAGCAAGGTACCGGCGTGCAATTTGGCTTGACGCACCTCTTCGGCCCGCATGGCTTCCGTGACTTGGCGCTCCAGCCACATACCCGCGAACAACACCAGCAGGGACAACACCGCCGAAATCACCAAGGCCAGGCGAGTGCCGAGGCTCCTCATGGCGACACCGCGGCTGCGGTCAAACCAACAAATACCCGCCTGCCCCGGCTTCGGAAAGGACGAGAATCAGCCGCTCCTCGAGCGGAATAAGGATGATACATACCTAATGTTTGTGGCATATGTCTCTCTGCGGAACCTACATAGGTCCCACAGGGTTAACGGCGGCAATTCGCGGAACTACAGCTAAAATCTAGGAAAAACCCTAGGCTAGCGTCAATTAGACAGGGAGATGAGGCACTATAAACCGTTGAGCCGGGCCACGCCGCCAAAACTGCCTACCCACACACTGCCGTCCTGGGCGTGGGCCATGGAGAAGACATTATCCGCGAACAAACCGTCGCTGGTGGTCAGCACCGTAAACCCCTTGCCGTCGGCATTGAGCCGCGCCAAACCCCGGCTGGTACCGGCCCACAACTGGCCGTCCGGCCCCTTGTACAACATGAAAATGTGATTGGCCGGCAAGCCGTCCTGTGTGGTGAAATTATGCCAGGTTTTGCCGTCGAAACGCGCCAAGCCGCCGCCCCAGGTACCGCACCACACCACCCCGTCGTCGGTCACCGCCAGGGAGATGATGTAATTGGGATTATAGGCCACATTGACGTCCTGCAAACCCTGCTCGACTTTTTGCTGGGCATGGTGGGACGAGGCCTGGCCGGGATCGCTGGTGAATTGGATGGCCTCTTTGACCTGTTCGTAGGGCGCACCTAAACCGTCGGCGTGTTGCCAATGATCCCATTTGCCGTTCTGATAACGGGCCAGACCGTATTCGGTGGCGAACCACATCTCGCCGTTCTTGCCCTCGTCGAGTGCATAGACCCAGGGATTGGGCAGACCGCCGCCGGTGTTCTCGACGGTAAAAGTTTCCCATTGGCTGGGATCTTCGAAGGCCCCGCCGCGCACCCGGTTGGCGCCGGACCAGGTGGCGATCCACACGTCACCGTTGCGCACTTGCTGCACGTCATAGACGAACTGGTCGGCCAAGCCGTCGGGAATATTGTAATTGCGCCAGGCGTCCTTGGCCGGATCGTACACCGACATGCCGCCGCCATACGTGCCCACCACCATCCGCTGGCCGACCCGGCTGACATGAAACACCCCGTTGGACAACAGGCCGTCCAGCTGATTGTCGAACAGCTTGTATTTATCCGCCGCGACATCGTAGCGGATCACCCCGCCCGAGGTGCCTATCCACACCACGCCGCCGTCGGCGTAAATGCTCTTCACATTGCGATTGCCGACCCGGAAGTGGGCGAATTTATTGTCGCCGGCGGACCCGCCGCCGCCCGCCGTCGCGGGGTGATTGGCCGGCATGACACCACTGGGCGCGGCGCCATTCTGCGCCGTGCCCGCCGCGTTGGCGCTCAAGCCATCGGCATGGCGCTGAATGCCGAATTGATAGGCCGCCACCAGCACGCCGCTCGCGGCGATCAGGCCGATGGCAATCCCTTTAACACCGATCTTCACTTTTTGCTCACCTCTTTAGCGCTGGCGGGACCGATGCGCGACACCCCGCGCCGGGTGCCCACCCAGGCTTCACCGTTCGGCGCCACCGCCACCGTGTAAACGCTGTCGGCGAATAAACCGTCGCCGCGCCGCAAGGTCTGCCAGTGTTTACCGTCGAAACGGGACACACCCTGATTGGTGCCGAACCACATCGCGCCGTCCGGCGCCTGGGCGATACTGAAGACGATATTACCCGCCAAGCCGTCCTGAGCGGTGTAATTTTTCCAGGTCTTGCCGTCGTAGCGGCCGACCCCGCCGCCCCAGGTGCCGGCCCACACCGCGTTGTCCGCCGCCACTTTCATCGAAAAGACGTAATTGGGGTTGTAACTGGGCTCGCCGTCGGCCAGCACGCTCAAGTCATGCCGGGAACGGGTGCCGAGCCCGGTGTTCAGGCTGATGGGCAGATTGTCGGTGTTGGACGCGCCCAGCCCATCGGCATGAGTCCAGCTCCGCCACTGTTTGCCGTCGAACATCGACACGCCGCCTTCGGTACCGAACCACACCCGCTGCTGGGCGTCCACCGCGGCGCCGTACACCCATTCGTTGACCAGCTCTTTGACGTAGGTGGTGAACTTGCCGCCCGCCGTGTCCAGCCGATTGACGCCGGCCCAAGTGCCTATCCACAGCGTGCCGCCCGGCTGCTCGGCGAAGGAATACACCCAGTAATCGGCCAGGCCATGCATGGGAAAATAAGTCTGCCACTGGCCGTCGCGGTAACGGGTCACGCCGCCGCCGTTGGTGCCGAACCATTTATTGCCCTGGCTATCCACCAGGATCGCGAACACATATTCATTGGCGAGGCCCTCCTTGCGGGTGAAGGTCTGGCGCGGATCGCGGCTGGTCAAATCGACTTCATGCACCCCGACCGAGGTGCCGACCCACATGCTGTTGGCGGCGGTATCGACGGCGAGGGAACGGACGTAGACGTCGTCGCCGACCCCGAACGATTCCAACACCTCGAAAGGAACGCTGGCGGCGAGAGCGGGTTTCGCCGCCAGCTCGCCGCCCTTTTCCGAGGAACTGCAACCGCCGCTGAGCATCACGCTCAGCACGGCCAAGGCCCAGCGCATGCCGAAACTGATTTTCACCGCAAGTTTCTTAAATGGGAGATGACATCCAGGATGTCGTTTTCACTGAGCAGCCCTTGATACGCCGGCATCATGCCTTTGCCGCGGGAAATGGCCTTGATCAAATCCAGATCCGATTGCATCAACCGTTCGCGGCGGGAGAAGTCGGGCACGCCGGGCATGACCGGCGCGCCGCGCTGGCCGTGGCAGTTCGCGCAGTGTTGGTTATACAAAGCCGCACCGTTCTTGGGATCCGCCGCCTGCGCGGCGCTGGTCAACCATCCGGCGCACAAGGCCATCGCCATGGCCGCGATTGCGCTGCTGCGTGTACTGCGAAACAAGGTGTTCATTATTGTCATCCTCCTGGTGATTGCCCCTAGTGAGCGCAGCGGCGGTGCGGAATAGTAACAAGCGGCGCCAGGACTGAGAAGCCGGCACCGCGCAACCTGGCCGCGGTACGTGCAGGTTCGCCGCTTAACGCCGGGACAAAGCCGCCAAACCCGAGGTATCGCCGCGATACGCCGCTTCCAAGGCGTGGATCACTTTGGGATCGTCCCATTCCGCCAGGCCGACCACCCGCCCCAATAAGCGTCCCTCGGGACTGATGAAAAAAGTATAGGGATAAGCCGTTATGCCCAGCACGTCGTCCGCCGCCTTCAAAGCCGGGTCCAACCAATTGGGATAGATCACGCCCTTGTCGATGAGGTATTCGCGCACCACATGCGCGTCCTCGTCCAAGGCCACGCCCAGCACTTCGAAACGCCGCGCATCCAAGGTCTGGCTCAAACGCTGCAGACTCGGCAGTTCTTTTCGGCAGGGACCGCACCAAGTCGCCCAGATATTCAGCACCACCAGCTTGCCGCGTGCCGCCGATAAAGGCAGGACTTCGCCGTCCAGACTCGTCACCTTGAGAGACGGAAAAGGTTCGTCCAGCACGACTTTATCGGTCGGCGGCGCCGCCTTACCGCAGCCCCCCAGCATCAACAGGACGACCACCAAACCCGCGACCCACTGGTGAGTCTTCATCCCTCTCATCCTAAACCGCGGAGATCACGGAGGACACGGAGAATCAGGATGAGCATCGGACGAACTCGCCGCTTGAGCGAGTTCGTCCCAGGCGTGAAGTCCCCGATTTTTTCTCCGTGAACTCCGTGTCCTCCGTGGTCAACCGCTTTTTTCAGGATCATAGGCCTTCACTCTCCATGGCGGAAACCGCCGGCCGTGATCCGCCGGTCAAGGCACGACCGTATCGATCGTCACATTAATACCGCTGCTGCCCACTTGCACGGCATTGACGACACCCTCCAAGTCGCCACTTTCCGGCATGGCGTTGCCGCTCTTGGAGATGCGGGCGCCCACCACGACCTCGGTGTAACCGGACAAACGCGCCATCGGCGTCACGGCCTGGGTATCGTTCAAATTGAATTGCAGCGGCAAATCCTTCACCTGCACCCGCACGATGGCCAGCGGCATGCGCGGCCCCTGCACGGCGCGGGCGAACACGAACACCGTATCGGTGGGCGCGGCGCGTCCCGCCAATTCCGGCTTGAGGCGCACGGTTCCCTGGATCTCGGCCGGTTGGTCCGCCGCCGTCGGGGCGGTTACAGCACCGGCTTGTCCGCTTTTGGAACGGGCCTCGGCGATATTATTGGTCATGGCCTGGGCTTCTTGCGAGCCGGGCGGCAACTGCCCCAGCAAGTGTTCCCAATGACCGATGGCGGTATTGAAATCACCTCGGTCGAAAGCCGCGGTGCCCGCCAGCCACAAGCCTTTTTGATTATTGGGATCGAGGCTCAAAGCGCGCGCGATCAATTCGGCGGGTTTGCCATCCAGGGTTTCGCCGCTGGACATGGCCAGCACGTCGGCGTAATCCACCAGCAAGTCGGCGCTGTCCGGCTGCAAGGCCACCGCTTTTTCCAACGCGGCCACCGCTTCGGCGTAACGGCCTAACGCGCCGTAAGAACGGCCGAGCATCAGCCAGCCTTCGGTATCGTTGGGATTGGTTTCCATACGCTCGGCCAGTTTCGCAACCATGCTCTGGATTTGATCCTCGGTGATCTCATGGCTGGGCTGTTCGGCGCCGTTGCCATTTACCGCCACCGGTGCAATCGGCTCCGGCGAAATGGCATTCGGCGCGCCTTGGATGAGGTAGATCAGCACCGCCAGCACGGGAATGAATAAAACCACGGTTATCGCCGCGCCGCGCCCCGCGCCTCTGTCGTCGATCACCGGTGGCGGCGCGGGCTGTTGCGCGACATCGTCCAATAAACGCCGTTCCAATTCCACGCGGCCGTGCTCGAATTGTTCCTGGCTGACGGTGCCGGCGTTGAGATCGGCCTCCAATTCGGCGAGCTGGTCTTTATATATTTCCAGATTGGAACGGTCGCGCTGCACGCCTTTACGGCCGTGCTGGCGCCACAACGAAGGGACGATGAACAACAACGCCGCGGCAAGTAACAGCGCCGCGACCACGGAAAAAATCATCATGCGTGTTTATCCCCTGACTCTTTATTCAACAAGCTGTGCACCCGGCTCTCTTCTTCCGGCGACAGCGTGGTCTCGGTCACGGTCTTGCGCCGCCGCTTGAGGTTGAAGAACAACACCCCCGCGCCGATGGTGAACAATACCAGCGGACCCAGCCACACCATGGTGGTGATACCGGAGAAGGGCGGACTGTACAAAATGAATTCGCCGTAGCGATCCACCAGAAAGTCCTTCACTTCCTGATCGCTCATCCCCTGATTCATGAGCGCCATGATCTTATTGCGCATGTCGATGGCGAAATCGGAATGCGAGTCGGCCAAGGATTGGCCTTGGCAGACCAGACAGCGCAATTCCCCGGAGAGCTTCATCACCCGTTCCTGCATGGCCGCGTCGCCCATCACCGGCGCGGCTTCTTTCGCCACGCACGCCAGAGTGCCGCCGACCAGCAGCAGCCAAACCAAGATCAGCTGCTTCATCCTTTGAGTTTCCTTACGATAGGGAGGATTTCATTGGTCAACACGTCCGGCGAGATCGGGCCGATGTGTTTGTGGCGGATCACGCCTTCGCGATCGATCACGTATGTTTCGGGCACGCCGTACACGCCGTAATCGATGCCGACTTGTCCGGCATTGTCATAGGCGCTCGCCACGTAAGGATTGCCGAACTGCTGCAACCAGCGCAAACCGTCTTCCCGTGCGTCTTTGTAATTGAGACCGTAAATAGGCACTTCACCGGTACGCGCCAATTGCATCAACACCGGATGTTCCTGGCGGCAGGACACGCACCACGAAGCCCACACGTTGAACAACCACACTTGGCCGCGCAACTCGGCGGGCGCGAAGGTTTTGTCGGGCTCATGCAATTGCGGCAACGAAAACACCGGCGCCGCTTTGTCGAGCAAGGGCGAAGGAATCTCACTGGGTTTGAGACTGAGTCCGATGAACAAAAACACCGCCAACAAACCGAACACCCCGAGCGGGACTAGAAAACGACCCATCAGGATTTTACCTCCGCGCCGTGCAGCAAGCCGCCGGCCGGAACCGGCACATCTGAAACATTGGCTTCCCCTTCGCCCGCTTCGGCCATTTGCCGCTGCTTGCGCGCCAGCACGCGGTAACGACGGTCACTGATGGCCAGCAAACCGCCCAAGGCCATCAAGCCGCAACCGGTCCAAACCCAGCTGATCAAGGGTTTGTAATAAACGCGGACACTCCAGGCGCCGTTGCCCACCGGCTCGCCCAACGCCACGAACAAGTGGCGGAAAAAGCCGCTGTCGATGGCCGCTTCGGTCATCGGATTTTGCTGCACGCGATAAACGCGCTTCTCGGGATGCAGCTGCATCAGCGGCTGCTCGCCTTTGAATACCGTGACCAGTCCGCGTTGCGCGTCGTAGTTCGCGCCTTTGGCACTGATCACGCCGTCGAAGCGGAAGGTGTAACCCGACACTTCGACCGTGTCGCCGATCTCCATGCGCACATCTTTGCCTTCCTCGTAACCGCTCACCCCCATCACACCGAGGATGAACACCGCCACCCCGAAATGCGCGAGCTGCATGCCAAGGTAACTGGTGGGCAGATTCACTAGACGCACCGGCCACGGCTTGTCGCCGGGAGTCCGGCTCAAGCGGTCGCGCAGACTCAACAGCACGGTGGCGACGATCCAAAAGGCCATCAACGCGCCCAGGCTGACCAGCCACGACCAGTGGCCCATCACGAACGGCGTGATGATGGCCATGACGATCGCAACCGCGGCGGCCCAGCGTATCCGCCGTCCCAATTCAGGCACGGTGGCTTTTTTCCATTTGGCGACCGGCCCGACTCCCATCAAAAACACCACGGCGGTCATGATGGGAATAAATACCGCGTTGAAATACGGCGCGCCCACCGAAATTTTATTGGTCGCGCCGATCACGCCGAGCGCGGCCATGGCGTCCACCACCAGCGGCGCCAAGGTGCCGATCAACACCGTGCCGGCGGCGACCACGAACAGCACGTTATTCGCGAGCAGCATGGTCTCGCGCGACAACACGTCGAAGCGTCCGCCCAAACCGACTTTAGGCGCGCGCCAGGCGAACAGCGCGAGCGAGCCGCCGACCACGATCACCAGAAACACCAAAATGAATAAGCCGCGTTCCGGATCGCTGGCGAAGGAATGCACCGAGGTCAACACGCCCGAACGCACGAGGAAGGTGCCGAGCAGGCTCAGCGAAAACGCCGTGATTGCAAGCAGCACGGTCCAGCTCTTGAAGCTGCCGCGTTTTTCGGTGACGGCGAGCGAATGGATCAGTGCTGTGCCGACCAGCCACGGCATGAACGAGGCGTTCTCGACCGGATCCCAAAACCACCAGCCGCCCCAACCCAATTCGTAATAGGCCCACCAGCTGCCGAGGGCGATGCCGATGGTGAGAAACATCCAGGCCACCGTGGTCCACGGCCGCGACCAGCGCGCCCAGGTGGCGTCGAGCTTGCCGCCGAGCAACGCGGCGATAGCGAACGCGAACGCCACCGAGAAACCGACGTAACCCATGTACAGCATGGGCGGATGGATAATCAAACCGAAGTCTTGCAATAAAGGATTCAAGTCCCGGCCGTCGAGCGCGGCGGGCAATAAACGGGCGAAAGGATTGGAGGTAAACAATGTGAACGAGATAAAGCCTACCGCCACCAAACCCATCACCCCCAGCACCCGCGCCGCCATCTCATCGGGCAGATGACGGCTGAACACGCTGACCGCCATCATCCAACCCGTGAGCATTAATATCCACAGCAGCAGCGAACCTTCATGGCCGCCCCACACGCCGGCGATACGGTATTGCAGCGGCAGCGCCGAGTTGGACTGGGTCGCGACGTAGAGCACGGAGAAATCATTTTGAATAAACGAGTAGGTGAGACAGGCGAAGGCGACGGCGATGAAGACGAACATGCCTTGCGCCAGCGGCCGGGCCAGGGCCATCCAGCGCGGTATTCCCCGCGCGGCGCCGATAATCGGCAAGCTGCCCTGCACCAAGGCCATGCACAAGGCGATAATCAGCGCGAAATGTCCAATCTCTGGCACCATCAGATGTCCCTCCCCCCGTTCATATTATTAATAGGCGCCGCGGCCGCCGGCTGACTTTTCTTCGCTTGTTCCAAGGCCTTGGCCACTTCCGGCGGCATATAGGTCTCGTCGTGCTTGGCCAGCACTTCGTCCGCCATGAACACCCCGTCATCGCTGATCTTGCCCAAGGCCACCGCGCCTTGGCCCTCTTTAAAAAGATCGGGCAATATTCCCTTGAAAACCACATTGACGTTTTCGGCGCGGTCGGTCAGTACGAAACTCACGGTGAGGCCGTCGTTGCCGCGTTTGACGCTGCCCTCTTCCACCAAACCGCCCAGCCGAAAAGTACGTTCCTTGGGCGCCGCGCCCGCCGCCAACTCGCTGGGGCTGTAAAACAATTGCAGATTGCTTTTCAAGGCATTCAGCACCAAGGTCGCCGCGACCCCCAGGCCCGCCAGCCCTATTAAAATAAATGCCAGCCGCTTATGTCTGGGCTTCATTACTGCTTCACCTCTGCTTGCATCCGCATCCTACGACCCAGGCGTTGGACAATAGTTCGCTTACGGTGCACGACCATGATCACCTCCACCAGTAAAAACAAGGCGGTGACTCCAAAGGAACCCCATACATAAAAGGCGTAACCGCCCATGGCGAAGAACTCGCCCGCACTGCCCCAATTCATGATGATTTACTCAACTCCGCCGCGACCCACTCAGTGTCGCGCTCCGCTTCCAAAATTTCGCAGCGCACTCGGGTCAGCACCACCGCGACGGTGTACATCCACATCGCGAAGGTCATCACCAGCATGGCGGTCAACATGGTGGTTTCCATGGACGTGCCGCTGCTTTTGATAGTCGCGCCTTGATGCAAGGTATTCCACCACTCCACCGATTTATAAATGATGGGGACATTGATCACGCCGATGATCGCCAGCAAACCGCTGGCGGGCGCGGCGCGGCGCGGGTCGTCGATGGCCGCCTTCAAGGACATAAACCCGATATACAAAAACAGCAGAATCAATTCCGAGGTAAGCCGCGCGTCCCATACCCACCACGCTCCCCACATCGGCTTGCCCCATAAGGCGCCGGTCCACAAAGCGAGGAAGGTGAACAAGGCGCCGGTGGGCGCGAGCGCCGAGGCCATCAGCGAGGACAAGCGGGTATTGAATACCAGTCCCATGCCGGCATACGCCGCCATGACGATATAGATAAGCATGGACATCCAGGCGGCGGGGACGTGGATGAAGATGATGCGGTAGCCTTCGCCTTGTTTGTAATCGGTGGGGGCGACGAAGAAACCCAGGTATAAACCGACGACCGTCAACACCACGGCCAGCGCTGTGAAATAAGGGATGAGCTTGCCGGCCAGCGGATAAAAGGTCGCCGGCGACGAAAATTTGAACCAGTTGATCTGCCCTACCGCCACCGAACCACCCCGCCCCTTATTCCAGCGAAATCCGCAACGCCCAACCGGCGGCCCATGGCGCGAACACCAGCGCCGGCACCAAAAACGCGCCTAGCAACGACAAATGCGCCTGCGGCCCCAAACCCGTCACCTGCGCGTCCACCGCCCCTGCGCCGAATATCAACACCGGGATATACAGCGGCAACACCAGCAGCGACACCAACACCCCGCCGCCGCGTAAGCCCAGGGTGAGCGCCGCGCCCACCGCGCCGATCAGGCTCAGCACCGGAGTACCCAAAATCAACGACAGCACCAGCACCCACAAAGCATCCGTCGACAAGCCGTACTGTAAGCCCAGCAGCGGCGCGATCAATACCAGCGGCAAGCCGCTGACCAGCCAATGGGCAGCGATCTTGCCCAGCACCAGCACCGTCAACGGCTGCGGCGCCAGCACCAGGTGCTCCAAAGTACCGTCGATGTAATCGCCAGAAAACAATCGTCCCAACGACAACATCGACGCCAGCAGCGCCGCCACCCACACCACCCCCGGGCCCATCAGGCGGAGGGTATCCATCTCCGGGCCCACCCCGAGAGGGAATAGGCTCACCACGATCACGAAAAAAAACAAGGTGGTCAGCACATCGGCGCGCCGGCGCATGGCCAAGGTCAAGTCGCGCATCACCACACATCGCAGGGCTGCCCACATACTCGATTCCTCAGGCGCTCAAGTGGATATGCCGCGCGCGGCGGGACGTAATCTCCACCTCCTGATGCGTGGTCAATACCACCATACCGCCATTATCGAGATGTTCGCTTAACACGGTCTGAACGCCCTCGACGGATTTGACGTCCAGGGCACTGAACGGCTCGTCCAAAATCCATAACCGGCTGTCGCCCAACAATAAGCGCGCCAAGGCGAGCCGCCGCCGCTGCCCCTGGGACAACACCTTACCCGGCAACTCGGCGCAAGCCGTCAACTCCATGCGCCGCAGAGCGGCGAGGGCGCGTTCCTCGCTATCCGCGTAACCCGCCAGCTGCCCCGTCACCCGCAGATTCTCAAAGGCGGTGAAATCGTCCTTCACCCCGTTGAGATGGCCTATATAAAGCATCTTGCGGTGGTATTCGTCGCCCAGGCGGCGGATCTCCGTGCCGTCCCAGCGCACCTCCCCCACGGCGGGCCAGGCCAAGCCGCACAGGGTGCGCAATAACGTGGTCTTGCCGCTGCCGTTTTGCCCGAGCACGTACAGGAGCTCGCCCGCCTTCAGCGAAAAGTTAAGTCCCTGAAATAGACGGCGCTCACCGCGCTCACAAGCGAGATCGACGACCTCCAACATTCCCGGCCGAGCCCCTGACTCAAAATAGCCGCTGAGTATAGCAAGCCGTCCGGCAACTGTCCTACCCTCGCACGCTAGCGGGAACGCGCCAGGCGGAAACCGTTGGCGGCATCGTTCAAATGCGGCGCATAACTGCCGCGCACCGCCGAGCGGGCGAAACCGGCGGGGCTGCTCCAACCGCCGCCACGCAACATACGCAGGCCGCAATCGCCGCCCGACCACATTCCGCCGGTCGGCGGCGCGGCGGCGTAATCTTCGTGCCAGCAATCCTGCACCCACTCCCACACATTGCCGTAGACATCGTACAAGCCCCAGGGATTGGGCGCGCCGCGGCCCACCGGCCGGGTACCGACATCCCCGCCGCGGCCGAACCAGGCATAACGATCCAGCCGGCCGCTGTCGTTCCCGAAAAACCACGGCGCGGCGCTGCCGGCGCGGGCCGCGTATTCCCATTCCGCCTCGGAAGGCAGGCGATATCGCGGGGTATTCTCGGCGCGGTTCAGCGCCTCGATGAAGGACTGCGCCTCCAGCCAGGTCACCTGATCCACCGGCCGTTGCGGATTGGCGAAGGCGCTGGGGTTATAGCCCATCACCGCTTGGAACTGGGCCTGCGTCACTTCGTATTTACTGAGATAAAACGGCGCCACCTGCACGGTGCGCGCCGGCATCTCGTCGGCGGCGCCCTGGCCGGGCGCGCTGCCCATGCTGAAGCTGCCGCCGGGAATCGCCACCAGCTCGATGCCGACGCTATTAGTGATGCTCTGCGGCTGGCCGGCCTTGGCCTCTGCCTCGCGTTCACCGCTCGCCTGGCGCGCCCCGCCCGCCCACCACGCCGCGGCCGCCGCCAACGCCACGACCGCCAGCACCGGCACGACCAATAACCAGCCTTGATTACGCTCCGTCATTCGCATCCCCGTTAGTTGATCGCCCGCGCCGAAACCGCGGCGCCTCCGCGCACCGCGCAATCGTCACGCTCAGCAGGTGCGCCCGCCGGGAACCGGCGGACAAAAGAATGCGGTATCATAACTCGCCATAATTTTTATAAGCCAGCGATCAAACATGACCATCAGTCAGACCCCAGTGGATTTCGCGCAACTCAAGCAGCACATGCAAACCACTATCGTCGGCCAAAGCAAATTGGTCGAACGCCTGCTGATCGGCGTGCTGACCGAAGGCCATCTGCTGGTGGAAGGTGTGCCCGGTCTCGCCAAAACCACCGCGGTGCGCACCCTCGCCGGCGGCATGGCGCTGGGTTTTCAACGCATCCAATTCACGCCGGACATGATCCCCGGCGACATCACCGGTAGCGACATTTTCGTCCCCGCCGACGGCCACTTCCGTTTCGTGGCCGGCCCGCTGTTCCAGGAGATCATCCTCGCCGACGAAATCAACCGCGCGCCGCCCAAGGTGCAAAGCGCGCTGCTGGAAGCCATGCAGGAACAGCAAATCACCGTGGGCGGCACCACCCGCGTCCTGCCGCCGGTGTTCATGGTGATGGCCACCCAAAATCCCATCGAGCAGGAGGGCACCTATCCGCTGCCCGAGGCCCAGCTCGACCGCTTCATCATGAAAGTGGAATTGGACTACCCCAGCGCCGACGAAGAACTGGAAGTACTGCGCCGCGACACCGCCCGCCTGCAAGGCGCCGCCGCGGTCTCCGCCATTCCCGCCCTCAGCGCCGCGCAAGTATTGGCCGCGCGTCAGACGGTCAATCATATTTATCTCGATCAAATGCTCGAGCGCTATATCGTCGCCGTGGTCGGCGCCACCCGCGAACCCGCCCGCTGGGACGACTCGCTGGCCGGCTGGCTCAACCGCGGCGCCTCGCCGCGCGCGACCCTGGCCCTGGCGCGCTGTGCCCGCGCCCGCGCCTACCTCGCCGGCCGCGACTTCGTCGAACCCGGCGACATCATGGACATCGCGCCGGACGTGCTCAATCACCGCATCGAACTCAGCTTCGCCGCCCGCGCCGACGCCGTGCGGCCGCGGCAGGTCATCGAACGCATCCTGGAAAAAGTCCCGGCGCCGTGACGAGCAAATAAAATGTAAGGCGCATTCCATGCACCAAAAACTGCGGAGCGTGGCTTAATAATTTTCTGGGGGAATAAAAACAATCAATATCTGATGATCGTCTTGTCAACGCCCATGGGAGGACGTACTTCTTCACGGTGAACAAAATATGAAAAAAGACCCAATTGACAGCGCCATTGATGAGCTGGCTGCCGACATCGAAAAGGCAGCCTCTATGCTCCAGCACGAAGACTCGCAGTTCCATCGCCGAGTTATGTACGCGCCCTATTTGCGTATTTCGAAGGCATTACTTATTGGATACGTCAAAACGCAATCGAGATTGACAAATTAATACTGAAGAGAGGCGGCACCATTGATTGGGAACGGCACACCTTGCTATACGAAGATATTCCTATCATTGCCGACAATGGAAAAATAGAAAAACAAAAGCAAAAAGGCTCATTCAAAAATCGCTTTGCGTTTAGCGTGCGCGCGTTCAGTGAAATAGTTCAATGCAAAGAGAATGTTTTCGACCAAGGTTGGCAACAGCTATTAACGGCCGTGAAAGTTCGCGACCGGCTTATGCATCCGAACAGGGTAACGATGTGTTGGTCTCGGACGAAGATGTGAAAGCATGTAGAGAGGGTTACACTTGGTTCGCGCACCTTACGGCTACGAAGTTTAATTATTGCGCTCAAGCCATGATCAAGGAAAGCCAGTAGGATGCGGTGACGAAGGCACAGCATCGTTTGCGATTAATGCAGTTTACCAAGCTCACCGCATTCTACATTTGGAATAGCTAAACGCTGCAAACTGAAAAATATGATGCCCACCTCAAACACCCCCCTCCTCACCCTCGCCGAACTCGAACAGCTGCAACGGCAAACTCTGCTGCGCCGTCATGCGCCGCGGCGTGCGGTGGCGAGTCCGTGGTCGGGCGCGGCGCGTTCGATCTTTCGCGGGCGCGGCATGGAGCTGGACGATTTGCGCGCCTATCAGGCCGGCGATGACGTGCGGCACATGGATTGGCGTGCCACCGCCCGCAGCGGCCGTCCCATGACCAAGGTGTTCCGCGAGGAACGGCAGCGCCTGCTGTATCTGCTCGTCGACCGCGGTCCCGCCATGCACTTCGGCACCCGTGTCGAAACCAAGGCCACCACCGCGGCGCGGGTCGCGGCGATCCTCGCCTTCTCCGCGCTCGCGCAACAGGAACAGGTCGCCGGCCTGGTGCTCGACGGCCGCCGCGAACGCGCTTACGCCGCCGCCCGCCGTTTGGACGGCGTCCTGCCGATACTGCGCGCCGCCTGCGCCGCGCCGGGCGCCGACCATCGCGACGCCGCCGACTGGCCGGCGGTGTGGGATGATTTGCGCCGCAACGTCAATCGCGGCACCACCGTCTGCGTGATCAGCGACTTGCTCGGCGTGGACGACGGCCAGCGCGCGCAGCTCTGGCGCCTGGCGGCTCAGTGCGAAGTCATCTTCTTTCAAATCATCGATCCGGCGGAAGAACACTTGCCCGACGCCGGCCGCTTGCGCTTGACGGCGGGCGACGGCCGCATCCATCTCATCGACACCGGCGACAAAACCCTGCGCCAACGTTACGCCGCCGCGATGGCGGAACGCGCGACCGCGCTGCGCCGCCTCTGCGATAACACCGGCATTCGTCTGCAACCCGTTTACACTCACCGCGACGCGTTCAGCCAGATGCGCGAGGCCTTATGAACGGCGACGACACCCTCCGAGGTCTTGCCGACATCATCCCGCCCGCGCCGCCCGCCGCGACGCCGTGGTGGTTATGGCTGCTCGCCGCGCTCGCGTTGATCGCAATAGTCGCGCTGGTCTGGCGAATCACTCGCCGGCGCACCGTACCCCCCGGCGATCTCCGCGGTGACGCGCTGGCCGCGCTGAGGGCGTTGCGCTCGGCGTGGGAAGCGAAACAAATCGACGACCGCGACGCGGCGTACCGTCTCGCCACCGTGCTGCGGCGCGGGCTGGGTCTCGCGCAACTCTCAGACGACAATCCGCCCGCCATGATCAACGACGCGCCGTTATGGCGCGACACACTGCAACAACTCGACCGCCAACGTTACCGGCGGCAACGCGAGCAGCCGCTGCCGCCGGAGCTCTTCGAACGCGCCTACCGCTGGCTGACGGCGGAGACCCCGCATGTTTGAGTTCGCCGCCGCCGGCTGGCTGTTGGCTTTGCCGCTGCCCTGGCTGGCGTGGTGGGCGCTGCGCCGCTGGCCGGGGCGGCCCGTGCCGCGCGCCGCCTTGTTTCATCCGCACGCCGCCTTGCTCGCGCAGCTCGCGGCCGCCGCGCCGCCGCGCCCGCGCCGCTGGCCGTGGTGGTGGCTGACGGCGTGCAGCCTGCTGGTGCTGGCCCTCGCCCGGCCGCAGTGGATCGACTTGTTGCCCGGCGAATACCCGGCGCGGGATTTCATGCTCGCCATCGACATCTCCGGCTCGATGCGTGCCCAGGATTTCGTCATCGACCAGCGTCCCGCCGACCGCCTCGCCGTCGTCAAAAACACCGTCGATGAATTGCTCGCGCAACGCCAAGGCGACCGCGCCGGCTTGATCGTGTTCGCCGGCGAGGCGCTCACCCTCAGCCCGGTCACCCACGACTTGGATTTGGTGCGCAATCTGTTGCGCGAAGTCGAGCACGGCATCGTCGGCGAAAAGACCGCGCTCGGCGACGCGGTGGCGCTGGCGGTGAAACGCCTGCGCGAACGGCCGCCCGCCGCGCGTATCGTGTTGCTGTTCACCGACGGCGCCAACACCGCCGGCGGGATAACCCCCGCGCGCGCGCTGGCGCTGGCCCGCCAATATCACGTGCGCATTTACGCCGTGGCGGTGGGCAAGGACGGCCGGGTGCCGTTTCCCAGCGGCCCCAATAATCGCCTCGGCCTCGCCGAGCTGCCCATCGACGAAACCTTGTTGAAACAGCTCGCCGAAGAAAGCGGCGGACGTTTTTACCGGGCGCGCGACGGCGGCGCGCTGCAGCAAATCGTCAAAGACATCGACGCCCTCGAAACCGTCAACGTCAAACTCGCCCGGCTCGGCACGCCCCACGAGGTCTATTGGCTGCCGCTGCTGGCCGGCCTGCTGCTCCTGCTCGCCGGCCAGCGCCGCCGTGCCGGCGGGGTGCTGCCGTCATGATGGATTGGTTGAACGGATTGCATTGGCGCGAACCGGCCTGGCTGGCGCTGGCCGCGCTGCCCTGGCTGCTGCAAAGTCCGGCTGTATCACTCTTGCTGGAACGCTGGCGCCGCCGCGCACCTCCGCCGGCGCGGCTCGCCGCCTACGCCGACCCGCATTTATTGCGCGGCTTGCTGGTGGGACCCAGCGTCGGCGCCGGTCCCGGCAAGCTATTTCTCATCGCCTGGCTACTGGCCGCGGTGGCGGTGGCCGGTCCATATTGGAGTCGCGCCGCCGCACCCGCCGAAATCCGCGGCATCGACCTGGCGGTGATCATCGATATTTCGCCGTCGATGGCGGTGGCCGATCTCGCGCCCAGCCGGCTGGCACGGGTCAAACACGAGGTGCGCGATTTGATCGCTCAGCTCGGCGGCGACCGGCTCGGCCTGGTGGTGTTTTCCGCGAATGCATACCCGGCGCTGCCGCTCACCGCCGACCGCGACGCCTTTTTGAAATTCGTCGATTTGCTCGACCCCGGCCTCACCGCCAAACCCGGTTCCAATCTCGCGCGCGCCACCGAGATCGCCGGCCAATTGCTGGCAAGCAGCCCGCGCGACAGCCGCGCCGCGCTGCTGATCAGCGACGGTGAATTTCACGACGCCGAAGCCGCCTCCGCCGCGGCAAGCTTGCGCGGCCAGGGCATTCCGCTGTTCACCGTCGGCGCCGGCACGGCCAGCGGCGGACCGGTGCCCGACCTGGGCGGTCATTTCATGCGTTACGACGATCAGGTGGTGATGTCGCGTCTCGATCGCGCGCGCCTCCAGCAATTGGCGCGTGACGGCGGCGGCCATTACGTCGAGCTGCGCGAGGACGACGGCGAATGGCGCGAACTCATCGCCGCCTTGCGCGCCGCCACCCACGCCGGGCGCTTGGCCTCGCCGGTCGCCGCGGTGGAGAGTGTGCCGCTTTACATCGCGCCGCTTATTGCCAGTCTCGTTTTATTTTTATGGGTAGGCGCGCGCCGCCACGAAGCACTGGCGATAGTAATACTGCCGTTGCTCATCATCGCGCCGCCGCCCGGCGAAGCGGCGCCGTGGACCGAACGCGACGCCTATGACGCGCTGCAAAAACGCGATTACGCCCAAGCGCAAAAACTTTATGACCAAGTGAAAAACTACCGTGGCTGGCTGGGCGCGGGCACCGCCGCTTATCGCTCGCAGGATTGGACCGCCGCCCTCGCCGCCTTTGAAAAAGCCGCGCGCCAAACGGAAAACGCCGATGAAAAAGCTCACGCGCTTTACAACGCCGGCAATGCCCTGGCGCGGCTCGAACGTTTCAAACAGGCGAGTGAACGTTATCAAGCGGCGCTGCGCTTGAAACCCAATTTATCGCAGGCCGCGCTCAATCTCAGTCTGGTCAACCAATTCCTCGACGCGCGGCGCGGTCAGCGCGAACGCAAAGACGCGGAGCAAGCGGCCGCGAATCTTGGCGGTGAGGGTAGCGAACGCGCGGAGAGCACACCCTCCGGTCGCGGCGACGCGTTGGACAGCGGCAGCGCCGCCGGGTCGGCGCCCGCGGGTGATCCACGCCAACAGCACGCACGCGCCAACGCCGCGCAAGCGCTGCGCGAGCCTCAACAGTCCGCGGCAACCGATGCGGCGCGCCTCGAAAAAACTTTGGCCTTATGGCGCGAGGCCGGTGCTGGACTAGGCGGTACTCCGATCGAACTGGATGCCTTGCGCGACAACAACGCGGAATTTTTGCGCTGGCGTTTCCGCGAAGACGATTTAGGATCGCACGTGAAGATGATGGAGGGTAAACCGTGGTGATGACGCAGCGTCGGCGCCGATGGGTGTGCGGCTTATTGAGCCTTTTATTCAGCACGGTCTCGGCCGCCGCCGAGTTCACCGCGCGCATCGACCGCAACGCGGTCGCCTTGGGCGAACCGGTGACGCTGACGTTGACGCTGATCAACAGCGAGACCCGTTTGCGCGCCGAAGGCGTGGCGCCCAACATCGACTTGAGCGTGCTGGCCACGGACTTCGACGTCGGCAAACCACAAGTCGCCCACCGCTACAACGTCGATCTCGGCCGCGGCCGCTCCACCTCCGAACTCAGCGTGGAATTGTTTGCGCGCCGCGGCGGCAGTTTCACTTTACCCGCCTTTCATATCGATGGTCTCAGTAGCGCGCCGCTCAAAATTCAAGTGAGCAGTCTCGCCCCCGAGGCTTTGCCCGAGGTCTTCAGCCGCGGCGGTGTGAGCAAATCGCAAGTCTGGCAACGCGAACATCTGGTGGCTTGGCTCGACGTCTATCACCGCGTGCCGCTCAAGAGCGCCAGCGTCGGCGAATACATCGACACCGAGCCGACCCGCATCGAACTCCTGGAACACCGCGAACTGCCGCAAAGCCGACGCGAAGAAATCGTCAACGGCGCGCCTTATCAAGTGGTGCGCACCGCCTGGGCGATTTTTCCCAAAGACAGCGGTGCGCTGAAAATCGTGCTGCCCGATGTATGGATCGTTACCGCCGCCGACCGCAAGCTGCGCCTGCCCCATCAACCGGCGACCGTGCAAGTGCAAGCCCTGCCCGCCGCGGTGGGCGAAAATTTAATCGTCGGCGTGCCGCAACTCACACAGACTCCGCCGACGCCGGCACCGGCGGTCAATCAATTCAGCACCTGGACGGTGACGGTGAGCGGTGCCTTCAGCCGTTTCGCCTTGCCCGATACTCTGCCGCTGCCGGCCGTACCCGATCCCGTCAAACTTTATGCGGACCAGGCCCAGCGCGAGAGCGAAGTCGGCGCCGACGGCGTGACCACCACCGTGCGTTACAGTTTCTCCGCGCTGCCGCAAAACGCCGGCGGCATCGACCTGCCGCCGGTGCGCGTACCGTATTTCGATACCGAACGCGGCGTACTGGATGTCGCTGAACTGGCGGGGCCGCGTCTCGAAATCAGCGGCGACGCGCGGGCCGCCACCGCGCCGATGATTGCCGCCGCCGAACACGCGGCAAGCGAGCCGTCTTCATTCAGCACATCCGGTCTCAGCGTGGAGACGCGCGGTTGGCAAATCGGCACAGCGTTTTTCGCGCTGCTGTGGCTGGCCACCGCTGCGCTATGGTGGCGCAGCCGCGCGCCAGGCAAACCGGCCGCGCCGGTCAAATCAGCGCAACAGGGCGCGGCGATTAACCCCGTACACACGCCGCATCCGTTACAAGCGCGCCTGCTCGCCGCCTTCGGCAGCACTAGCCTCGAGCTGGGTTTACGCAACTGGGAACAACGCAACGGCGGCGACGCCGCGCTGCGCGCGACGGTGCGCGCCGTGCAGCGACTTTGTTACGGCAAGGATCGCGAACACACGGCGGCCACGCCGCAATTGCAGCAGGCGGTGGAACAGGCGATACAAATTATTCGCAGCGGAGGCACGGCTGCGACGATAGCGAATGATCCATGGCGCCCCGAATCGTTCAGCCGCCGGTCAGCGTCTTAACCGGCGGCTGAACTCATCGCATCATCAAGCCGGCACGTGGTCGTGCTGCTCACGGCTCCAATGACGATGCTGGGCGATGGCCTTGATGAATTCCGCGATGACTTTGGCCGGCGGTGCATCGCGACTGATGACCACGCCCTCGTCCACTACCACCGCACCCTTGCGGTTCGCTTCCTTCAGCTTGTCGGCAAGGTAAGTCGCCTGCAACAAATCCACCGCCGTGCCGGTGGCGGCAATCGCTTTGCAATGTTTGAATGCCTCATTTATAAAATGCAGGGCCTTGGGCACGCCTTTGAGCGCTTCGATGCTGCGCTCGCCGCCGGGGATATACGCTGCATCGAACAACACCGAAGCGCTGGTGAGGAAACTGAAATCGATTTTCACTTCCTCGCCATTATTGCCTTTCAATTGGCCAAGCCGCGGCGCAATCAATTTGACCTGGGCGCCGGCGTTCAGCAATCCCTGCTTGACGGCGGCCAGCGCCGCGGCGTCGAAACCTTCCGCCACCAGCACCGCCACTTTGCGAGTTTTGATGCTGTCCTTGGGTGTGTTGGCCATGCTCAGCGCCGGTGAAACACCGACGTTTTTGCCGACCCGCTTGGGCTGAAATCGTTTGGGATCGCCATCGGCCGGGATGCTCTGGTTGAGCGGACCCTCGACGCCGGCGGGCACGCCGATGCCCAAGCCTTCGGCCACCCGGCTGGCCAAGCTTTTATCGACTTGCGCCAGCATAAAAACCATCCGCTCGCGGATCGCCGGCGTTTCCACTTTGCCCAATTCAAAACGCAGGGCATTGACGATGTGGTCCTGTTCCGGCGCCGACTGGCTGTTGAAGAACAACGTTGCCTGGCTGAAGTGGTCGAAGAAACTTTCGCTGCGCGCCCGCACTTTATTAGCGTCGATGCGCTCGGCGTGGCTTACAAAACCGCCTTCGCTCCTCATTGCCTGAAACGGGCAGCCGCCGCCCAAGGTATTCGGTTCGTAAGCGACGCGGCCTTTGTTGATGGTCTGCCGCATATGGCCGTCACGCTGATTGTTGTGTACCGGCACGGTCGGGCGGTTGATCGGAATTTCGTGAAAGTTAGGGCCGCCGAGGCGCTTCAACTGCGTGTCGAGATAGGAGAACAAGCGCCCTTGCAGCAGGGGGTCGTTGGTGAAATCGATACCGGGAACGATGTGGCCGGGATGAAAGGCCACCTGCTCGGTCTCGGCGAAAAAGTTGTCGGGATTGCGGTTGAGCGTGAGCTTGCCGATGCGCTGCACCGGCACCAGCTCCTCGGGAATAATTTTGGTGGGATCGAGCAGGTCGAAGCCGAATTTGTGTTCGTCCTTTTCCTCGACGATTTGCACGCCGAATTCGAATTCGGGGTAATCGCCATTTTCGATCGCTTCCCACAAATCGCGGCGATGAAAATCCGGGTCGTTGCCTGAAATCTTGATCGCCTCGTCCCACAACACCGAGTGCACGCCGAGCAACGGCTTCCAATGGAATTTGACGAAACACCCTTTGCCCTTTTCATTGATGAAACGGAAGGTGTGGACGCCGAAGCCTTCCATCATACGGTAGCTACGCGGGATAGCGCGGTCCGACATTGTCCACATGATCATGTGCATGGCTTCCGGCATCAAGGAAATGAAATCCCAGAAGGTATCGTGCGCCGACGCCGCCTGCGGAATTTCGTTGTGCTGCTCCGGTTTGACGGCGTGGACCAGGTCGGGAAATTTCATGGCGTCCTGGATAAAAAATACCGGAATGTTGTTGCCGACCAGATCGTAAACACCTTCTTCAGTGTAAAACTTGACGGCGAAACCGCGCACGTCGCGGGCGAGGTCGGTGGAACCGCGCGAACCGGCGACGGTGGAGAAGCGCACGAACACCGGCGTCTGCACTGCAGGATTTTGCAGAAATTTCGCTTTGGTGTATTGCGCCATCGATTGATAGACCTGGAAGTAACCGTGCGCCCCTGCGCCGCGCGCGTGCACGATGCGCTCGGGTATGCGCTCGTGATCGAAGTGAGTGATTTTTTCGCGGAAGATGAAATCTTCCAGCAGGGTCGGGCCGCGCTCGCCGGTCTTGAGTGAATTCTGATTATCGTTGATGCGCACGCCCTGATTAGTGGTGAGATAAGCGCCTGTGGCATCCGTGGTGTCTTGCGCCAACGCATTCACCTTGGCGGTGGTCGGCTTTTGAACGTTTTTGCTTTTCGGCTTCTTGGGTTTGGTGATACTCATCGATGCTTCCTTTCGATTGATGGCGGAGGACAAAAGCGAACAATCGCTTTAAGGGTGACGGGCCTAGCCTTGAGCTTTGCCGTTTGAATCGAGATTTAAAAGGGACCGCCGTATCGCAAGGTCTTCGCAACTATCAGACCGGGCCGGTGGGTTAAAAAAACTTCAGAATAAGCGCTTGCGGAACTGTTGAGCTCCCATGAGGCAGCATGAACATGGATGCGACTTGAGACTTGGAAAAAATCACATCGCCATCGATTGTAGAGGATAGAGAGGAAGTTTTCAAAAAAAACGCCCATCATGGATGGGCGTGGTAATCGATATTATAAAATTTACAAAATCGCGCGATCACGCGCGCGACGTTTACAACTCCTTGGCGTGTTTGGCCAAGTAATCGGCTACGCCTTTGGCGTCGGGCTTCATCGCCGCGTCGCCCTTCTGCCAGCCGGCGGGACAGACTTCGCCGTGTTCCTCGACGAATTGCAGCGCGTCGACCAGACGCAGCATGTCGTCCACTTCGCGGCCCAGCGGCAGGTTGTTCACCACCTGGTGCTGCACGATACCGTCACGGTCGATGAGGAACGAGCCGCGCAGCGCGACGCCATCCGGATGTTCTATGCCATAAGCGCGGGTGATTTCGTGTTTGACGTCGGCCACCATCGGAAAACTCACGGGACCGATACCGCCCTTGTCCACCGGGGTGTTGCGCCAAGCGGCGTGGGTGAATTGCGAATCGATGGAGACGCCGACCAGCTCGACGCCGCGTTCGCGGAATTTCGCGGCGCGTTTGTCATGGGCGATGATCTCGGTGGGACAGACGAAGGTGAAATCCAGCGGCCAGAAAAACAGCACGACGTATTTGCCGCGCAGATCGGACAATCTGAAATCGGCCTTGATGCTGCCGTCGCCCATGACGGCTTGCGCCACGAAGTCCGGCGCCGGTTTGGTGACTAGAACTGACATACGATATCCCCTATTTTTAACCGAAAAACGACTTAAATTAATTCCAAGGCCCGTTAAGCTACGCAGTTTGCGTCCGGGATGCAAGCCCGCGCAATCGGCGGAAAATTACGTCGCGCCCAGCCATGACGCGCGTTGCGCGCGCACCGCGCCGTCGGCGTTTTCCAGCAAGCTGAACACGCAGGTATCGGCGGGAGCGGCGCGCAGGGTAACGCTGAAACTGATGAGTTCGTCGCGGCGAAAAACATGTACGTTCACGGTGTCACCGGGCGCGTAAACGGTGACCAACGATTCCAAATTGGCGCGGGTGGCGCGCAGGCCGTCCACCGCCACCAACACATCGCCCGGCGACAGGCCGGCCTGTTGCGCGGCGCCGCCGTCGTAGACGTATTGCAGTTTGGCATCGCCGCCGTTCTCGACCAGCCGCACGCCCAATACCGCGCGGCGGGCCAACACATCGGGCGCGGTTTTGGCGGCGCGGCCGCCGACATCGGCCGCCGACTCGGCCGGACGCACTTCCATCTTCACCCCGAACTGGGCAAGCAAGTCCGCCAGCGGCAGTTCCTCGCTGCTGCGCAACGCCCGTTCGAAAAAGGCGCGCAGATCGAGCCCGGACACGTCTTCCGCCATCCGCTCCACGCCGTCCTCCGGCACGCCCGCGCCGGTTTCACCGTAGCGTTTCCATAAGGCGCGCATCACGTCGTCGAGACTGCGGGCGTTGCGGGTGTCGCGACGGATCAGCAGATCCAAGGCCAACGCCACCAAAGCACCTTTGGTGTAATAGCTGATGAGGGCGTTGGGCGCGTTGTCGTCTTGTTTATAGAGTTTGATCCAGGCGTCGAAACTGGACTCTTCCAAGGTTTGCTTGAAACGGCCGGGCGCCCGCCAGACCCGGGTGGCCATTTGCGCCAGCAGTTCGAGAAATTCCTCGGACGTGATCAGACCGCAGCGCAACAGGGCGAGACTTTGGTAATAGCTGGTGATGCCTTCGAAGGCCCACAGCTGGCGCGTGTAGTTTTCTACCGCCAGATCCGGCGCGGCGAACACCGCGGGTTTGATGCGTTTGACGTGCCAAGTGTGGAAATATTCGTGGCTGCACAAACCGAGCAAGGTGCGGTATTTTTCAGTCATATCGTGCTGGCCGGCGCGCGGCAAATCATCGCGGCTGCATAACAAACTGCACGAGGCGCGGTGTTCCAGGCCGCCGTAGCCGTTACCGACCACCGTGATCAAAAACACGTAGCGGTCCATCGGCGGCGGCTCGCCGAAAAAGCGGATCTGGTACTCGCAGATCGCGGTGAGATCCTGGCAGAGACGATCGAGGTCGGCACGGTGGCGGCCGCTCAGCACGATATCGTGGGGATAACCGCAAGCGTAAAAAGTCGCGAGAGTGAACACCCCCATCTCCACCGGGTGGTCGATCAATTCTTGGTAATCGGCGGCCTGATAACGGCCGAAGCCGTAGGGATGGGCACTCTCGCGCGCCATCGCGGTGGCGACCCGCCAATCGCGATAGGCAGCGCCCGCCGGCGGCTGAATATCGACGAGGTGGCGGCGGTGTTCCTGGCCCGCCACTTTGATGAAAACGCTGGTGCCGTTGAAATAAGCGTGAGTGGTATCCAGGTGCGCGCCGCGTACCGATAAATCCCAGGCATGGACTTGATAACGCACGGTGAGCGACCCGGCGCAGGGCGCGCACCGCCAAGTGCTTTTGTCGAGCTTGCGTACCGCTACCGCGTTGCCGCCGGCGCGAGCCTCGACCTGCACCACGCTTTTCGCGAATTCGCGCAGCATGTAGCTGCCGGGTATCCACGCCGGCAGCGAAAAAACTTGCCCCGCCGGATCGGGATCGGCGATCTCGCAGGTCACTTCAAAAAGATGGGCGCCCGGCTGGTCGGGCCATATGTGAAACCGAATGGGAAGCTCGTCAGTCATATTCTCTACAAAGTCTCGTACTGCCAAGGCGCCGGAAAAGGTCGGTCATTATCATCAGAGTGCGTCCCGGCGCGCAATGCGCACGTGGTGGCGGCGATGCCGCTCGTTCGTTAAGGGCGGGCCGCCCGCGGCCGCTAGCCAAATTAAGAGGGTGGAAATTCCAGCCTCGTTTTCACTCGCAACCGCCGGTCCCGGACCCGGTTCCGCGCGGTGGAGGGCTCGCTTATGAAACACCTCATGTTATCACTGATCTGCGTCTTCGCCGTGGCCGGCCCGACGGCTGCCGCCTTCGACGGCCTGCCGCGCGAGTTGGATGCGCAACTCTGTTATGGACATGCCATGGTGGGATTTGATTCCGTCATCAACTCACGCTTGGGCGTGCCGGCGGAAAACGCGCTGGACTTGGCCTCGAAAAACCCGCTTGCCGTGATTCTGCACGAGCAGTATTCCACCTATTTGTTAAAAGTGATTTGGGGCGCTTATTTGTGGAACGGCAATCCCCACGACTACGCGGTGGGAGTGTTTTACCGCTGCGCGGAACAGCAGGGTCAAAATACCCGTCTCGGCCTCAACGGCGACTAAACCTCGTCCACCGTAGCCGTTTGAATCTCACTCGCCGGCGGGTTCGCCGCCGCGCCGCTCGGCGAAATGGGTGACTTGTTCGGATTTAGGCATTTTCACTTCGCCCTCGAATACCGCGCCGTCGGCGATGGCGATGGATCCGCTGCTCAAATTACCCCGTACCCGCGCGCCGGGAGCGATCTCCAACTTCTCCAGCGCGGTGACATTACCTTCCACCTGACCGGCGATAAACACCACGGCGGCGCTGATATTGCCCTTCCAACGGCCGCCGGGGCCGAGCATCAAAGCCCCTTCCAGTTCGCAATCGCCTTCCACCGCGCCGTATACCGCGTAATTGTCCTTGCCGCGCAACGTGCCGCTGAAACTGGAGTCCGCGCCGATCAAGGTACCGAAGTCCTTCACCTTATCGACGCTGCGGCGGCCTTTTTGTCCAAACCAGGATTCTTTTTTCACTGCTTTCTCCATTGCCGTGATGTTAAATACCCTACGCTAAAATCCGCGCGCGCGTCGCCCGCAACTCAAACCGATAAGCCGCCGTTCATTTGGCCTGAGCCAACGTGGCGGCCACCTCCCGCACCAAGGCCGGACCGCGGTAAATCAGGCCGCTGTAGACCTGCACCAGCGACGCGCCGGCCCGCAGTTTGGCCAAGGCATCGGCGCCGTCCATGATACCGCCCGCGGCGATGATGGGCACGGTGTCCCGCAACACGGCGTGCAACTCGCTCACCACCTCGGTGGCGCGCCGGGTAAGCGGCGCGCCGCTCAAACCACCGGTTTCCCCACCGTGGGGCAGCTGCGCCACCGCCTCGCGCGCCAGAGTGGTGTTGGTGGCGATCACCGCGTCGATGCCCGACTCGCAGATCACCGCGGCCATCTCCGCCACCGCCTCGGCGCCGAGGTCGGGGGCGATCTTCACGGCGAGCGGCTGCTGCTCCTGTTTCAAGCGTCCCAGCAAGGCGGTGAGGGCGGCGCCCTCCTGCAGGCTGCGCAGATTGGCGGTGTTGGGCGAGGAGATGTTCACCGTCACATAACTGGCCGCCGTATATACCTTGCGCAAGCCGATGAGGTAATCGTCCGCCGCCCGCTCCACCGGCGTGTCGGCGTTCTTGCCGATGTTGATGCCGAGCACCCCGCGGTAACGGGCCTGCCGCACCCTCGCCAGCAGATAATCGACGCCGTTATTATTGAAACCCATGCGATTGATGATGGCCCGCGCCTCGGGCAGGCGGAACAAGCGCGGCCGCGGATTGCCTGGCTGCGGGCGGGGCGTCACCGTGCCGACCTCGATGAAGCCGAAACCCAGCGCGGCCAACGCGTCGATGTAATCGCCGTTTTTATCCAGCCCGGCCGCCAGCCCCACCGGGTTGGGGAAATCCAGGCCCATCACGCGACGCGGCGACCCCGGCACACCGCCGGCGCCGAGCAGATGGAGGCGATGCGCGCCCTTCAGCACGGCGAGGGTCCAGTGATGAGCGGTCTCGGCGTCGAGCCGAAATAAGAAAGGACGTAATAAAGCGTAACTGATGATCGTCTCCCGGTATGCAAAAAGGGCGGTGATGGCCCCGGTTCAGCGAGCGTGTATCTTAAGCGCCGCGCGGCATTACCGGAAGCGTGGCCGCTATGCTAGGCTGTGGCGCATCACAACGGGAGATCGGCCATGCCTGCACGCACCCTCATACTGCTGTTGATCGGCGCACTCCTCGGCGGCTGTTCGTACTTCGGCGGCGGCAAAAGCGCCCAGTTCGACGTCGAGCAACTCAAACGCGCCGACTTGCGGCAACGCGCGGAGCAGGGCGACAGCGAAGCCCAATATCAACTGGGCCTCGCTTATTGTTGCGGCTACGGTCCCGGCCACACCGAAACCGTCGCCCGCGGCTGGTTCTGCAAGGCCGCGCTCAACGGTCATGCCGGCGCGCAATTCCAGCTCGGCCAGCTGTACGGTTTCCGCGCCGCCAAAAACCGCCCCATGTCCATGCCCGCCTATCCCGACTACGCCCACCTCTGGTACAGCCTGGCCGCCGCCCAGGGCCACCGCCTGGCCCTCGCCTACCGCGACGCCTTGGAACGGGACATGACCGCGCAACAACTTTCCCGCTCGCAGGACTGGTCATCCCACCCCCGCGACGCGGGGTGTTGAAGCGAATTCAAGGCAGGTCGTAACCCGCGCGCCGGATAATCGCCGCGGCGCGCGGTCCGCGCAAATACTTTACGAATCCCTCGGCCGCCGGATTGCCCGCCCCGCGCTTGAGCAACACCGCCTGTTGCAAGATAGGCGGATGCAGCGCC
>CAKKSB010000081.1:0-4292 GCA_919903055.1 Gammaproteobacteria bacterium | reverse complement strand
TGAGGCCCTCGGGCAGCGCCGGATCCACCTCGCAATAACTGCCCGCCCGCTCGGCCGGCAAACCGACGAGCTGCGCCCGCGCGACGAAACCGAAGGCCGCGTTACCGGTCGCGATGTATTGAAATGCCTGCGCCACGTTTTCACCCGTTACCAGTCGTGGCGCATACCGTTCCCGCAAACCCAGCCGCGTGAGCGCCGCCATCGCCGCCGCGCCATACGGCGCTAGCCGGGGATTGGCCAAACTGACATGCGGCGCATCAAGCCGGGCCAGCACCTCCGCGCAGTCACCGCGAATCAATTCGGCGTCGGCGCTCCACACGACCAAACGCCCGATCGCATACGTAAAAGGCGGCGCCGCGGCACGGTCGTCACGCACTAAACGCGCGGGTTCGCTGTCATTCGCCGCGAGAAAAATATCGAAGGGCGCGCCGTTGCTGATCTGCGCATACAGCACGCCGGTGGAACCGCTGCTGATTTGCAATGGGTGTTCGCCGTCCGCCGTAAAATCCGCGACCAGTTCCCGCGCCGCGCCATTGAAATTACTCGCTACCGCCAGCAAGGCTTCCGCCGTTCCACCGACCGGCGCCCACAACATCAAACAAGCCGCCCACACCCACCACCCGCGATCTCGCTTCATTTACTACCCCCCTTCCCTGTGTTATTTTCGCGACACTCGGGACTTGTTGGATTAAGCCCCACCTCTTTCATAACAAGGATTATCCCCATGGCCTTTCAACTCCCCGCGTTGTCTTACGCCAAAGACGCGCTGGCGCCGTATCTCTCCGCCGAAACCCTCGAATATCACTACGATAAACATCATCGCGCTTACATCGACAACCTCAACAAACTGGTAGCGGGTACCGAATTCGAGAATATGCCGCTGGAGGCCATCATCAAGCAAGCCACAGGGCCGCTCTTCAACAATGCCGCCCAAGTGTGGAACCATAATTTCTACTGGACCTGCCTCACCCCCGGCGCGATGGCCGAACCGATCGGTCCGGTGTCGATGGCGGTTAAAAAATACTTCGGCAGCGTCGAGGAATTCAAAAAACAATTCACTCAAGCCGCGCTCGGCAACTTCGGTTCCGGCTGGACCTGGCTGGTGAAAAAAAGCGACAACCGCTTGGTGATCGAAAACACCAGCAACGCCGACACCCCCATCGTGCGTGGCGACAAACCCCTGCTCACCTGCGACGTATGGGAACACGCCTATTACATCGACTACCGCAACGCCCGTGCCGCGTATCTCGAAAATTTCTGGAAACTGGTGGACTGGGATTTGATGGCGCAACGCTTGCTGGGCTGAGCGAACACCGTTCACGCTCCTCTTCTAAAATCGATGTAGGGTGGGTAAGCGCAGCGTAACCCACCAAGCTGCGCCGCCAGGCGCTCCTTATGATGGTTGATTGATGAGTCGCTGCGCGCGACGTTTGGCGGGTTACGGCCTTCGGCCCAACTCACCCCACATTGACTTTCAAGTCGAAACATACCGGTGTTGATTTTAAATTCCCGTCGGTAGCGTCGAGCACTGCGGGGCGGCGCGGATCAATCGATGTAGGGTGGGTTAGCGCAGCGTAACCCACCAATCCGCGCCGTCAGGCGCTCCTTATAAAGATTGATTGATGAGTCGCTGCGCGACAGCTTGGTGGGTTACGGCCTACGGCCTAACCCACCCTACATTTATTTTTATGCCGAGACACTGTCGATCTTGATTTTAAGCTCCCGTCGATGGCGCCGAGCACTGCAAGGTGGCGCGGATCAGGCCCGCAGGAGCCTCACGATAAATTCACTCATTCAACACCCGCTCCACCCCCACAAACTCATACCCCAAATCCTCCGCCACGTGACGATTGGTCACCTGCCCCGCGCAGACATTCAAGCCTTCGCGCAAACCGGGGTTGTCGCGTAAAGCTTGTCGCCAACCCTTGTTGGCGAGTTGCATTACGTAAGGCAGAGTGGCGTGAGTGAGCGCGCCGGTGGCGGTGGAGGCCACCGCGCCGGGCATGTTGGCGACGCAGTAATGCACTACACCATCGACGAGGTAGGTGGGATCGGAATGGGTGGTCGGCCGCGAGGTCTCGGCGCAACCACCCTGGTCGATGGCCACGTCCACCAGCACCGCGCCTTGCTTCATGCGTTTGATGTGTTCGCGAGTGATGAGTTTGGGTGCCTGCTTGCCGGGAATGAGCACCGAACCTACCACCAAATCGGCTTGCGCCGTCAACTCACTTACCGCATCACTGTCCGAGTAAGCGGTCTTGAGCGCCGGGCCGAACAAATCATCGAGCTGGCGCAGCCGCTCCAGATTCACATCGAGTATCGTCACGTCGGCGCCGAGACCCAGCGCCATGCGCGCGGCCTGAGTGCCGACGATGCCGCCGCCGATAATAACCACCTTGCCCGGCGGTACGCCGGGCACACCGCCCAACAGCACGCCGCCACCGCCGTTGATCATTTGCAAGGCATGCGCGCCGGCTTGTATCGCCAAGCGTCCCGCCACTTCGCTCATGGGTATCAGCAACGGTAGATTATTGTGACTGTCCGTCACTGTCTCGTAGGCGATGGCCACTACCTTGCGTTCAACCAAAGCCCGGGTCTGTATCGGGTCCGGCGCGAGATGCAGATAAGTGAACAGCACCTGGCCTTCCCATAACAGAGGAAACTCGCCGGACTGCGGCTCTTTCACCTTCACTACCAGCGGGCAGGCGTAGATTTCGTCACGGCTCGTCACAGCGGCGCCCGCCGCGCGGTACAGCGCATCGGAAAATCCGATGGCGGCGCCCGCCGCATGTTCGACCGACACCTCGTGACCCGCCTTGACCAGCGCCTTCACGCCGGACGGCGTCATACCGACTCGGAATTCATGATCTTTGATTTCTTTGGGTATGCCGATTTTCATATCGTCTCCCGACTGCGGATGAGATGAATCGCTCGCGCGAATGAAATGTCTTGTCCACGTTATCGGCCGGCATGGGCGCGTACTTGCCGCGCTGAAGAAACCACTATTAACCCGGCAATCTAAGAGAGATGAAGCGAATGGCCCTTCCCCCCTTAAAGGGGAGGGGGGATGGGGGTGAAATGCCGAGAAATGCCAATCATTCGACCCCCCCACCCTAACCCTTCCCATTGCAGGGGGAGGGAACTTTTAGTTAATCATCTCAACCGTCGGGTTGAAAATTAATTCATCTTCAAGCGGACGACGTAGCGTTTTCTTTCATGGAAGACATTTTTTCTTGGCGTCTTTTGCGCTGGCGGCTAAGCCCATTTTTTTCAGCGCCGCCGTTAAAGCACATCCCTCTCGGCCAAGGCGAGCAACTCCGGCAAGGCCGCTCGCAGACTATCCATGTCCGCCGTGCGCAAGGTGGCGTGCCCCACTTTGCGGCCGGCGCGCGGCTGTTTGCCGTAGTCGTGAAAATGCGCGGCTGGCAAGCGCAACACCGCGTCGCGCGGCGGCAGACGGCCGATGAAATTCACCATGGCCGCGCAACCCAGCGCCGCGGTGCGGCCCAGCGGCAGACCCAGCACGGCCCGCACGTGATTTTCAAACTGACTGGTCTCGGCGCCCTCGATGGTCCAATGCCCGGAGTTGTGGACCCGCGGCGCGAATTCATTGGCTAGTAATTTTCCATCGGCCTCGAACAACTCCAAAGCCAGCACGCCGACGTAATCCAGCGCGCGGAGCAGGCGGTTCGCGTAATCCTGCGCCGATGCCTGCATGCGGTCATGCGCGCAACTCAGCGAGAGATGTAGAATACCGCCGCGATGGGTGTTCTCGCTGAGCGGATAAAAAGCCGTCTCATCGTCACGCGCACGCACCGCGATTACCGACACTTCGCGCGTGAAAGACACGAAAGCCTCCAGAATCAGCGGCACACCGCCCAACTTGGCCCACGCCGCCGCCACATCCGCCGCATCGCGCAGCACGGCCTGGCCCTTGCCGTCGTAACCCAGGGTGCGGGTCTTCAATACCGCGGGCAAACCCAACATCTTGACCGCCGCGTCCAAGTCGGCGCGGCTATCGACGGCGCGAAACTCGGCGGTGGGAATACCCAGCTCGCGGAACAGATTTTTTTCTACCAAGCGGTCGCGCGCGGTGGCCAGCGCCTTGGGCGAGGGAAACACCGGCGCATGGTCCACCAGATAATCCAGACTGGCCACCGGCACGTTTTCGAATTCGAAGCTGATGCAGTCGGCGTCCTCGGCCAGCGCCTGCAGGCCGGTGATGTCGTCGTAGGGCACGCGAATGTGTTGCGCCGCCACGGCGGCGCAGGCATCCGCCGCCGGTTCGAGCA
>CAKKSB010000080.1:5991-7839 GCA_919903055.1 Gammaproteobacteria bacterium | reverse complement strand
CATGGGCAATATCTGCCGTTCGCCCACCGCGCAAGGAGTGTTTGAACGTTTGGTGGAACAAACCGGATTGATGCAGGAGATCGAGATCGATTCCGCTGGCACCCACGCTTATCACATTGGCCACTCGCCGGACCCGCGTTCCCAGGCCGCCGCCATGCGCCGCGGCATCGACCTCACTGCGCAACGCGCCCGCCGCGTCGACGTCTTGGATTTTGAGCGCTTCGATTATGTCCTGGCGATGGATCAGGACAACCTCGAACAGTTGGAAACACTGTGTCCTCCCCAGCATCGCCACAAGCTGCGGCTCTTCCTGGACTTCGCACCGGAGCTGCCCAACAACGAAGTACCCGATCCTTACTACGGCGGACCAGGCGGTTTCGATCAGGTACTGGACTTGGTGGAAACCGCTTCCGAAGGATTAATGCGCCACTTGCGCCAGCAGCATTTTAAAACGCGCTGACTTCACCACCTGTACACCTAGCCCCATCAGCCGGGATGAAGTCCATGGCCGGCCTACAACGCGGACGATACATCGAGGTGGCTGCTAAAGAATGCGCAGCTTGGCCTCGACCCGCGCGATGTCCTCTTCCGTGTCCACGCCGGCCGGCGACGCGGCCACCGCTTCGGCGACGTGGATACGCCGTCCGTGCCAAAGCGCGCGCAATTGTTCGAGGGATTCGACCTGCTCCAAGCGGCAGGGCGGCCATTGCAAATATTCTTTGAGAAAACCCGCCCGGTAAGCATACATGCCGATGTGGCGCCAATAACCGTATAACGCGGTCACCTCCACCTCCTTACCGAAACGGTCGCGGTCCCAGGGAATCGGCGCGCGGCTGAAATACAGGGCGTAACCCTGGTCATCGCTCACCACTTTCACCACGTTGGGGTCGAACAATTCCTCCACGGAGTTGAGACGCGCGCACAAAGTGGCGATGCTCGCGGCGGGATGGGCGTCCAGATTTTCCGCGACCTGGCGGATGATAGCTTCGGGCACCAGCGGTTCGTCGCCTTGCAGATTGACGATGATCTCCTCGGGCGCGTAGTCCTCACGGCTCGCCACTTCGGCGATGCGGTCGGTGCCCGAACGATGCTGCTCCGCCGTCATGCACACCGTCGCGCCGAAACCTTCCGCCACTTCGCGAATGCGCTCGTCATCGGTGGCGATCACCACACCGGCGGCGCCGCTGGCCAAGGCCCGCTCGTAGACATGCTGGATCATCGGCTTGCCCGCCAACAGGCGCAGCGGTTTGCCGGGCAAACGGGTCGAGGCGTAACGCGCGGGTATCACCACCCGGAATTTCAAGAGACCACTTCCTCATCGGGCGCCAGCTCGCGCGCTTCTTCCTCCAACATCACCGGGATGTCGTCACGGATCGGGTAAGCCAAGCGGTCACCCTTGCAAATCAATTCATCGGCGGCCTTATCCAGCACCAAAGGCCCTTTGCACAAAGGGCAGACTAAAATATCCAGCAGTTTTTTATCCACAGCAGCTATCCTCATACGATGTTACCGCCCGGCCGAGGCGTTCCGTCAGGCGTAAATTCAGAGCCGGCGCAGCGGCATTGTACTCCACTGGGATAATGGCGGCGCAGGGTTCACCCATCCGAAATATTCCATCGGCAATTCGAACATTTTCCCTCGCCACAGCACATCGGTATAAGATGAACGCATGATGATACATAGCCTACTCCGCCGCCGCTGTCTTCCCTTCATCTTCGCGATTTTTTTTCCGTGGGGCGCGTCCTTGCACGGCGCGGAGACCCTGCCCGCCCAAGCCGCCGTCGCCCGCGCCCATCCGCTCCCCACCGCAGCGGGACTCCGCGTACACGGCGAAGGCGGTAATGCCTT
>CAKKSB010000080.1:0-5981 GCA_919903055.1 Gammaproteobacteria bacterium | reverse complement strand
CTTTTCAGCGCCGCATAGCGGTTTTGCGGGCGCGAGCCACGGCAGCATGCCGGCTCGCGCTGGTCGCTGCTGCTGTCGTGTGCTGCGGCCATGTTGCCGCTGCTGACGCGCCGGCGCGTGCTGCGATTGCCTCAGCCCATCCGCTCGCCACCGAAGCGGGACTCCGCGTACTCGGCGAAGGCGGTAATGCCTTCGACGCGGCGGTGGCGGTGAGCGCCGCGCTGGCGGTGGTCGAACCCACGGGTTCCGGTTTAGGCGGCGGCGGTTTTTGGCTGCTGCACCGCGCCGAGGACCGCCGCGAGGTGATGATCGACGGCCGCGAACGCGCGCCGCTGGCCGCGAAACGCGATATGTATTTAGATAAAAACGGCGCGGTGATACCCGGCCTGTCGGTCGACGGTCCACTCGCCGCCGCCATCCCCGGCGCGCCGGCGGCCCTCGCTCATTTGGCCCGCCAGTATGGCCGCCTGCCCTTGGCGAAAAGCTTGGCTCCGGCGATCGCCCTGGCCCGCAACGGCTTTCCGGCGGATGAACATTATTTGAAACTCGCCCAATTCCGTCTTACCGCCTTACGCGCCTCGCCGGCCGCCGCCGCGGTCTTTCTCGATCAAGGTGCCTTGCCCACCTTGGGTCATCTCATCAAACAAGCCGATCTCGCCGACACCCTCGCCGCCCTGGCCGAACACGGCCACGATGGTTTTTATAAAGGTCCGCTGGCGGAACGGCTGGTCGCGGGCGTGCGCGCCGCGGGTGGCATTTGGAGCCTCGACGATCTCGCGCAATACCAGGTCGTGGAACGCGCGCCGGTGATCGGCGAATACCGCGGTTGGCGGGTGGTGTCCGCCGCCCCGCCGTCCTCCGGCGGCGTCGCCCTCATCAGCATGCTCAATATGCTGGCGGGATACGACTTGGACAAACTCGACGCCGCGACTCGCACCCACCTCATCGTGGAAGCCATGCGCCGTGCTTACCGCGACCGCGCCGACTATCTCGGCGATCCGGATTTCGTAAAGGTGCCGGTGGAGCGGCTCATTCATCCGTTGTATGCCGCCGGCCTGCGTGCCACCATCCACCCCGCACGCGCCACCCCCAGCACGCTATTACCCGGCGGCGGCGAACCGCCGCGCGGCACCGACACCAGTCATTTCTCGGTGCTCGATCGCGAGGGCAACCGGGTGGCGGCAACTCTCAGCATCAACCTGCCTTTCGGCGCCGCCTTCGTTCCGCCCGGCACCGGCGTCGTGCTCAACGATGAAATGGACGACTTCTCCGCCAAACCCGGCACGCCCAACGCCTACGGGCTGGTGGGCTTCGACGCCAACGCCATCGCGCCCGGCAAACGCCCTTTGTCGAGCATGAGCCCCACTTTCATCGAAAGCGAGCGGAGTCTCGCCATTCTCGGCACGCCGGGCGGTTCGCGCATTATCAGCATGGTGCTGCTGGGTCTACTCGACATCGTTCACGGCGGCGACGCCGCCTCGGCGGTGGCGGTGAAACGTTTTCATCATCAGTTTCTGCCCGACGTCATTCAATACGAACCCGGCGCGTTCGATGAGAAACTCGCCGCCGCGCTCGCCGCGCGCGGACATACGCTCAAGGAAGTAAACCGAGGCTACGGCAATATGCAGGCGGTGTGGTGGGACAAGGTCCGCAATACCGTGCGGGCCGCCAGCGATCCGCGCGGCGGCGGCGGCGCGGACGTGCGTTGAACACCGCTCCACTAGAATAAAAATATACCGCCGTCGCGCGTCTTCGCCCTGCACGTCGCGGGGACATTATTTCAGCTGCAATGGACGCCACCCCATGGACTTCACGCGGCAAGCAGTTTAGTTTATAGGTATATTTACAAAATCTGGAACAGACCAGGTTGCGATGCATAACCAATAGAAAAAACTGGGTCAATTGCAAATCGATACGCCACAATGTGACAATGGAACCCATAATGAGTAAGTCCGCGCCGGGCGAAAGCGACATGCGTTTTCGCCAGCTGGCCGAATCCATTAACGTGGTCTTTTGGCTGATCGATGCCAACAACAGCGATACGGTTTATATCAGTCCCGGTTATGAACGTATCTGGGGACGCAGCTGCGCTTCGCTCTTCGAATCGCCCTCGTCGTGGCTCGATGCAATTCTTCCAGAGGATAAAGGCCGTGTGCAGGCCGCCGTCCTGCAACACCCGACCCAGGATTACGATATCGAATACCGAATCCGGCGGCCCAACGGCGAGATCCGCTGGATACACGACCGGGCCTTCCCGGTGCGGAATGCCGAGGGCCAGGTCTACCGCATCGCCGGCGTAGCGGAAGACATCACCCTCAGGAAAACCACCGCCCTTGCCCTCGATAAAACTTCCGAGGTCTTGGCCGCCATTTGTGCCGCGCAATCGCGGTTCATCGCCCATCCCGATCATCCGGCGAATTTCGATGAGTTGTTAACGGTCATTACCCGCTTGATGGACAGTGAGTTCGGTTTCCTCGCCGAAATATCGCGGGATGCCGACGGCACTCTTGGCTTGAAACAACACGGCCTGGTCTGGAACGAGAACATTCCAACCATGGATGGAAGTACCGACCGTCGAGAATACTCTCTCCATCATTTCCAGCCCTGGTATGACAGCGTGCTGAACACCGGCCGGCCCACCATCCGCAGCGAGCCGTCAGCGGAGAATCCGGCGCCGCGGACCTTTCTCGGTCTGCCGCTTTATGACGGTGAAGAGATGATAGGCATGATCGGCCTCGCCAACCGGCCGGGCGGTTACCGGGAACATCATTGCCTGGAGCTGGAGCCGATCACCACCACCTGCGTAAGTCTGATGCTGGCTTATCGGAACTACACCGCCCGCAAACAGGTGGAAGAGAATTTACATCTCCTGCAATTGGCCGTCGACAACAGTAAAGTGGCGCTGTTTTGGATCAGCCCGGACGCACGGGTGCTCAACGTCAATAATTACGCCTGCCAAAGCCTGGGTTACGACCGCGACGAAATGATGGGTAAATACATCGGCGACTTCGATCCCGATTATGATTACCAGACTCGTGACGCGATCTGGACGGTGCTCAGGCGAGACGGCATCAATACTTTCGAGCGCCGTCATCGCCGCAAGGACGGGACGATTTTCCCGGTCGAATCGACCGCCAACTACATCACTTATGGCGGCAAGGAATTCAGCTTCTCGATCATTCAGGATATTACCGAGAAAAAAGCCATAGAAAAACAAATTCGCTTTCTCAATCAGATCTACGACGCCGTATCGCGCACCAACCAAGCCTTGCTCGAATGCGCGGATGAACACTCTTTGTACCGCCGGATTTGTCAGATCGCCGTCGAATACGGCGGAATGAAAATGGCGTGGATCGGAAAATCGGCGGACGGAGAATTCATCAAGCCGGTGGCTTGTTATGGCAGCGGCGTGGAATACCTGGATGACATCGTCATCTCCACCCGCGCCGATCTGCCGGAGGGTTGCGGCCCGAGCGGTGAGGCATTTCGCACCCAGCGGGTGGTGATGGTGCAAGATTTCGAGACCGATCCCAGCACCGCGCTTTGCCGCAAGCACGGCAGGCCTCATAGCTGGAAAGCCTGCGCGTCGATCGGGATATTACATGACGGAAAATCGCATGCGGTGCTGACGCTTTATCACCCCGATAAATACTCCTTCAGCCAAAAAATCATCGAGCTCATGGCGGAAATGTCCGCCAACATCAGTTTCGGGCTGGCGCGTTTCGATCTCGCCGCGACTCAGCAACAAGCCATGACCGCCTTGGGCGAAAGCGCGACGCGTTACCACGAGGTCATCGAAACCGCCATGGACGGTTTCTGGATGGTCGATACCGAAGCGCGCCTGCTGGAAGTGAATGACGCTTATGTATCGCGCTCGGGCTAAAGCCGCGATGAACTGCTCGCCATGCGCATCCACGATCTCGACGCGACCATGGACGAAACGCAGATCGCGTTGGCCATGGAAGGTTTAAAAACCATGGGCCATGCGCGCTTCGAATCGAAACATCGCGCCAAGGATGGCGGCGTGTGGCCGGTGGAAGTCAGCAAGGTTTATCTGCCCCATGGCGGCGGCCGTCACTATGCGTTTATTCGCGACATCAGCGAGCGTTACCGCACCGAAGAGGAATTGCGGGTGGCCGCGACGGTATTCGATGCGCAAGAGGCGATGATGGTGACCGATCCCGCCGGCAATATTTTGCGGGTCAACCAGGCCTTCACTAAAATCACCGGCTACACGTCCGCGGAAGTCATCGGCAAAAATCCGCGGATATTGAAGTCGCAACGGCATCCGCCCGAATTCTACGTGGACATGTGGCGGCAGATCGAACGCGAAGGCAGTTGGCAGGGTGAGATTTGGGACCAGCGCAAAAACGGCGAGGTGTATCCCAAATGGTTGAGCATCTCCTGCGTAAAGGGCAAGGACGGCAAGGTCACCCACTACGTCGGCAGTTTCGCGGACATCACCGCTTACAAGGAAGCGCAGGACGAAGTGGTGAGCTTGGCTTTTTACGATCAGTTGACCGAACTTCCCAACCGCCGTTTGTTGTTGGACAGGCTGGGACATGCCCTGGCGGTCAGCAGCCGTAATAAAATGTATGGCGCCCTGCTCTACATCGACCTCGATCACTTCAAGACCATCAACGATACGCAAGGCCACGACGTCGGCGACGTGATGTTGCAGGAGATCGCCCGGCGTCTGCGCCTGACCATGCGCGATGAAGACACCATCGCGCGTCTGGGCGGCGACGAATTCGTCGTTCTGCTTGAAGAGTTGAACGCCGACCAGGAGCAGGCCGCGGCACAGGCCAAGCGGGTGGGAAATAAATTGATGGATGTACTGCGCGCCGCCTACGTCCTGCAGGGCAAGGAATACCCCGCTTCCTTCAGCATCGGGATCGCGCTTTATCGCGAACCCGCCGAAGGCGGCATCCACGAAATACTCAAGCGGGCGGACATGGCAATGTACGAGGCGAAAAAAGCCGGCCGTAATACCTTGCGTTTCTTCGATCCCGCCATGCAAGTGGCATTGGAAAACCGGGCTTGGCTCGAGTCCGATTTACGCCGCGCCTCGAGCGAGGGACAATTCATCCTGCTCTACCAAAAACAAGTCGATAATCACGGCTGCCTGATGGGAGCTGAGACCTTGCTGCGCTGGCAGCATCCCGAACGAAATCTGGTAGGTCCGGAAGATTTCATCGCCTTGTCCGAAGAAACCGGTCTGATTCTGCCGATCGGACAATGGGTACTCAAGGAAGCCTGTCATCGACTGAAAATATGGGAAGGTGACGCGAGCGCCGGCAACTTGATGTTGTCGGTCAATGTCAGCGCCCGCGAGTTTCAGCAGGAATACTTCGTCGAAAACGTCAAACGGATATTGAATGAAACCGGCGCCAACCCGGCGTTGCTCGAACTCGAGATCACCGAAAGCATGTTGCTTAACAATATCGACGACTTGATCAAAAAAATGCGGACGTTGCGCGAGCTGGGGGTGACGTTTGCGCTCGATGACTTCGGCACGGGTTATTCTTCGCTGTCGTATCTGAAAAAACTGCCGCTCAACCGACTCAAGATCGATCAGAGCTTCGTGCAGGATTTGGATAAAGACGCCAACGATGAGGCCATCGTGCAGACCATCATTCAAATGGGACAAACCTTGGGCTTGGAAGTCATCGCCGAAGGCGTTGAAACTCGAGCCCAATGCGCAATGCTCGAGCTCTACGGCGGTCATAATTTTCAGGGTTATTTGTTCGGTAAGCCGGCGCCTATCGAAATATTCGAGCAAGAGTTCGCAAACCGCTAACGTGAGCGTCTCAAAACGTTTGGAAAATACCGGCCTGTCTCGGCACGGCGAAGTGGACCGATGTCTCTGTCTTCCGCGGATAAGCCCCCCCGGCAGCGTCGGGGGTTACCTCAATGAATTACTTTCGACGAGCCAAGAAGAGCGAAGCGAGGACGAGGAGCCCGCGGTCCAGCAAGCGTGA
>CAKKSB010000079.1 GCA_919903055.1 Gammaproteobacteria bacterium | reverse complement strand
CCCGTCCAGCTTGTCAATTTTTTTTCCTTTGATCAATTCATAAATTTTTTCAGCAAGAGGAAAACCGGGTTTTACATAAGGGACAATGAGCACCCTGTTGCCGTATATCTCTTTTATTTTTTTCTCACCGTTCTCCGTATTGGTGATGGTAACTACCGCATCGGCATGTGTATGGTCAACATACGTAAATGGTATGATGGCATGAACAACGGTTTCGATTGAAGGGTCGGGGGCAGCAGGATTGGTGAGCGCAGTGCGTTGTATCTGCACCATTTGTTGATCGCTGATTCCCTTTAGTTTGATCATCCGCGTGATCACATCCAGCTTGACTGGCGCAAAACCGGACGATTCAATAACGGCCAGGTCGAAACCGCTGCCTTTCCACGACACCAGGGTGGGCACGTATTTATCCAGGCCGTCGAAGAAACGTTGGATGATTTCCTGTTCGGGCGCATCCAGTTCCCCCAAGGTCCATACCTTGAGTTGCTCGCCGCTGCGCAATACCGCCGAGATGGCCACCACTCGCTGTAAATGCAGGCGCAGAAAATCCGAATCGCCGGTCTCCTGCCGCCGCATGTGGTGCATGACATCGGCTACCTCTTTGTCCGACAGGCCATCGAGGCCATACAGGCGGCGGCCGCCTTCCACGTCGGGAATGGTTTCGATGTCGAAAACTAAAACGTTCATGCTGAGTGCTTCTCTTTTTTCTCCAGGTCCGGCCGGACTATCACGGTGGGAACACGCCGGTGGACAAATACCGATCGCCGCGATCACAGGCGATCACCACGATCACCGCGTGACGCACCTCGTCGGCGAGGCGCAGCGCGGCATGCGCCGCACCGCCCGATGAAATGCCGGCGAAAATGCCTTCCTGCGCCGCCAAGGCGCGGGTGGTTTCTTCGGCGTCCGGCTGATTGACGTAAAGCATGCGGTCGATGCGACTCGGTTCATAGATGGCGGGCAGGTATTCTTCCGGCCATGCGCGGATGCCGGGAATTTGCGCGCCTTCGGCGGGATGAACGCCGACGATTTGAATCTGGGGGTTGCGCTCTTTGAGATAACGCGAGGTGCCCATGATGGTGCCGGTGGTGCCCATCGCGCTGACGAAGTGGGTGACCTTGCCGTCGGTGTCACGCCAGATTTCGGGGCCGGTGCCTTCGTAATGGGCGCGCGGGTTATCGGGATTGGCGAATTGGTTGAGCAATTTGCCCTCGCCGGCGGCCTCCATGTTGCGCGCCAGATCAATCGCCGCTTCCATGCCGCCTTCACGGGACGTAAATATGATTTCGGCGCCGTAGGCTTTCATCGCCGCCCGCCGTTCCACGCTCATGTGTTCGGGCATGATCAACACCATGCGATAACCCTTGATGGCGGCGGCCAAGGCCAGCGCTATGCCGGTGTTGCCGGAAGTGGCTTCGATCAAGGTGTCGCCGGGCCGGATCTCACCCCGCTCCTCGGCGCGGCGGATCATGCTGAGCGCCGGGCGGTCCTTCACTGAACCCGCGGGATTGTTGCCCTCGAGCTTGACGAGTACCACGTTGGTGGTGTCGCCGGGCAGGCGCTGCAGCCGAACTAAAGGAGTGTTGCCGATGAAGTGTTCTATGGTCGGGAAGTGCATGGCGGGATTGTAACCGAAAACCGGTAGGTCTCGGCTAGTCAGTGTGGGCGATTGACCTGCTCCGCCGCGAAGATTTTATCCGCCATTCAAAGTGGCGGTGAGCCCTTTGAGGTAGCGGGAAAAATCATCCTTCAACACCGGATGACGCAGGGCGTATTCCACGGTGGCCTCGAGATAGCCCAGTTTGTCACCGCAATCATAACGTTTGCCGGTGAATTGATAGGCCAACACCTGTTCTTCCATCAACAAGCGCGCGATGGCGTCGGTGAGCTGAATCTCGCCGCCCGCGCCGCGCGAGGTGGTTTCCAGCAGCTCGAATATCCGCGGGGTCAGGATGTAACGCCCCACCACCGCCAAATTGGACGGGGCGTCCTGGGGCCGGGGCTTTTCCACGATCCCCTCCAACAGGCCGAGACGTTCCTCCATCGACACCGCTCGGCAGATACCGTATTTATCGGTCTCGCTGGGCGCGACTTCCTGCACTCCCAGTACGCTGCACTCGTGGATATTGTAGATGTCATGCATTTGCCGCAAACAGCAGGGGCCGTCGACCGCGATCAAGTCGTCGGCCAGAATCACCGCGAAAGGTTCGTTGCCCACTACCGCCTTGGCGCACAACACCGCGTGACCGAGACCCAGCGCCTCGGGCTGACGCACGTACACGCAGGACACTCCTTCCGGCACCACCTCGCGCACGATGCTCAACAAATCCTGCTTACCCGCGCGTTCGAGCTTGTCTTCCATTTCGTAGTTTTTGTCGAAGTGATCCTCGATGGCGCGCTTGCTGCTGCTGGTGACGAAGATCAATTCCGAAATACCCGAAGCGATGGCCTCTTCCGCCGCGTATTGAATCAGCGGCTTGTCGACGATGGGTAACATTTCCTTGGGATTGGCCTTGGTGGCCGGCAAAAAACGGGTGCCCATGCCGGCTACGGGGAAAACCGCTTTACGCAACTTCTGGATCATGCGTTATACCTGTTAAGGTGAATGACGTTCTCTTGTGCCGCATTGGTGAATGCGGTACGCGCCTTTTCATCGGCGATCCGCAGCTCAGGCACCAATTCCTGCAACAGCAGCCGTTGCGCGTCTTGATCGTAGCTTTGGCAGGCTTCATCCATTTTCTCCACCAAGCGGCTCAAGCGTTCCCATTCCACGGGTGACGACTGGGCCAGCAAAATTTTATCGTTGGCGGTTTTACTGAGCTGTTCCTGAGCGTAGAACAATTCTTCGTAAAGCTTTTCGCCGGGCCGCAGGCCGGTGAAGACGAGATCGATATCCTTGCCCAAAGTCTTGCCTGACAGGCGAATCAGTTGCTCCGCCAGATAACGGATCTTAATCGGCTGACCCATTTCCAACACGAAGATCTCGCCGCCCTCGCCCATGGCGGCCGCTTGCATGATCAGTTGGCTGGCTTCCGGCAGGGTCATGAAATAACGGGCGATATCGGGATGGGTAACCGTTACCGGCCCGCCGGCGGCGATCTGCTGCTGAAACAGCGGCACCACGCTGCCCGCCGAACCCAGGACATTACCAAAACGCACGGTGATGAAACGGGTCTTGGAGCGACGGCTGAGAGCCTGGCAATACAATTCCGCCACCCGCTTGCTGGCACCCATCACGTTAGTGGGGTTCACTGCCTTGTCAGTGGAGATCATCACCACCGTTTCCACACCGAACTTGTCCGCCGCCAACGCGACGATGCGCGTGCCGATGACGTTATTACGCACCGCCTCGCGCGGTTGTTCCTGCAACATCGGCACATGTTTGTAAGCGGCGGCGTGAAACACCATTTGCGGCCGGTGGCCATTGAACACATGATCCACCGCGGCGGGATCGGTAATGTCGCCCAGGTGGGCGCTCATGAGCAGTTCCGGGAAAGTGCGCCGCAACTCCAGTTCAATGCTGTAGAGATTGAATTCGCAACGTTCGAAGATCACCAATTGAGTGGGGCCGACCCGCGCAATCTGACGGCACAGCTCCGAACCGATGGAACCACCGGCGCCGGTCACCAGAACGGTCTTACCCACCAGCGCGGCGCTGATCTGACGCCAGTCGAGAGCGATAGGATCGCGGCCCAGCAAATCTTCGAGGGCCACCTCGCGCAGCTCAAGCACACTGGCGCGTTCGAGCATCAAATCATCCAGGCGCGGCAGGGTGCGAAACGGCAGGCCGGCCTGTTCGCAGCGCTCCACCACCCGCCGCATCTCACCGGCATTGGCGGAGGGAATGGCGATGACTATGATATCCGCCGCCACCTCGGCGGCGAGCGCGGGGAGTTCGTCCACGGTGCCCAACACCGGCAGGCCATGCACCTTGGCACCCCGCAAGCGCCGCTGATCATCGACGAAGCCGACGGGCAGATAATCATTATCACGGCGCATATCGCGCGCCAGCATTTCACCGGCGCGGCCGGCCCCCACGATCAACACCCGCTGGCGCGCCATTACCTTGCTGATGTTCAGCCGATAGTCTTTCCACACCCGGTAAAGCGCGCGCGGCGCGCCCAGCAGGAAAACCAGAAACAACGGGTATAGCGCGAAGCTGGCGCGCGGAATACCGGTAAAGCGATTGAGGAGGAATAGCACCAGCCCGGCCGCCAGCACCCCCAGCAACACCGCGCGGATGATATTCCATAAATCAGGGAGGCTGGCGAAGCGCCATACGCTGCGATAAAGTCCGAAGCGCCAGAACATCAGGCCTTGAGCGAGGAGGACCACCACCAAGCTTTTGCCCATGGCCAACCACTCGTCCGGCCCCATCGTGAAATTGTAACGAATCAAGTAAGCCGACAGCCACGCCAGCGCAACCATGCTCAGATCATGGAGAATAACCGCGGCTCGAAGACTGAGGGCTTTCATGAATGATGAGTTCTTAATCAGGACTGCGTTTTTCCAAAACGATGCTGAACCGCTTTCCATACGAACCAGCCCAGGAGCACCACCCCCGGTACGATAAGGCCCGTCCATATTGGCTGGCGAACCAGGAACCACGCGATCGGCGCCAGCAACAGAAGATTCACTAACAACACGCCGCTCGTCACTCTCGCATGAGAAAATCCGAGTTGCGTCAAGCGCTGATAGGCATGCATGCGATGTGCATTATACCATTTCTCGCCTCCAATAACCCGGCTCAGCAGCGTAAAGGTGGCATCCAGCACGAACACCGCCAGCAATATCATCCAAATCACCACCGGCACCGCGGCGGCTTTTTCGCTGGCCAAGGCCAGTACCGCGAAACAGTAACCCAGCAACCCGCTGCCCGCATCGCCCATAAAAATCTTGGCCGGCTGCCAATTCCACCACAGGAATCCGCCGCAAGCCGCGGCGAACACCGCGGCTACCAACGCCAACTCTACCGCCCCGCTCAACCATAACAAGCCCGCCGCCGCCAGTGCAACCGTTACCGCCTCGCCGGCGGCCAGCCCGTCGATACCGTCCATGAAGTTGTAGAGGTTGATCAACCACACCACCCCGATCACCGCCAGCACGTGGCCCAGCCAACCTAGCGGCAGTGTGATTTGCCCCAGACTGATACTCGGAAATCCGCCTAAACAAAACACCGCCCACAGCGCGGCGGCGAAATGCACCAGGATTCGCCAGCGCGCCGCCACGGGACGGTGGTCGTCGAGCCAGCCGACACCGGCCACCAGCAACCCGCCGCCAATCAAGGCGGCGCTCAATGACGCGGGCAGGATATCGAACGTTGCCAATAAACCTACCGCCGATAAAAAAACCAGTCCGATGGCCAAACCCCCGCCACGCGGCGTCGGCCTCACATGGGAACTGCGCTCATTGGGAACATCGAGCAAGGCGCGCAGGGCATAGCGGTGCACGATGGCGGTCATTAGAAGCGAGGAAACGAAGGCGAGACAGACGATGGCGGCACTCAAGGGCAGTGTAATCATCATGACAGAGGTATGTGGCCCAAGAGTTCACCCATCCACGAAATCACACCAAGCCACCCCCAGCGCCAGCGATCTTCGTTGCTTAATGCATCGGACCCATGACAGCGCCAATTGACGCGATGATACGAGACAAGCAAAGGTGGCTGCAATAACCGTGGTGAGATGCCCGGCCCCCACGCTCCACAGACAATCCGCTCGACAGCATCAAGCTCATGACGGCAGGTCCTCGGCTTCAAGCCGGAAGGGTCTCGGGGAGAAACCCAAATCCCGGGTCGCCTCGACATGATCAAACACCAAGTCACGATTCATCCGTTCCGCCATCGCGATCGACCAATGTCGATAGCGCGGTAACAAACGTAGACATTTTACGGCAACTCCAAAAATCCACAGCGGCACACTCAACAGCAATGGCCGACGCCCCAGGGCGGCAAAAACTCTGTTAACCATCTCACGATAAGTCAGCGTTTCACCGCCAGAAAGATTATAGGCACGAGACGACGCGCCTTCAGTTTCCAACGCGGCAAGGCAAGCTGCCGCCACATCCTCGGCATGCACGGGTTGGCGTAAACCGCGAGCCCAGCCTAATAACGGAAAAAATTTAAAGCGGCGTATGAAACGCGCAATCTCGTTAATGTTTTTATCACGCCCCCGGCCGTATATCAGCGTAGGCCGAAGTATCACATATTCGATGCCGTTTTCCTCCGCCCAGGTCAGCAAACACGCCTCACTCTCGGACAAACGTTGAGCGACGGCTTGCTCATCACGGTCGGAGGAATCACCTTTGGTGAACCGGCTGGTGGATGACAGCGCCACAAGCCGTCGCACGCCGTACGATTTCAGAAAGTCGAAGTGCTCCGGCAACACCCAGATCGGTGCCACGCAAATCCAATGGCTAACCCCCTCTCCCCTCGCGGGAGAGGGCTGGGGTGAGGGGAGTATCTGCCTCCACTCCACGCCATCGCTTCCACTGCGACCAGCCGCTTGCCGTGAGAACACCGTCACCCGCCAACCATCCTGTTTCAAAAGCGGGAGCAAACATTCTCCCACCAGACTCGTCGCACCAAGCACACCAACGCGCCGCTCATCCACGCGCCAGCCCCAAGCGACGCACTAAGTGCCGCATACAGTAGTAAACCGCCAGCACAGCAAAACGCGACCACACTCCCGTAGCAACCAGCCACATCAATACACCAGGATATTGATGCCGGAAAAACTTCCGGTAGAAACGCATCATGCCTTTGTGCTTATGCCATTCCACGAAGATCGGGCGTGACTTGCTGCATGTACCTTTGTGATGCACTACCTTTGCATCAGGGACGAACATAATTTTCCAGCCCTTCTGCCGAAAGCGCATGCACCAGTCCATATCCTCACAGTGCAAAAAATAGCCTTCATCCCACAAGCCCACATCATCGACCGCTTCGCGCTTGACCAGCATGCAGGCGCCGGAAATGGCCTCGACCTTGATGGGCCGATCCGGCAAGGACTGCTTATGCAGATGGAAATCAAAAAACAGAGTAGGCCAGAGCTTGGCAAAGCGGTTCAACCCCAAAGCACGCACCAAAGAACGCCATGGCGTCGGCACAGCGCGGCGCCCGCCACCCTGCTCGGAACCATCTGGATTGACCAGCAAACCGCCCACCATGCCTATTACCGCATCAGATTTCAAAACCCGCAACAACTCTGAAACCGCCCCCGCATCCAGGCGGCAGTCAGGGTTCAGAAATAGCACGAAATCTCCCCTAGCTTGGAAGAAGCCGATATTACAAGCGGCGGCAAAGCCGAGATTGATATTGTTGCAGGTGATCGTCAGCAGTGGTTCATCGTTAAAATGCAACTTACAATTTTCGATACTTAAATCACTTGATGAATTGTCAACGATTAGTAGTTCATTCACCTGTGGCAGGGTTGCACGGATGCACTCCATGAGGTGTGGTCCGGCGTTGTAGTTCACGATTACGGCAGAGATTAACACCTCGCCAGGGTATGCATCTATCTCATGAACCATTGGATTTTATCTCGCATGCCGGCCACGAAAAATCCGTTTGTCTAACATTCGCCATATTTCAAAGATCGATACAATCCTATGGCTTTGAATATTTTTGCGCTTGCGCCACATTCTTGGTAAACCCGCTACCGCGTCAAGTTTTGCGCTGAGTATCAGCTTTCCTTTGCCGCGCAATGAAAACACAACAATAGTTGCTAAATTCATCAACAAGTGGAGTGGCAAGCAAGCCCAGAATGACCATCCGGGCATATTCTTCACATAGGTCCACACCAAGTTACGGTGCCCGTGGTACACCGAAAAGTCACTATGCTGGCCACCTGTCGCAGCCGAGCCGACATGATGTACTACCGCATCCGGTACATAAATGGACCGATATCCCGCTAAGCGCAGACGGAAACCGAGATCCATATCTTCGACATAGCAGAAAAAATCCTCGTCGAAGCCAACGACTACAGCCAAGGCCTCTCGGCGATAGAGCGCTGCCCCGGCGCAGGGCGAAAATATCTCACAAGCAACCAAGTCTGAGGACTTCAGCGATCGTCCGTGCCCCCGCCGCCAAACCAGGCCCGAAAGGTGATACACATCGCCGAGCCCATCGACCACTCCCTCAACGCCTTCGACCATCTGGCGACTGCCAAAGGCAGCGACATCCGAGTGCGCGCGCGCCGCCGCCAACAGTTTTTCCAGCCAGTCCGGTTCGGGGAAGGCGTCCGGGTTTAGCAACGCAACAAACTCTGTATCACATTCGGAAAATGCCCGGTTATTCCCGGCCGCAAACCCCAAATTGTCGCCGAGCATTCGCACCGTTACCCCCGGTAGGCCCGCTACCTTTTCTGGCGAGCCATCCGTACTGCCGTTATCCATCACCCAAATCCGTTCCGCTGGCAAGGTCTGCCGCAACAGGTCGCCGACACATTTCCGCAGCAAATCGCCACCGTTCCAGTTAACGATGATGACAGTGATCATAGGGTGTATATTCACTAACATCAGCTCTTCAATATCCCAGCCAAAGCATTAATAACAAGTCAAGCAATATCAAAAACAACAATTTCACCTGCTGAATCCCGATTACGACAATAGGTTGCTGTGGTATGCACAGCTGGTCACCGGTCCATCCTACTTAAGGCACGGAAAAACGTCCCAAGGTCTGAGGGCGGTCTTTTCGGCAATGGTCACAATGGGCTGGCATGCCCCTTCTTAACGTTGCGGATCATCAGTATCTGTAGTGTTTTTTTGATGCCGCATATCATCAAGCAGTTGTCTTTGCACACCACGCGAAATAACTGCCAATTTAAGACCATTAAAACCAGATATTCTAAGGATAGATATGGCCATTTTTATCATGCGGACACCCAATAATGGGTTCCTAATGGCCTTACCTATATAAGGCGATACCAAAATTACGGCATGCTTAAAACGGTTAGGAATTGATAAAAGGGAGCGTCTAAGCACATCCATGAAATCAAATACAGTAGAAGTGCGGGTCTCTACAGCATAGTCAATATGACTCTGAGACACATTTAGCACTCCGTCAGTGGAAACCGAAGTGGGTTTAACCGACTCTAATTTTGTCAGCACTGAAAGTATATCTTCACCTCGAAGCTGTCCGTAGAAATAGGCGAGACTAATTGCGCTCGCAGCCTTACCTGTAGTCATCTTGGTCCCGCGCTTTCCGTCAAGCACATCGATATAGTAGGCTTCAAGTATGTCTATTGACGATTCCCATTGCCAATTCTGCGCAGTAAGCCTTCCATTTTCCGTAAGCCGCGCCTTCAAGTCTCTATCATCGATCAGTCGACAGATCGCCTTCGCAGCTTGTTGCGGCAGCATTGGATTGACGACAAGCGCGTTAACCTCATTCTCTATATACTCATCATATCCGGTTACTTCTCCCACAATTACAGTGCCACCACAGGCCATCATCTCCATGGGTGGGCCAAAGAATCCCTCTACACGACTAAGCTTGAGCAAAATGTCGCAGCTCGAATAAATGCGCCGCATCTCTGTCATTGGTACATGCTCGAAGAAACGATCACACTTCCAGCGCTTCTCTGGCTTGCCATAGGAACTAACACACCAAACTTCAACATCAAGGTCACGCACAGCAGTAAACGCTTCCGCCATTCCTTTGTAAGGCAAACCGATCGCACCTTCAAGTAGGATACGTGGTTTTGTTCCTTTAGGTTGCAGCGGTTCCGCAGGAAAAAAGATGTTCTCATCTAGTCCATTAGGAACTAGCTCAGCGTTATGACCGAAACTATCCGCTAGCCATGCCTTTATCCAGCGCGCCTCTGTAAGGTAATTGTACCCGATCGTATAAGACAAGCGCGTGATATGTTCCCACGAACTGTTCCGGGGGTGGAAGCGAGTTTCATCGGACTGTACAAAGTAGAACTTTTTTTGCGCAGGAAGGACTGCCACTCTAAATGATGTTGACCATCCTGTCGCTACGAGGATATCTATATCTTTAGGATATTGATTAAGACCGACAATAGGCACTTTTTGATCAGGAAACCAGTCTATGAAACGCTCCACTGACTCAGTCACCAACAATACTTTATGACCGCGCTTTAATAAACGGTTTGCATGCTGGCAGATGACTGCTATTCCACCAGATACACCACAACCAGGAATCAAGTAAGCAATTTTCATTTTTTCACTGAGCACGTGAAAATCATTTGCCAACATGCGTTAAACAAAAATGTTCGCGCGAATTTGAATGGGATTAACCAGCGAATAATACGCGGCAACGCAAGCCAATAAGCGCTGGGATAGTACACCTCACGATCAATTTGGTATTTTTCCTTGAAAGTGATGTTCTCATAAAACCACTTCTCGGTCAGAAACTGTTGATGCCCTGGGTACATTCCCTCAGCTGAATTCGCATATGGAACTGCAAACAGAAAGATGCCGCCTGGCCGCAATACCCGGTGACTCTCATTTAGGATATGCAGTAAATTAGAATGCTCGAGGAAGTGCGAAGAACGGACTTCTTCGCAGCTACTATCCGCGAACGGCAACTTCCCATCATTCAGGTTCATTAATATATCTGGCGCGTTATCAGCATTAGGAATCTGAGATGCCTTACCCAATAGATTATCGATACCGATAAACCCGGGGGGCTTTACATAGCCGCAACCGAGATCGAGGCGGAATCCACCACCCCCATATGCCATATATACGTCTTCTAGAGAAGAATATCTTCCGTGTAGTATTAAATGCCCGACTTCTACCTTAGGTGGCTCTTTATTCGTATCCACGCGTCACGTGCCTCATGAATTATGTTTACCAAGGAGCAGCCTCGGCCAGGCCTGAATGAGTTAATTCTTCGATCTTCAATACCTTCAATTAATCTA
>CAKKSB010000078.1 GCA_919903055.1 Gammaproteobacteria bacterium | reverse complement strand
GGATCGGCGAGCACCGCATCCTGAGTGAGAAATATCAGAATATCGGCGTCGGACAGATAGGACACGCCGAAGTCGCGGGTCGTGCCGTGATTAAAGGCCTCGCGTCGAATGACCTCCACCGTGAAACCATGCGTGCGCGCGCGCGCCGCCGTCTCGTCTTCCGAGGAAGAGTCGATCACCAGCGCGTAATCGGGTTTGAAGGTTTGCTGCGCGTAGGCTGCCAGCCAGCTTTCAAAAGTTGGTCCGGCGTTCAAGGTCGGCACGATCAAGCCTACTTTCATGACCGCGCTCCATTCGCCGGCAGCGCTTGCGGCGCCACGAGCAGACGCCAGGCCTCGGCGGCCAGCGTGTGCACGTTGAGATGCGCTTCGACGTGGCGGCGGGCGCGGCGCGACATGCCGCGCCAAGCGTCTAGCTCAAGCGCTTGCACGCGCCGTAGAGCGGCGCCGACGGCGGCGGCATTCAGATCGAAAACGAAACCGGCACCCGCGGCTTCAATGCCGTCCCACGCCAAACCGCGTGACACCAGCACGGGCCGGCCGGCGGCCAGCGCCTCGGCGACGACATTGCCGAAATTTTCGCGCATGCCGCCGGCATCCAGTCCCGACGGCAAAACTAGAAAATGGCTTTGCGCCAAGAGATTTTTGACACCGGCGCGGTCCAGGTAGCCGTGATAGGACACGGCCTCAGGTGCTTCGGCGACCAGGGTTTTGAATTCGTCGAAATAAGCCCCGTCGCTCGCGCGGCCGGCGATCAACATGCGGTCACCGGGCCGACGCTGAGTGAGCCAGACCCGCAAAAACGCGTTGATGCCTTTTTCCGGCAGGATGTGTCCGAGGAAACACAGCGTGAGGCCCGGGGTTTGCGGCGCGGGCGACGCGTGTATCTGATCCAGGTCGACGCCGTTGGGAATGATCACCACCGGCGCATCCGCGCCCACATACCGTCTTACACCCTCGGCTTCGACATCGCTGGTGCAATGGATGGCCTGGGCGCGGCGCAAGGCGGGCAAGGTCAACAGCCGGTAATACCACCATTTGTGCGGCTTGGATTGCCGAATGAGTATGACGTGCTCCGGCATCAAGCCACCGCGCGGCGCGACGACGAAGGGCCGGCCCAAACCCCAGCAAAACAGCGCCGCCAGCGTGCTGGGCCACGTCGCGATGCCGTGAATATAGACCTGGGGCGCGTTCACGCAGACGCGGAGGATTTTCGGAATGGCGCCGAGACCGAAGCCCCAGCGGCGAAATCCGTAGCTGCGGTAAAGACTGACCTCGACCGCGCTGCCCAGGTTCACATCCTTGGGCCGCAGGCGCGCACCCAAGGATGCATCGGATGAGCACAGCAAGATACGATGGCCCAGCTTGGCCCAGGCGCCGGTCAGCACGGCCGTCGTCACCGAGACGCCGCCGTACCCCAAGGCCGGCGCTACGTGCGTACTCACTACCGCGACATCAACTTGCCTCGTCATGACTGTTCCCCAATTGCGCGTTGTGCTGTAGATAAATCGTGGCTTCGTACCAAGTGAACATCAGCGCGAATTCGAAACCGGCGCGGCCGTCGAGAAACCCGCCGCGCAAGACGTAGTGATAGAGAAAGCGCGCCGGAATGCGCAACGCGCTGCGGCCGAGCAGCAAACTCAATTTGCCTCGTCGCGACAATTGGGCGCCGGCGGTGCGTTTCAGTCCGACCTCCAGCAGGGCCTTGCCGATATGTTTGTGCATCCACCCCACGATGTCGCCGTCATAAAAATAATGGTCATAAGGAATGGCGGCGGTGATGGTCGCGGTGGTAGCGGGGATGCTCTCGCCGTGCCCGGTATGGTTGGTGACGAAGTGCACTTTGCCGACGCGTATCGCCCGCGGATGGTAAATGGGATAACCCGGCGCATGAGCGAGGCGCTTGCCGCGCAGATGTAAATACGAAGGTACCCACACGGCGTCTATCGCCGGCCGCTCCGCGACCTCGCTTTCGAACCAGTCGAAAAAGTCGGCGGGATAAATTTCGTCGGCATCCACGAACAACACCCACGGCGTACGGACACCGCATTCCCGCAAGGCGAAATTGCGCTGCTCGGCGAAACCCTGCCAGGCGCGCGTATAAACGTCGCAGCCATGCGCCTCGGCGATCTCCGGCGTGGCGTCGGTGCTGCCGGAATCGACGACCACCACCCGGTAACCGCGCGGCAGTTGGGCCAGACAACGCGGTAAATGCCGTGCCTCGTTGCAGGCAAGAATGACGATGGTCACCGCCGAAGCGCGCGTGTCCGGTACCGGAAAAACCACCGGTGGCTCATTCCGCAGGTCGCGCTGATTGACGGGGAATACGGCCGGCAACGATTGCTCGCGTTTCGCCGGGTTTTTACTGACCTCGACTCTGCCCCGTTCCAAGACGTGGACACCCGCCGAAGGCTTTGCGTCTCGCTCGCCTGTCAAAGGCGGAGACCATTGCGGCTCGCTGCGCATTACCAACGAAATTAGCCTGTCGATCATCGTCGTGATTCCATAGTGGGTGAAAGCGGATGCCGCGGGTGCGCGCCGGTTACGGGCGAGACTGACGGCTGCGCGCCATTGCCGTAGTGGGAGTAACGGGAAATACCGGACGGCGCACGGGCAGTGTCACGCTGCGGATAGCCGACGACGTAACCCAATAACAGCATGAGCAAAGCGTTTTGTGGAAACATTTCCCAGGCGTTGAAGGGCACCCCGGCCAACAGGAGAAACAATATGAACAAGGTTTTGTCGGGATGGTGGCTGCGCCGCCATACCCATCCCAAGGCAATCAGATAAGCGAGCAGACCAATCAGGCCGAAGCCGTTGAGCAGATACATGTAAAGGCTGTCGGAGGTGAATTGGCCGGTAAAAGCATCGTTGCCGAACAGTACCGTGACGGTGTTCGAGCCTAAACCCAAGCCCCAGCCAAACAATAAATTCCAGACCGATTGCACGTTGTTTGTTAACAAGTCGGCCCACGCTTCCAGCCTGCCTTCACCTTCGATATCCCGGCCGCTGACGATTTTGCTGGACCCCAGCCACAGTGCGCCTCCCAGCAAGAAGGGCGTCAGCAACAGCGTTAATACCCGCTCCCAGGGGGCTAAGCTGCGTAACCCGATAAAGAACAATACCAGCGCGGTGCAAACGAAAGCCGTGCGTGAACCGCTTAGTACGATGAAGATCACACATAGGAAAAGCCAGAGTCGCAGCCGGGCGCAATTACTCATGGCAAACAGCAGCACGCAAGTGGCCAAGGTCGCGCCGTAGGCATTGGGGCTGACGAAAGTACCGAAAGCGCGGCCTCCTCCCAACAGCGAAACACCGTACAAATGGGGCGAATACAACGCCTGGATCACCCCGAGCACGCCCTCTATCAATACGAACAGGCACACATAATGGGCCAAGCGCCGGAATGCCTGTTCGCCCTGCGGCATTCTCGCCATCATGATGCCGGTGAAGAGTAAAGGCAGATATTCGAAAACCCGCAGCCCGGCCAAAGGCACTACCAGCGGTAAATTGCGCTCCAGCGCATACATAACTTCGAATATCACGTAAGCGCCCACCACCGCGATGCTGCTTACCACGGCGGGATTGAGTAAAATATCCCAATAGCGGCGCAGCAAAAGACAATACAAAACGACGATGGACACTCCAAGCTCGCGCAACAGCCGCAGCCCGAAATCCTGTTCGCCCATGACTTCACGCGTGCCTTCCCAGTTGGAATAAGCCTGGGGCAAAGTCACTACCAGCGCCACGCTGACCAACAAGGCCAACAACACCGGCAGCACCGATTCCGGTGACAAAATACGCTGGCTCCAGCCTGTCCAGCGTTCAAGAAGCATAGCCGTAGGCTCGGGTGTAATACGTCATATCGGCGGGACTCACGTCATTGAACAACACGCCTTGCACCTTGCCGCCGGCGCGCAGCATACGTTTCAGACTGAGATCGATTTCCACCAGGCTGTGAGCATGGGCCTTCAACACCAGCAGGCAGACATCGGCGAGAGGAGCCAGCGCCAGGGTATCGGCGACTTCCAGCAGGGGCGCGGAATCAAACAGGACATAGTCGTACTGCGCCGCCCAAGCCGCCGTGTGTTGCGATAAAGTCGCTGACTGCAACAACGCCGCGGGCTGCCGCGCATGCAAACCGCTGCGCAATACATGCAAGTTATCGGTAACGCGATGGGGAGTAATGTGCGCGCCCCGCGCGATCATCTCGGTCAAGCCCGGCGTCGGCGGCAAACCGAAATAGTCGTGCAGCCGGCCGTGTCTGAGATCGGCGTCCACCAGCAACACCCGGTGGGTGCGCGCCAGCAGCGCCGCCAGATTCGCGCTGACGAACGATTTGCCGACACCGGCACGCGGCCCGCAAATCAACAATACTTGTCCGCGTCCTGGCTCGGGCGGCCAGCCGGCTTGCTCGGGCGACGCGGTGCGCGCGGCGGTGAGCTGCATGGTGTGCGGCAGGACCAGCAGACTCTCGATCGCCGCGTCTTGCGGACTGCGGTGCGCGAGCAAGCGCTGCACCGACCTCGGCCGTCGCTGGTACCGGCGCAAACGCTGCTCGGATTTGCTGTGCGGAATGACCGCGAACACCGGCAAGCCGAAATGCTGTTCTATCCAGCGCGGATCGCTGACGAGTTGGCGCAACACATGCCGCAACAGGGTCGCCGCCATGCCGACGAATAATCCTAAGGCCACGCTCAAGGCAATCACCAAATCGGGTCTGGGCTTGACCGGCTCGCTGGGGAGCAGCGCGGGATCGACGATGCGCGAGTTGCCTATGTTGCCGGCCTGGGCAATGCCTTGCTCCTGCGAACTGTTCAGCAGCGAAAGATAAAGTTGGGTATTGATTTGCACGTCGCGCATCAGCCGGGTGAGATTGCGCTGCGTTTCAGGCAAATTCTTGATCCAGCGGTCAAGCGTGCCCACCTCTTGCGTAAGGCGGGTTTCCTGACCGTCCAGCGCCAATATCTTGGGGTGCAGCGGTGCGAAGCTCTCGCGCAAAACCGCGCGCTGCCGCTGTATGTCGACCAGTTGATTTTCCACTTCGAGCTGGCGTTCGAGACGGCCTTTGATTTCGAGATCCAGATCCGCCGAGCCGCGCGCCAAACGATAGCGGTTGTAATTGTCTTCAGCGGTTTTCAGGCGTTCACGCACCAGCGGGAGCTGACTGTCGATGAAGGTCATGGTTTGCTTAGCTTCGCGGGCCCGCCGGGAGACGTCTTGCTCCAGATAGGCGAGCGCCATGGCATTGGCGATCTCAACTGCCCGTGCGGCATCTTCATGGTAAACGGAAAGGTTGATGATGCCTGAGAGTTTGCCTTGCTCCTTGCTGTCCAAGCGTTTCTGCAAAGCGGTGAGCGCGCTCATCCGCGACAACCGCATGACCTTGAATTGCGTACCCGGCCGCGCGATCAACTCATCGACTTGAGAAATGAATCCGCCCGCTGCGGCGCGAGCGTCCACGTCTCCGGTCAGCAGCAGTTCGCCTTCCGGACCTTGCAGCGTATATTGGCCGTATCTGCCGGCGGTGAGCAGCAGGGGCTGGTCCACGTACATCGGCGGCACTTCCAGCGTCGAGAGCGCGATTACTTCTCCACCCCAGGCGTAGCGCGCCAATTTCCGCCACGGCGTGGCGAATAGCGTACCGTCGGGATCAAGGCTGCCGTGGTATTTGAATGCCGTGCCGATCACGGGAAAATAATGGGGTTCGGCGATGATTTCGAGCTTGAGCCGGTCTATCACCTCGCCCAGAACTTGCCGTGAACGCATCAGCTCCAACTCCGCGCTGATGGATTCCGTTTCTTCCAGCGGGCGCGTCGATTCATTGAGCAACGTCTCGACGGCGTTGGCCTTGCGTTCTACCTGCAACAACACGTCGGCGCGAAACGTGGGAGGCGTGATCCACAAATAAGCCACGGCCAATATCAGTGCCGCGACGACGCAGGCCCCGATCAACACTCTGGCGCGTTTCAAGGTGGCCAGGAACAGGCCCAAATCGACTTTGCCGTCGTCGGCCGCGGGCGCCGGCCTGGTGTCCATAACCGGCATGAGCGTGCTCATGGAACCGCTCCCGGCAACAGGCGCGTGGTTACGCTGAAGGATGGCAAGAGCTGGCTGAGTACGCGGTTCCAGCGCGAGATGCCGGCCGTGTCGACGTAGACGACATCGCGCGGCTCCAATTCGAAGCGCTCGGCCAGCAGCATGGCGTCCGGTGTTTTACCGTCGAGACGGAAAACCAAAGGCCGGTCCAAACGGCTGCGAAAGACATAGATGCGGCGCGGATCCGAACTGAAGGCGCTGACACCGCCGGCATCGCTGATCGCTTCGGCCAGCGTCTTGCGGCTCTTGACCATAAGCTGGGAATCGGGCTTGAGTACTTCACCCATCACCAGAATTTTGTTTTGCGCGCGGTCGGGAATGTTGAGCACATCACCGTCTTGCAGCAGCACATTCTGGCTGGTATCGCCTTCCTGATAGAGAGCGTTGAGATCGATGCGATAGGTTTTGCCGTCGCGCGCCAGGCTTGCGCGGCTCAGATCGGCCGCCGTGCTCGGCCCGCCGGCCCGGTCCAGCGCCTCGGCGACGGTCAGCGGAATGTCGGTGATCGCTTGTACGCCCGGCTTGATAAGTTCGCCTACAACATAAGTACGCTGACTGCGAAACGTCGCCACCCGCACGTCGAGCTGCGGCTTGGCTATAAAAGGGGCGAGGCCGCCGGTCAATAGCAGCCGCAATTCCTCCACGGTTTTTCCCGCGGCGGTGATGACACCGACATAGGGATAGAACAGCATGCCATCTTCGCCCACACGGTAGCCGGATATGTCCGCCGAACGGAATTCGCCGGCGGGAATGGTGAGTTCGGGATGGTCCCAGACCGTGATGGTCAATACATCGCGCGGACCTACGCGGTACGGCTCATAAGGCCGCGCCAACGCCAAGGCCTCGTTGGTGCGACTTGCAGTTTGATCGCGCACCCATGCCGCGTCGATCTGGGTGATGGGGATGGTCTGCACGGCGGGCTCGTCCGCCTCTACGACGGGAAGTGGAACGGTGGTAGCACCGTCCTGTTCCCGCATGTGCATGCCCGGCGCCAGCGCACAACCCGCGAGCATGTGCACCGCTGTTATTGCTATTATTAGAGATATTTTCATTAGAGCTCGACCAACAGTAAAAACTGTTTCCCTAGCTCAGCAAGTTTCGTGCCCCTAGGTATTGCGAAAAAATTGTTAAGCTCCTACTGTTTACATTACATTGAAACAACACCAGAAAAAAATTTATGGCGGGCGATCGTCCGTTATAAGTGACGAAAATAATTTCGACGGACATGCGCACCGGCGCACTGACAATGTGCAAGCGCAGTCCATCTAAGGGTGTAAAAAGCACAATCAGAATGTAAAAAGGGCATATCGGTGCACGTTGCACGGTATGACCCTCTATGGACGGAAAGCCGCCGCCACTCAGCCGCTAAAATAAATGCGCCGAGATCATTGATGGCGATTGAAATTCCCACGGACAATTAATCGACTTGAATCCGGTTTTGATTTTTAAACAAGCGGCCACGACGATTGGTCCTACCTATTTTGTTGTCAGACAGCGACAGTATTCGCCGATCGCGACGGCCAGAACGTAGCGCACGGCGGGCAGGGGTGATGGCCGCGAGTTGCATTGCAAGCGGCCTGGAACCTATCCCAAAATTGCAACGTAAGAGAACCTCTGATTTATCAGAGGTTCCTGCGCGGCACAGGATGCACCGCCATTTTCAATGGTGTTAATCATTGAAAATGAAGGGCAGCGAAAATCACTTTTTTGCTGCCCTGCCGTGAAAATTCCAGGATAGGATTATTCAGCGCTTCTTTTTTAAATATCCCAAGTCGGACATGAGATATCATTCCCCCTCCCACAAGGAGGAGAAGGCAGGGGGTAGGGGTGCCGGATGACCGCTTGCCCTATTCGATAATAGTCAGAGACAATATATAAAATAAATAGGTTTATACCTAACCACCCAGCGGCATAGACGTGGCGGGAATGACGGTTAAATACCCCTGCGTCACCGCTGCAAATGCAACCTAATACCAGCGAGTCATGAATATAAAATGCGTCGCTTTCTAAATTTCGGTAACAGCGCGAAGGTGATCGTGACTTCGGCAACCAAGGGCAAGGGTTTCAAATCCTCCCGCCCCGATCGCGATTTTCACTTATGACGCTGCTACGCCTGCTCCTCATCGCTTTCGCGGTATGGCTGCTAGTCATCGCCGTCAAACGCTGGCTGGCGCCGAGGGCGGGGACCGGTCCCCAAGCCAAACCGCAAAACAACGCCAACATGGTGCGCTGCGCCCACTGTGGTCTGCATATTCCGCAAGGCGAGGCCTTGCACCGCGATGGCCTCCACTTCTGCAGCCAACAGCACTTGGACCAACACCGTCCTTAAGCGAGACCCGTCCGCTGAAAACCTATCCTTCAGTGCGGACGGTTCGCCGCCGATGTAAAGTTCACCTATCGACCCCCGTAAGGACCCGCCAGCAAAGGACGCACGGCACACCCGGATGAGCAATAACTCACACACGCCCTTCCGACCGCTCAGCGCCAACGCGGAGGCCGTTTACCGGCAGACCTGGAAGCCGCTGGGACTGCTCAACGGCTATCGCCTGGCCTTGGCGATTCTGCTGACTATCGTAGCGCTGGCCGACATCGAATGGCGGCCCTTGGGGGAACGCGATCCTCATTTATTCATGATGGCCGGCCTTAGCTATGCGCTGTTCGCCTTACTGTGCGTAGTCAGCATCCGCGCCCGCAAACCGGGCTTTCGTTGGCAGCTCCACGCCCAGATTTTCGCCGACATCGTCTGCATCCTGGCCCTCACTTACGCCAGCGGCGGCATACGCAGCGGCCTCGGCACCCTGCTGATCATCACCCTGGCCGGGGGCGGCATGCTCATGAGCGGGAGGATGGCCATCCTCTACGCGGCCATCAGCACCCTCGCGGTACTCGGCGAAGAAGCCTATATGTTGATCAGCGGCGCTCCGCCGGGGCCGAGCTTCACTCACGCCGGCCTGCTGGGCGGCACCTTTTTCCTCACCGCCATCCTGGCCTGGCTGCTGGCGAAGCGCGCGCGCGAGAGCGAAGCGCTGGCCGCGCAACGCGGCGTCGATCTCGCCAATATGCAGCAGCTCACCGAATACGTGATACAACGCATGCAAACCGGCGTCATCGTCGTCGATGCCCAACAGCGCATCCATTTGATCAACGAATCCGCCTGGCATCTGCTCGGCACTCCGGCCGATCCCATTCAGCAAAACCTGACCCACCTCGCCCCCGAGCTGGCCAGGCATCTCAACCTATGGCAGGAAAACCCCGACCGTGAAACTCAGCTTTTCCGGCCCAACTCCGCCAGCCCTGATCTCTTGCCGCGCTTCGCCAAATTGGGACAGGCTTCGCAATCCGGCACGTTGATCTTTCTCGAGGACACCACCGCCCTGGCCCAGCAGGCACAGCAATTGAAGCTCGCGTCGCTCGGCCGGCTCACCGCCAGCATCGCTCACGAAATTCGCAATCCGCTGGGCGCCATCAGCCACGCCGGCCAATTGCTGGCGGAATCACCCCAGCTCGGCACCAGCGATCTCCGCCTCACCGAAATCATCCGTAACCATTCCCAACGCATGAACGCCATCGTGGAGAATGTCTTGCAACTCAGCCGGCGCCAGCGCGCCCGTCCCGAAGAACTGGCGCTGAAACCGTGGCTGGAAGAATTCGTCATGGATCTCCGCCGCACCCACAATATCAGCGCCGACCACATCCATACCGAGGTTACCCCGGCCGACACTCACGTGCGCATGGATCCCTCCCAGCTCCATCAGATAGTCTGGAACCTCTGCCACAACGGCCTGCGTTACAGCCTGGCCCGCCTCGGCGTCCCCCGCCTGGAATTGCGCGGCGGCACCAATGCGGACTCACTCCATCCCTATCTGGACATCATCGACTTCGGCCACGGCGTGCCGCCCGAAGCGGAAACGCATTTGTTCGAACCGTTCTTCACCACCGAGAATACCGGCACCGGTCTCGGCCTGTATCTCTCCCGCGAGCTGTGCGAATCTAACCAGGCCCGGCTTCATTACATCGCGGTACCCGGTGGAGGCAGTTGTTTCCGCATCACCTTCGCCGACCCTAGAAGGAAACAGTTGACGTGAGCACACAGCAACCCATCGCCCTGGTGGTCGACGACGAACCGGATATTCGTGAGCTGATCGAGATCACCCTCGGCCGCATGAATATCGCCAGCGCCGCCGCCGAAGATTTAGCCGGCGCCCGCGCCCTGCTCGCCGGCCAGGCCTTCGATTTGTGCCTCACCGACATGCGCCTGCCCGACGGCAACGGCATCGAACTGGTCGAACACATCCAAAAAAATTATCCCGATACCTTGGTCGCCGTCATCACCGCCCACGGCAATATGGAATCGGCGGTCAGCGCGCTCAAGGCCGGCGCCTTCGACTTCGTTTCCAAACCGGTGGACTTGCAGGTGCTGCGCAATCTGGTGAACACCGCGCTCAAACTCTCGCAGACCCAGGCCAAGCCGATACGCAGCTCAAGCTTGAATCTGCTCGGCGACTCCGCGGCGATGAAGAAGATTCAAACCACCATCGCCAAACTGGCCCGCAGCCAGGCGCCGGTTTACATCAGCGGCGAGTCGGGGGTCGGCAAGGAACTGGTGGCGCGGCTGATCCACGACAAAGGTCCGCGCGCCGACAAACCGTTCATTCCGGTCAACTGCGGCGCCATCCCCGGCGAATTGGTGGAAAGCGAATTCTTCGGCCATAAAAAAGGCAGTTTCACCGGCGCCGTGGCGGATAAGGACGGTCTCTTTCAAGCGGCGAACGGCGGCACTTTGTTTCTCGACGAAGTGGCGGACCTGCCGCTGCATATGCAAGTGAAACTGCTGCGGGTCATCCAGGAAAAATCGGTGCGGCCGATCGGCGCGCAAAAGGAAATGCCCACCGACGTGCGCATCTTGAGCGCCACCCATAAAGATCTGGCCGCGCTGGTGGAGACCGGTCAATTCCGCCAAGACCTGTTCTACCGCATCAACGTAATCGAACTGCATGTGCCGCCGCTGCGTGAACGCGGCGAAGACATCCCCCTGCTCGCCGAGCACATCCTGCAACGCATCGCCGCGCAAAGCGGCGAGGATACGCCGCTGCTTAGCGAAGAGGCCATCGACGACTTATTGCACTATCCCTTTCCCGGCAATGTGCGGGAACTGGAAAACATCCTCGAACGCGCTATCACGCTCTGTGAAGGCAATACCATCCAAGCCGCGGATTTATGTCTGCCCATTACCGGCACCGCGCTGCCGCCCGCCAGCGACGGCCCGGTGCAGCTCGAACCTTTTCTGGATTCCATCGCGCGCGACACCATCGTCAAAGCGTTGGAACAGACGCGTTACAATAAAACCGCCGCCGCCAAACTGCTGGGCATTTCCTTTCGGGCCCTGCGCTACCGACTGAAAAAACTGGGGCTGGATTAAGCAAACTCGCATAAAAGCAGCAGGCACAGAAATCCCCCTCCTCGAACGAGGAAGAGAGTGGTGACACAGCCGCGCAGCCTGCGCCATGCGCACGAAATAGCCATGACCGCGCCATGAAAATCATGAAGCTCAGGATACGTTTCACTTGATTCTTCACCTTACACCGATCCGGGCGCGCGGCGCACGAGACTGTGTGAAAACTATTTTATCGTCTTTTCAGTCTGGTGACTGCGCAAGGCTTTAGGGTTGTCCAGCATTTGCCTCTCCCAGCCCTTGCTCTCCCGCAAGCGGGAGAGGGAGAAAGTGCGTAACGTCATTTAATCATGCTATGCGGCCAAAGCCTCGCGCAACACCTCGGGGTGTTTCGCGGCTATCTTCAACAGCATTTTTGCGGCGCCGGAGGGGCGCTTACGACCCTGTTCCCATTCCTGGATCGTGCGCTTGGATACCCCGAGCAGTTGGGCGAATTCAGCTTGTGACAAACCGGTTGCAGCCCGCGCCGTCATCACTTGCCACCGCTCGGCGGAAATGACTTCGTCGCGTTCGATGGTCCCATCGCTGCGCTTGACCCGCCGCCGCACGGAACCGTCACGCCGTGGAACAAGCTCAGTTTTGCGCGTCCATAGCGGTGCCTTGGCTTTTTTGGTTTGCACATCTTCAAGGTATTGCTTGATTAATTTCTTAGCCTTGCTCATCAAGAAAGTCCTCCTTCAATTGCCGCAGCCACTTGCGCGGCACATCATCACGCTCACCCTTCCCATAAGCGGCCACCAAGACTATCTCCTCCGCGGAAAGATGCAGGAAATAAATCACCCGCGCGCCGCCGCGCTTGCCTTTACCTCTGGCGGCCCACCGAATTTTCCTGCAACCGCCTGTTTCAGGAATAACATCACCCGCCTCGGGATGCTCGTTCAGAAACCCTTGAAAGTCAGCGAAGTCGTCATCAGAAAATAATTCATCGCGCATTGCGGCAAATGGCGGTAGTTCGATAATGGTGAACATAGGCTGACTATACGCCAGAGACGTATCATGTCAACTCACCATGCAACATCGAGGGTATTAAGGTACACACAGCGCGCGAGACGGTGTGAAAACGGCTGCGAGGCAACGTCGCGGAGTAGGAAGTTTTGTACCCATCATCACGATAATTTCGAGTTTTCACACCGTCTCGCACGCTATCTGCTGACATTGTCCTGACCATTTTCGTCACTTTATGACAAAATGCGTCAGCGGCTCGGCCTCGCTCCATGCCTACCATGAATGACAGCGCCCCCCGTCATACCTCATTTCTCCTCCGCTTAAGGCACAGCGCCGTCATATACACTCGAAAAACGTGAACTCCATCCCATCATTACATAAAGAAAAAAATCCACCGCGACCTTTTTGATCACTGGCATACTTTCTGCTTTCACCTCAGCACGGCAAAGGTGTAACCCCGTGGTAAACGCGCCGATGCTGCCGCCCCCCGGCAGCACTGGTCAGCCCCCAGCGGAAATCCCAGCGCCCTAGTTTACGACGCATACAACTGTCATCAGGAGACACCGCATGAAAAAGACTCAACAGGGCTTTACACTTATCGAACTGATGATCGTAGTCGCGATCATCGGCATCTTGGCCGCCATCGCGATTCCGGCGTATCAGGATTACACGACCCGTTCAAAATGGTCAGGCAACATCACCGCCATTGAATCAACGAAATTGGCAATGGCTGAATGTCTGCAAAACAGCGCGGGTGTAGTGGCTTCCTGCGATACGCTTGCCGAATTGACCACTGCAACTGGTTTTACAGCACTACCCACCTCGTCCACCAATTTATCATCCGTCACGATCACGGCGACTACCGGTGCTATCGTTGTGACCGGAACAGCAGCGGTAGGCAGCTGCGTAGTTACCTTCACACCTAGCGTGGCTGACCCAACCCGAATCTCTTGGACTGCCGCCACCACAGCGGCAACGGGTTGCAGCAAGTCAACCACCGGAATATAAGCTTAACTAGTAAACGAAAAACGCCCGGCAAGCCGGGCGTTTTTTTGTACGTCACAGGCAAAGAGCAGGATGCATACCCTATGGCTGTACGCATAAAGCATACTATCACCCGCTATAAAGAATTCTTTTCGTTCAATTCACCTCGCATCTAATTCACGAACACACCGTGCGCACGGTGTATCTTGCCCACTGAAAAAGCCTTCCGCACCATTAAACAATCATTAAGCTGAGCCGATACAAGCAAGGTGAGATTACCCGGGTAACAGGAATGACCAGCTCAACTCCCACAGACAACGCCCAAAGCCTCTCCGCCCTCCCCCGCAAACTCGTGGCGGACTGTCTGCTTTCGGATGACCAGGCCCGCCAGGCCTACGATGAGGCCGCTAAAAAGAAGATTTCCTTTATCGCCCAGCTGGTGGAAAGCAAGACGCTGGATGCCTACTCCATCGCCGAGACGGGAGCCAATGAATTCGGCGTGCCGCTGTTCGACATCACCGTCATCGACATGGAGGCACTGGCGGTCAAGGCGGTGGAAGAGAAGCTGATCCGCAAACACAATGCCCTGCCGTTGTTTAAACGCGGCAATCGTCTTTATGTGGCGGTCTCGGACCCCACCAATCTGCAGGCCCTCGATGAGATCAAATTTCAGACCGGCCTGACCGCGGAGGCTATCCTGGTCGAACAAGACCGGCTGGCCAAGATGATCGAAAAATGCTTGTCGGCCCAAGAAGCGTCGATGGTCGATCTCAACGACAGCGACCTCGACGACCTCGACATCACCGGCGGCGAGGAAGATTTCGGCAGCGACAGCAACGACTCCGAGGTGGACGACACCCCGGTGGTGCGCTTCATCAACAAAGTGCTGCTCGACGCCATCAATAAAGGGGCGTCCGACATTCATTTCGAACCTTATGAAAAAGTCTACCGGGTACGTTACCGCCAGGACGGCATGCTGAAGGAAGTGGCCAATCCGCCGCTGAACCTGGCGAATCGCATGTCGGCGCGCATCAAAGTCATGTCGCGGCTGGACATCTCCGAGAAACGGGTGCCGCAAGACGGCCGCATGAAGATGACTTTGTCGAAAAACCGCGCCATCGACTTCCGGGTCAGCACCTGCCCGACCCTGTTCGGCGAAAAGATCGTGATGCGTATCCTGGACCCCACCAGCGCCCAGCTCGGCATCGACGCCCTCGGTTTCGAACCCGAACAAAAAGAACACTTGATGAAGGCGGTGTTCCAGCCTTACGGCATGGTACTGGTCACCGGCCCCACCGGCAGCGGCAAAACCGTGTCGCTGTACACTTGTTTGAACATTCTCAACCAGCCGGACCGCAATATTTCCACCGCGGAAGACCCGGCGGAAATCAATATGGCGGGCATCAACCAGGTGAACGTCAACGTCAAAGCCGGGCTGACCTTCGCTTCGGCCTTGCGCGCTTTTCTCCGCCAGGATCCGGACGTGATCATGGTCGGCGAAATCCGTGACATCGAGACCGCCGAAATCGCCATCAAAGCCGCGCAGACCGGTCATATGGTATTCTCCACCCTGCATACCAACGACGCGCCACAGACCCTGTCTCGCCTTGCTAATATGGGGGTTCCGCCGTTCAATATTGCCTCGGCGGTATCGCTGATCGTGGCGCAACGCCTGGCCCGGCGTTTATGCCCGCATTGTAAACAGCCGGTCTACATACCGCCGGAGGCACTCGTCAATGAAGGCTTTTCGGAAGACGAAATCGAGGACATCACCATCTATAAAGCGATGGGCTGCGACAAGTGCAGCGAGGGCTACAAGGGTCGGGTGGGCATTTACCAAGTGATGCCCATCTCGGAAAATATGGCGCGGATCATCATGGAAAACTGTAACGCATTACTGCTGGCCGACATGGCCAAAAAGGAAGGCATCGCCGACTTGCGCACCTCAGGCCTGCGCAAGGTCAAGGCGGGAATGACCAGTCTGGAAGAACTTAATCGCGTTATCACGGTGTAATCATGGCAGAGAAAACCGCAAACCAAACCATGTTCGTTTGGGAAGGTACCGACAAAAAAGGCTCACGCACCAAGGGCGAGGTCAAAGGCGTAAGCGTAGCCTTGGTCAAAGCCGAATTACGCCGTCAGGGCATTAATCCGCTCAAGGTCAAAAAAAGACCTAAACCGCTCTTCAGTGGCCGCAGCAAAAAAATCACCGCTAAAGACATCGCGGTGTTCAGCCGCCAGATGGCCACCATGATGAGCTCCGGCGTGCCGTTGGTGCAGTCTTTCGAAATCATCGGCCGCGGTCACGACAACCCCGGCATGCAAGAACTCATTATGTCGATCAAGGCCGACGTGGAGAGCGGCAGCTCGCTTTCGGAAGCACTGGCCAAGCACCCCCGTCATTTCGATGAGCTGTATTGCAACCTGGTCCGCGCCGGCGAACAAGCCGGTATTCTGGAAACTCTGCTGCACAAAATCGCCATTTATAAGGAAAAAGTCGAGGCGATTAAAGGCAAGATCAAAAAGGCTATGTTCTACCCCAGCGCGGTTATCGTGGCGGCCTTCATCGTCACTGTCATTTTGCTGTATTTCGTGGTGCCGCAGTTCGAATCCCTGTTCAAAGGTTTCGGCGCCGACCTGCCCGCGATGACCCAAATGGTGGTCAATATGTCGGTCTTCGTGCAGAGCTACTGGTGGGCAATTATCGGCGTGGTGATTGGCGCCGTCTTCGCGTTCATCGAAAGCAAGAAGCGCTTTCCGAAATTCAACCATTTTCTCGATCGGCTTTCTCTGCAATTCCCCATCATCGGCGACATCGTCAATAAGGCCACCATCGCCCGTTACGCGCGCACCTTGTCTACCATGTTCGCCGCCGGCGTGCCGCTGGTGGAGGCCATGACCACGGTGGCCGGCGCCTCCGGCAACATCGTCTACAGCAACGCCATCCTGCGCATCCGCGACGAGGTCTCCACCGGCATCTCCCTGCAAATGGGCATGCGGCAGACCGGTCTGTTTCCCAATATGGTGGTGCAAATGGTGGCGATCGGCGAGGAATCCGGTTCGCTGGATGCCATGCTGGCCAAAGTGGCCGACTTTTACGAAGAAGAGGTGGACAATGCCGTCGATGGCCTGAGCAGCCTGCTCGAACCCATGATCATGGCCTTTCTCGGCGTGATCATCGGCGGCCTGGTCATCGCCATGTACCTGCCGATCTTCAAAATGGGCTCAGTTGTATAAGTCAGTCTCCCGCGACCAAGCCGATTAACGGTTCATCACCGCCAACTCAACTCGCAGGGACGTAACCGTGAGCATCTGGGCCTACCTCGCCGAAAACACCCTGGCCTTCGCCGCCGCCGCGGCCTTCCTCGGCCTGCTGGTGGGCAGCTTCCTCAATGTGGTGATTTACCGGCTGCCGCTCATGATGCAGCGTGAATGGCACGACCAGTGCCGCGCCTTATTGAGCGAATCCGCCGATAGCGCCGCGCCGCCGCAAGCGGAAACGTTCAATCTCGTCACCCCGCGTTCCCGCTGCCCGCATTGCCGGCGCCCGATCACCGCGTTGGAAAATATCCCGCTGATGAGTTACCTGTGGCTCAAAGGCCATTGCCCCGGTTGCGGCGGCCACATCAGCCGGCGTTACCCCGTGGTGGAGGCGGTTACCGGTATTTTGTCCGGCATCGCCGCCTGGCATTTCGGTTTCGGCTGGGCCGCCGGGGCGGCATTGCTGCTTACCTGGGGATTGATCGCGCTGACCGTCATCGACTTTGACCACCAATTACTGCCCGACAGCATCACCTTGCCGCTGTTATGGCTCGGGCTGCTGCTGAGCCTGCCCGTCGTGTTCATCGACAGCACCGCCAGCATCCTCGGCGCGGCGGCGGGGTATCTCAGCCTGTGGACCGTTTACGTCTTATTCAAATGGGCCACCGGCAAAGAAGGCATGGGTTACGGCGATTTTAAATTGCTGGCCATGCTCGGCGCCTGGGTAGGCTGGCAGGGACTGCCGGTCATCGTCCTGTTATCCAGTGTCGTGGGCGCGGCGGTGGGCATCACCCTCATCCTCGCCCGCGGCCGCGACCGCAACATCCCCATCCCCTTCGGCCCCTACCTCGCCACCGCCGGCTGGCTCACCCTGCTGTGGGGCGACGCCATCACCGCGCGTTATTTCACGATGATGGGGCTGCCCGCTTAGCCGGACTCTGATCCGTCGTCATCCCGATCCACGCCACGGCATTCCACGCTAAGCGCATTCAGACATCGATCACCGGACCGCCGGCCGTCGCGACGATGTATCCGCGCAATCCCGCTGCCACCTGCCCTCGACTTGCGAGCGGCCGCCGCGCGCCGTAACCTAAGACCATGCTCATCATCGGTCTCACAGGCGGTATCGGCAGCGGCAAATCGACCGTAGCCGCTTATTTCGGCGAACTCGGCGTGCCGGTCATCGACGCCGATGTAGTCGCACGCGACGTGGTAGTACCGGGCAGCGACGCGCTCCGGGAAATCACCGCGCACTTCGGCGCCGGAATTTTAAATCCCGACGGCACCCTCGACCGGGCGCGTCTGCGCGGCGTGGTATTTCGCGATACCGCGCAGCGTGGCGCGCTGGAAAAAATCATTCACCCCCGCATCTACGCCGACATACGCCGGCGGATCGCCGCGCTCGACGCGCCCTATTGCGTGGTGGTCATTCCGCTGCTGCTGGAAACCGGCCAAACCGGCTTCGTCGACCGAGTACTGGTCGTCGATTCGCCGGAAGCCGCCCGGCGCACGCGAGTACAAGCCCGCGACGGCCTGTCGTCCGAGGAAATCGCCGCGATCATGCGCAGTCAGGCGGCGCGGCCGATCCGGCTCGCGGTCGCCGACGACATCATCAACAACGACGGCGGACTCGACCGGCTTCAGCGGCAAACCGAGGACCTGCATCAATGTTATCTTGGACTCGCCGCGGCGGCGGAAAAGACCATATCACCCTTACACGATCCGCGGCATTGACGTACACTATCCTCCATTTCATGGGGCGCCTGCCGGCGCTCGGTTATTGAGACGACATCCCCTTTACATCCCCGACTCTATGCAGAGGACGGACAGAGTGAAGGTAGGGTCAAACAAAGTTCTATGTAAGAATCACAAAATCAGGCTGTTCCTTATTTTTTGATTCTTAAACATAAGGGGAAGCAGGCGGCGATCGCGAACCACCGCCTGCCATTTGGAACCGCAAGCACGGCGCAAGCCAACCGTGCTCATTCACAAAAGCGACTCGTGCAAGCCAACGTCATTTACGAACAACCGCTGAACGAACGCGTCCGGACCTTTCTGCGGTTGGAGTATCTGTTCAAGGAATTCTTCGCTCGCCTGGAAGGCGCCTCGTTGTGGGACAGCCGCAACGCGCTGGTCAGCCTGTTGGACATCCTCACCATCTTCAACCGCGCCGACCTCAAGACCGAGGTGATGAAGGAATTGGAACGGCAGATGGGCGCCCTTGCCGCCCTGGAAAACGCTCCCGGCGTCGATCGCGCGCGGCTGGTCGAGTTGCTCGACGAATTCGACATGCTGGTGGACCGCATGCACGGCATGCACGGCCAAGTGGGCCAGGAACTGCGGCAGAACGAGTTTCTCAATAACATCAAACAACGGGTGAGCATTCCCGGCGGCACCTGCGACTTCGACCTGCCCGGCTACCACTTCTGGCTGCAACGGCCCTTGCCCAAGCGCATCGCCGATCTGCACAATTGGATCACGGTCTTCGAACCCATCCGCTTATCCATTTCGCTGATCCTGCGTCTGGTACGCGGCAGCGCCAACCCCGTGTCGGAAATCGCCCACGGCGGTTTCTTCCAAAAAATGCTCGACGCCACTTGTCCCTGCCAACTGGTACGGGTCGCCGTGGCGGCAGACGCGCCTTATTACGCCGAAGTCAGCGGCGGCCGCCATCGCTTCACGGTGCGCTTCATGGAGTTTTTACCCGACGGCCACGCCGTGCAAACCACCCAAGACGTACATTTCGAACTCACCTGCTGCCTGATCTGATCATGGAAGTAGCTTGTCCGCACTGCGGCAAAAAAGTGGAATGGAACGAACACCAGCGCTGGCGGCCGTTTTGCAGCGAACGTTGCCGCTTGATCGATTTAGGCCAGTGGGCCAATGAAGAACACCGCATCGCGAGCGACGATGCCGAACCCACGGACGACACCCTGCCCGCCAGCTAGCTTGACTCCAACTGACGCAGCCGCGCCGCCAGCGTGACGGAGTCCGCCGCCGCCTCCCATAACGAGGAAATGGCGGCGATGCCCTGCGCACCGTGCGCGAAGGCGGTCGGCGCGGCGGCCGGCGACATGCCGCCCAAAGCGTACACCGGCATGGCCGCCGCCTCGGTCAAATCACGCAATCCGGACCAGCCCAGCGGCGGCGCGTCGGGATGGCTGGCGGTAGGCAAGACCGGCCCGGCCACCGCGAAATCCACCCCGATAGCCCGAGCGTGCCGTAATTCATCCGGCGTGTGGCAAGACGCCGCTACCCACAATTCGCGCCGCAAAGGCCGTTCGCTCAGATCGCGCAAACGGGCGGAGGTGAGATGCACACCGTCGGCGCCCAACTCATCGACCCACGCCGGCGGCGCGTTCAATAATAGACGCGCTCCCGCTACATGACAGAGTTCTATCGCCCGCCGCGCGAAACGCCGCTGAGTCGGCGCATCGAGTTGTTTGGCGCGAAACTGCACGAGGCGCACTCCCGCCGCCAAAGCGGTTTCCAAACGGGACCAAAACACATCGCCGTCCTCCGGTTCGGGCGTGATGAGATACACCGGCGGCAGGCGCGCCGCGGTGATGATGGGCGGATTGGCGGCGGGAAACTCCCGCGTGAGCAACGCATCCACCGCCACCCACTCGACCGGCTGGCCTTCGCGGCCGTGGGGTACGCCGCGAAACGCCGCCACCCGCCACACATCCAGCAACACGGTCTTGCCGGCATACGCATGACGCAAACGGATCAGCGGCCGCGCCGACTCGACGACGATACCCACTTCTTCGTACAACTCGCGCGCCAAAGCGATCCGCGCGGTTTCATGGGGCTCGACCTTGCCGCCGGGAAATTCCCATAATCCGCCTTGATGACGATGCGGCGCGCGGCGCGCCAGCAACACCCGGCCGGCGCCGTCGACGATCACCGCCGCCGCCACATGCACTATGGCCTCGGCCGCTGGCTGATTCATACCTTAAATTTTCCGTCTTAATTGCCGATCTGTCTATTACGTCACGCCTACTCTGTTAACCGGGTAACGGCACGACGGGCCCTCCGCGGCCATTATGTGTCTCAAGCGCGGGACATACCCAAGGCGCGCCGGTTGAGGAAGTGATTATGTTTCGAATGGGTTTGCTAGTCCTGATTATGGTGTTGATCATTCATACCCCGGAGTCCATGGGCGCGTTATACGCTTATAAAAACTACCTCTTGGGAATACTGCTGAGCCTGGTCATCAAACCCTGGGTCACCGATCAATTCGATTGAATCGTTCAACCGCATGCCGACCAGCACCGACTGGCCGACCACCGCGCCGCCGGCAGCCCGCATTCCCCGCCTTATATACCCAACTCTTCCGCCCATTGCCGCCAGCGCCCGGCGCTCACGGTATGCGCACGGCCGAAACCGCCGACATAGCGCAAAGTTTCCACTTTTAAACGCAATAAGACGAAATCACCGAAACCGAACAACTGCTCCGCAGTGGGAAGTTTCGCGAGATAAACGGCTCGCGCCACCGCATACTCCGATACATCCCGCCCGATAATCTCCACCTTTCCTTCCAAGGTGATTCGCGGCAAGGTCTGCGGATCACCTTGGCCGTCGTCCGCCGCGCTGATACCTAACGCGACTCGCGGCCGCGCCAGCGCGTAGCCGGTGTGGGCGGAAAGGCGGCTGACATGCAACAACACGCTTGCCACACCGGGTTCCGTCGCGTAAGCCACGAAGGAAACATAGGGGACGTCATCGTCTTGGATAGTCGCCAAGGCCGCCCAACGTTGGGAGTCGATCAAGCGGCACAGTTGTTCTGCGTCGTGTTTGTCCATGGCGATGACTTTAGCAGGCCACGGCGTGGCGGGAAATAACGCGGGGGAAATAAGATTCAGGCGTAATAATCGACCGTGGCGATACCGCCGGCCGGCCGCCGTTCAAACTGGGCCGCCTGAGAAAGATAAGCGTTGATGGCGCGCTGGGTTTCATAGGGAGAAGCGGATGCGCCTGCGCGTGAACTCCCGGCCTCGCTGCTGCGATGCCGCCAAATCCGTTCGAAGAAATCATCGGGGGAACCGCTGCTGCCCTTAAGCCATTCCCCTTCCACCACCCGTTCGACGGGCGGCGAAGCGGTGGGCCGACCGGACGGCGTTCCCTCCGCGGTGCGGGTCCGGTCTCCCGCTTCCCCCGGCGCGGGAGAAACCGGAGACCGGACCGTGCCGTAATAGTCCTGACCTAGCTTGGCGATTTGCATGGAACGTAGCGTCTCTTAGCGAGTTCCCTCTCTCTAAGTCGAGTATAACGGCCAACGGCCGCCGCTGCTGAAGCTGGGGAACCTCTATTTATGCAGAGGTTCCTGCGGCACACGGATGTGCCGCCATTTTCAATGGCGGCTAGCTATTGAAAATGTAGGAAAGCGAAAATCACATTTTTCGCTTTCCGTGCTCTGAAAATTCCAGGATGGAAGTATTCAGAGCCTCCCCTGGTTCAGAAGCGGAAATTGATGCCGATATGGGCACCTTGATCCACAGTCAGATCGGGGCCGTCTTCAATATCGGCGCGGATTCGCCGGTAACCTACGTAAGCTACGGCGTCCTGAAAGACTTCATAACCCACCGTTACTCCGGTGTCGATAAAGCGCTCACCGTCCATGAATGTCACGATGCTCGGCGCGAAATTGATGGAGCCGGTGAAGCGCAGACGCGGCAAGGCGGTCGGTGAAAAGCGCAATTGTCCGCCCAGTGTCAGGGCGGCCACATCGTTGTTGTCGGTATTCAGCCCATAAAGCCGTACACCCACTCCGGCGTTGAGTCCGGGTGAACCGCTGCCCGCCTCGCCTATCACACCAAAACCCACCGCACCCATAATGCTGTCGTCATCGGTGAACAACAGCGTGCCGTCGAACTCGCCGCGGCCGAAGCCCTGCTGGCCCATCGGCGCGGTGTACAGCAATTTCGCCGAGTCGTTACTCAGGCTGACGTCAAAAGTCTGGGCCATCGCTGGGACACTCCCAGCCAATAAAAACACGGCAATAAGCGGTCGTAATGACATGGAATACTCCTTAGGCAATTTTGAAGTTGTTTAACGCGGATCAGACACGGGAACCACGGCCTCATCACCGCCGCTCCCGAAACGAAGGAGTACATCTTATCATAGCGGGTAGCTTGCAAAAACCCGGCTGGTCATACCGGAACCCGCGCGCATAGCCACACCGTTACCGAAACCGCGCCGGCGCGGCGCAAGGTCGCGGCGAATTCGCTCACGGTGTGGCCGGTGGTCATCACATCGTCCACTATCGCAATCCGTCGCCCGGCCACCGCCGCCGTCACCCGGAACGCGCCTTTGATATTGCGCCGGCGCAGTTTGGCGGGCAGACCGCTCTGCGGCGCCGTGGCGCGCACCCGCTCGGCACCCTGCGCATCCAGCGGCAAGTTCAAACATCGCGCCAGGGGACGCGCCAATTCCAGCGCCTGATTAAATCCCCGCTCGCGCAAACGCGCCGCATGCAGCGGCACCGGCATCATCGTGTCCACGTCCGGCGGCGTCGCGAATCGAGCGCGCAACCCTTCCGTCATCAACTCGCCCAACAAGCGCGCCAAACGCAGATCACCCTGGAATTTGAGACGCTGTATCAAATTATCCAACGGTGGTTGATAAGGAAAAGCGGCGACCGTCGCCACGAACGGTCGGGGATGACGCTGGCAAATGCCGCACAGTTCCGCCGTCGGCAACGGCACGGCGCATTGCCGGCAAGCCGGCCCCAGCGCGGGCATCTCATCCTGGCAAGCCGTACAGATATTGCGGCCATCCTGTCCGGGGCCGCCGCATAACACACACTGAGCGGGCATCAGCCAGTTCTGTGTATTCCAGAGCCATCGGTTAACCTTGCTGAGCAACATCTGGTTGACAGGCGCCGTTAAGTGATTATATTCACGAAGTTTAGACATGATTGCGGTTAGCTTGGGGCAGCTCCTTTGCCGCGGGCGCTCCGGCCATCATAAACGCCCTTGCCCTGGCAGGGGAACGACTTCGACATCACGCGGAAGACACCCCCATGGATAACTCTATTTATCAACGCATCGACGGCCTTACCCAGCGCATTTTGACGGGTGGCGACATGACCGCCGACGAAGGCCGCTGGCTGATCCGCCTCGACCATGATTACCTGCCCTGGCTGATGGCCGGCGCCGATCGTTTACGCAAAACCTTCCGCGGCGACGAAGTGGAAATCTGCGCCATCTCCAATGTGCGTTCGGGCAATTGTTCGGAGAATTGTTCTTTCTGTGGCCAGAGCGGCCACCACAAAACCGTCGCGCCGAAATACAATTACATCCCCGCCGAGCAATTGGTGGAACAGGCGAATCGCGCGCGGGAGTGGGGCGCCAGCGACTTCGGCGTGGTATCGAAAGGCTGGGGTGTGCGCGGCGCCAAAGAGCGCGAGCAATTGCGCGAATATTTCGGCGAACTCAAAAAACATTCCGACATCGGCCGCTGCGCCAGCCTCGGCGCCCTCGACCAAGAGAGCGCGGAGATGTTGAAGGCGATGGGCATGGAGAACTATCACCACAATCTCGAAACTGCCGAGAGCTTCTTTGACAATGTGTGCACCACCCACACCTATCAGGAAAACATCGACACCATTCGCCACGCCGTAGCCGCGGGCCTGCGGGTGTGCGCCGGCGGCATCCTCGGCATGGGTGAATCGCTCGACCAGCGCATCGAACTCGCCGAGACGCTGCGCAATCTCAACGTGGAATCCGTGCCGCTGAATTTCCTCAACCCCATCGACGGCACGCCCATGGCCAATCAGCAGCCGATGCAGCCGCTCGAGATCCTGCACATGATCGCGGTGTTCCGCTACATGCTGCCGCGCGCCGAGATCCGCATCGCCGGCGGCCGCCATTTTTTACGTGACCTGCAGGCGATGATCTTCTTCGCCGGCGCCTCGGGCGTGATGATCGGCGACTACCTCACCACCAAGGGCCGCCAGGTGGGCGACGACCTCAAGATGCTCGACGACCTCAAAGTGCGCGCACGCGGCGACACCCAGCAGCGGCGCGGCGCGACGGAATCACCGATGGTGACATCGGCGACGGCGTAACAAACTTAGCCCCGCGAATAAGAATCATCGGGCAGAGTAGCGATCTCATATGACATGCCTTCCGTTCGCGGAGACCACGCGGGACTTATTGGAGTACGTCACGATCAGCCGCGTCTTGCCCGGATGCCCTCTCCTGCCGGGAGAGGGCCAGGGTGAGAGATGTTCAAACTCACCGGGCCGGTCACGCACTTCTCGATTTCACCGTTCTCTATTACACCCTGAGACAACGCCAACGACTTCACGCTTACTGAACAGCGCTCCTTGCTCGGAAACCGTCGTTAGCACTTCCGCCACGTCGGGTTCATTGCAATGAAAGACCTTGCCACCGCGCTCGCGGCGTTGCGGGCGCAGCATCAATATCGCCGCCGCGCCGTGGTGGACGGTCCGCAGGGCACGGCGATCGTGATCGACGGCACGCGCTATCTCTCGTTTTGCAGCAATGATTATCTCGGCCTCGCCAATCATCCGCGGATGATCGCCGCGTTGAAAGAAGGCGCGGATCAATACGGCGCGGGCAGCGGCGCCTCGCACCTCGTCACCGGCCACCAACGCCCGCATCATGAATTGGAAGAGGCGCTGGCCGAGTTCACGCAACGGCCGCGCGCCCTGCTGTTCTCCACCGGCTACATGGCCAATCTCGGCGTGGTCGCGGCCCTGGCCGGACGCGGCGATACGGTATTCGAAGACCGGCTCAACCACGCGTCGTTACTGGATGCGGGACTCCTCTCCGGCGCGCGACTGCGGCGTTACGCGCACAATGACGTGGACGATTTGGCGCGACGATTGGGCGCGAAGGAAAATTCGCGGCACCCCCCTCCGACGCCCTCACCCCCAAGACCCGCGGCACGCCTACCGAGCGATCTGTTGCAACACGCCCGCGACCTCCGGCACGGCGCCACCGACGCCGAGCAACTGTTGTGGCAGTGCCTGCGCAACCGCCGTCTCGCCGGCGTAAAGTTTCGCCACCAGCATCCCATCGGCCACTACATCGCCGACTTCTATTGCGAAGAGCACAGCCTGGTAATCGAGCTGGATGGCGGCCAGCACAGTGCGCAACAGGCCTATGACGAGCAACGCACGGCGTTCATGCACAAACGCGGTTTGACTGTACTGCGCTACTGGAATAACCAGGTGCTGGGTGAAACGGAGGCGGTAATCGAGGCGATCTGGAATCAGCTTGTGCGACATCGACCCACACCCTCACCCCCCGCCCCTCTCCCGCGAGCGGGAGAGGGGGGCGAAAGCCCTTCTCCCGTAAACGGGAGAAGGGATGGGGATGAGGGCGTGGAACATGGCGATGAACCCGACACCGGCACCACCCTCATCCTCACCGACGGCGTCTTCAGCATGGACGGCGATCTCGCGCCGCTGCCGCAACTCGCCGACGTCGCGCGACGACACGACGCGTGGCTGATGGTCGACGATGCCCACGGCCTCGGCGTGCTGGGCGCGCATGGCCGCGGCATTGTCGAACACTACGGTTTGGATCACGCGGCGGTACCGATATTGATCGGCACCCTCGGCAAGGCTCTCGGCAGTTTCGGCGCCTTCGTCGCGGGCAGCGAGGATTTGATCGAATACCTCATTCAACGCGCGCGGCCGTACATCTACACTACGGCGTTGCCGCCCGCCGTGGCCCACGCCACGCTGGCGAGTCTGCGTCTGGTGCAGGAAGAAAACTGGCGGCGCGAACATTTGCATGCGCTCATCGCGCGCTTTCGCCGCGGCGCCGCGCAGTTGGGCGTGGATTTGCCGCCTTCCGCCACGCCGATACAACCGCTGTTGCTCGGCGATTCGGTAAGCGCGCTGGCGGCGAGCGCGGCGCTCCGCGAGCGCGGCATCTACGTCACCGCCATCCGCCCGCCCACCGTACCCGCCGGCACGGCGCGCCTGCGCATCACCCTGTCAGCGGCGCACAGCGTAGCCGACATCGATCGATTGCTCGCGGCTTTGGAAGCCGTGTTGTGACGCTGCATGTCGAACAATCCGGGCTCGGACCCGATCTCGTCCTGCTGCACGGCTGGGGCCTACACGGCGGCGTGTTCGCCGCGCTGGCGGAGCAGTTGGCGCCGCGTTACCGCGTCACGCTCATCGATCTCCCCGGCCATGGCCGTTCACCGCCGCCGATACACGATTTCGATCTCGCGGCGGTGACCGAAACCATCGCCGCCGCCGCGCCGCCGCGCGCGATCTGGCTGGGCTGGTCGCTGGGCGGCATGATCGCGGCGCACATGGCGCTGAGTGCGCCCGCGCGCGTGGACCAATTGATTCTGGTCGCGAGTTCACCGCGCTTCGTCACCGCGCCGGATTGGCCGCACGCCATGGACCCGGCGGTACTCGCCGGTTTCGCCCGCGCCTTGGAACAGGATTACCGCGCGACCTTGGAACGCTTCCTCAGCTTGCAAGTCACCACCGGTTCCACGGAGGGCCGCGAGACGTTGCGCGGTTTGCGCGCGGCGCTGCTGCAATACACGCCGGCGCTGCCCGCGCTGCGCGCCGGTTTGGAGATACTGCGCGGCGCGGATTTGCGGCCGCGGCTCGCCGCGCTGTCACGGCCCACGCAATTGATACTGGGCGGACGCGATATGCTGGTACCGGTAAGCGTCGGCGCGGCGCTACGGCAGCGCGCGCCGGCGATTCAGATCGACGTGCTAAGCGACGCCGGCCACGCGCCCTTTCTCTCCCACCCGCAAGAATTTCTCGCGACACTCACCGAATTTCTGGAACACCCGCATGATGGATAATCAAGCCTACCACCTCGACAAACGCCGCGTGCGCAACAGCTTCGACCGCGCCGCGGCGAGCTACGACGGCGTCGCCGTACTGCAACGCGAAATCGGCGCCCGCCTTTTGGAACGCCTCGACTATATTCGTCTGCAACCCGCCAGCGTGATCGACGTCGGCGCCGGCACCGGCCATCTCAGCAAAACGCTGGCGCAACGCTACAAGGAAGCGCGGGTGATCGCCCTCGACCTCGCTCCGAATATGCTGCGCACCGCGCGGCGCCACGCCGGCCTGCTGGCGCGCTGGCGCGGCAGGCAAGGCTTCGTCTGCGGCGATGCCGAACGCTTGCCGTTCGCGAATCACAGCGCCGATCTGCTGTTTTCCAACGTGACCTTGCAGTGGTGCAATAACCTCGACGCGGTTTTTAATGAATTCCGCCGCGTGCTGAAACCGGGCGGCCTGTTGCTGTTCTCCACCTTCGGCCCCGACACCTTGAAAGAACTGCGCACGGCCTGGGCCCACGCCGATAGCGCGCAGCATGTCAGCGCCTTCATCGACATGCACGATGTCGGCGACGCCCTGCAGCGCGCCGCTTTCGCCGATCCGGTGATGGACGCCGAGCGACTGACGCTTACCTATTCCGATGTCCGGCAATTGATGCGCGAACTCAAAAGCCTCGGCGCCCGCAACGCCGCCGCCGGCCGCACGCGCGGCCTCACCGGCAAAGGTCGCTTGCGCGCCATGGCCGACGCTTATGAACATGAACGGCGCGACGGCGTGTTGCCGGCCACCTTCGAAGTGGTTTACGGCCTGGCCTGGGCGCCGAGCAGCGCGGTGAATCTGCGCGAAGACGGCGTGGTGCGCGTCGCGGTCGACAGCCTGCGCCGGCGCGCGTCACCGCGATGATGAAGGGGTTTTTCATCACCGGCACCGATACCGGCGTCGGCAAGACGGTGGTCGCGGCGGCGCTGATTCATCACCTCGCCGAAACGGGACGACGCGTGGCGGGCATGAAGCCGGTGGCGGCGGGCTGCGTACTCACCGCCGAAGGCTGGCGCAACGACGATGCGCTGCAATTGCTCGCCGCCGGCAATGTGCCGCTGGGTTATGAAGAGGTGAATCCTTTTGCGCTGCCCGCCGCCATCGCGCCCCATCTCGCGGCGCGCGAGGCGGTGATGGAATTGAGCGTGGCGGTACTCCACGCGCATTACGCGCAGCTCGCCGCACGGACGGATTGCGTAATCGTGGAAGGTGCCGGCGGCTGGCGGGTGCCGCTCAATGACCGGGAGAGTGTCGCCGATTTGGCGGTGGCGCTGAATCTACCGGTGATTTTAGTGGTGGGAATCCGCCTCGGCTGTCTCAATCACGCGCTGTTGAGCGGCGAGGCCATTATCCGTAGCGGCGCGCACTGGGCAGGCTGGGTGGCGAACCTCGTCGATCCCGCAATGGAAAAGATCGCCGAAAATATCGCGACGTTGGAGACACAACTCGCCGCGCCGCGGCTGGCTACCTTTCCCCATCTCGCTCGCGTGGATGTCGCGGCGCTGGCGGCGGAATTCAAGCTCGCCGCCGTTCGTCCATAAAAAACGGGCGGTGCCAATCGACACCGCCCGTTCTTTTACGCTTCCCCTCTCGACCTGGCGTTTATGCCTCCAACGCCACCTTGAGTTTCTTGATCGCATTTTGCTCCAGCTGGCGGATGCGTTCCGCCGACACTTGATACTGGTCCGCCAGCTCATGCAGGGTGGCCTTGTTGTCCGCCAGCCAGCGCCGCGAGAGAATATCGCGACTGCGCGCGTCGAGACCGGCCAGCGCGTCGTGCAATTTCTCGCTGTGGTGATCGTCCCAGTTGTCGTGCTCCAGCTGTTCGGCGGGGTCGGCCCGCAGATCGGCCAGATACGCGATGGGCGCGGTGTGGTGTTCGTCGCCGTTGTCGTCGGTTTCGCCGTAGAGCGAGGCGTCGTAACCGCTCATGCGCGACTCCATCTCCACTACGGTCTCCGGGCTGACACCGAGGTCCTTGGCCACCGCGTTCACTTCGTCGCGCGTGAACCAGCCCAAGCGGGTCTTGGCGCTGCGTAGATTGAAGAACAGCTTGCGCTGCGCCTTGGTGGTGGCGACCTTGACGATGCGCCAGTTGCGCAGAATGAATTCATGTATTTCGGCGCGGATCCAGTGCACCGCGAAGGACACCAGCCGGACGTTCATCTCGGGGTCGAAACGCTTCACCGCTTTCATCAGGCCGACATTGCCTTCCTGGATCAGGTCCGCATGCGACAAGCCATAACCGGCGTAACCGCGGGCGATGCGGACCACGAAACGCAAATGCGACAAAATAAGTTGGCGGGCGGCCTCCAGGTCATTGTCATCCCGCAAACGGCGCGCCAGCGCGCGCTCTTCCTCGGCGGTCAGTACCGGGATACGGTTGATGACCTGGCCGTACGCCTCCAGGCTGCCTATCGGCACGGCCAATTCCAAACCTTTATTTTGTTCAATCATTTAAGTTCACCCTCGTGAATCCGGCGGCGCTCGATTGACGCTCATCCGGCTAAGGCTCTGAATATGCAAATCATAGTCCACGCGGCGTCTCACTCCCACACCTCAGTGGCTTTCCATCAGTTTAGCACTCGATTCCTATGAGTGCTAAGGTCATTCAGAAGTTCCTTAACTGGGAGCTAAGCCGGGGTTAAACCGGCTCCACATCGCGCAAATGACGGCTGACCGCCAGCCAGGCGCCCAGCCAGCCCAGGGCGGCGCCGGCGCCCAGCACGATCACACAGGCCAAACCGCCCAGCAGCTCCAGGCGAAACCCGCTGTGGTAAAGGGCCGCCAGTTGTTGCGCCGGACCAGCCAGACTCAATAATAGGCCGTTTACCACCAGCAAGGCGATGACTCCCCCGAACAGGCCATACCACATGCCGCCGTAGACGAAGGGCCGGCGGATGAAGCCGTCGGTGGCGCCGAGGAGTTTGATGACGACGATTTCTTCCCGGCGATTCTGTATGCCGAGGCGAATGGTATTGCCCACCACCAACAACACCCCCACCGCCAGCACCCCCGCCAGCAGCCACACACCGCGGACGGCCAATCCGACCATGGCGTGCAATCGCTCCAGCCAAGCCAGATCCAGTTGGGCGCTGTCCACTTCGGTCATGGCTTCCAGGCGATGCAGCAAATCCCGGGCGGCGCTGGGCGTGCTGTATTGCTCCGCCGGACGCACCACCAGCACCGCCGGCAGCGGATTCTCATTCAGATAAGCCAGCGCGTCGCGCAGTCCCGAGGATAGTTCGAACTCCGCCAGCGCCTGCTGCGGCGAGATGTAACGCACGGCCGTCACCTCGCGCATGCCGCGTAGCCGCTTGGCCAGGGCGGCGGCCTGATCTTCTTTAATCGTGGGTTTCAAAAAAAGCGAGATCTGGGCCATATCCCCTTCCCAGCCCGCGGCCACCGTCTGCACGCTGGCGAGCAGAGCGTGAAACCCGGCGGGCAGGGCGAGGGCGATGCCGATCACCGCCGCGATCATCAAAGTGGCCAGCGGCGTCCGCACCAATTGGCCGAGGCTGGCGAAGAGGGCGCGCAAATGGTGGGTGAGGTAATTTTCCAGCCCGCGCTGGCGCGGACCGGTCTTGCGTGGCGCGGCGCGCGCCGCTTCCGATTCCTGACCCTGCCCGTCGCGCCGTTTCATGAGGCCGGCGCCTCCGCGACAGTGTTGATCAGACTGCCGTGCTGCAAGGTCAGTACCCGGTGGTTCATGCGGGCGATCAGGTCGTGATCGTGACTGGCGATCAACACCGTGACACCCACCCGCTGAAAGGCCTCGAACAGGGCCATGATCTCCCGCGACAAGTCCGGGTCGAGATTACCGGTGGGCTCATCGGCCAGCAGCAATACCGGCTTGTGCACCACGGCGCGGGCGATGCCCACCCGCTGCTGTTCGCCGCCGGAGAGTTCCAATGGATAATATTTTTCCTTGCCGAGCAAACCCACTTTATCCAGCGCGGCGCGCACCCGCCGGCCGGTCTCGCGCTGGTCGTATTCACCGCCGATCACCAGCGGCAAGGCCACGTTGTCGAACACCGTGCGGTCCTGCAGCAAGCGGTAGTCCTGAAAGATCATGCCGAGGCCGCGGCGGTGATAAGGGATGTGGCCGCGCTCCAGGCGATTGAGGTTGCGCTCGTTGACAATCAGCTCGCCGCTGCTGGGACGTTCGATGAGGGCGATGAGTTTCAGCAAGGTGCTTTTGCCCGCGCCGGAATGGCCGGTGAGAAAGGCCATCTCGCCGCGCGCGAGAATGAAGCTCACCTCGTTGAGCGCCGCGTGGCCGCTGGGATAACGTTTTCCCACATTGCGAAATTCGATCATGCTGGAAGGCGCACTTTAATGAAGCGAAGCTTAACTCCGCTCATCCTCCGCCGTCTCCCCGGCGAACAAGGCCTCGACGAAATCCTCGGCGTCGAAGGGACGCAGATCGTCGATACCCTCGCCGACGCCGATGAAACGGATCGGCAACTTCATCTGTTCGGCGATGGCGAAGATGATGCCGCCCTTGGCGGTGCCGTCGAGTTTGCTGAGGGTGATGCCGGTCAAGCCCACCGCCTCGTGGAACTGGCGGGCCTGATTCAAGGCATTCTGGCCGGTGCCGGCGTCGATCACCAGCAGGGTCTCGTGGGGCGCGCTGGGCTCCAGCTTGCCCAGCACCCGTTTTATCTTCTTCAACTCTTCCATCAGATTGGCCTGGGTGTGCAGACGGCCGGCGGTGTCGGCGATCAACACATCGATGCCGCGGGCCTTGGCGGCTTGCAAGGCGTCGTACACCACCGAGGCCGGATCGGCGTTGCGGGCCTGCGCCACCACCGCCACGCCGTTGCGCTCGCCCCAAGTCTCCAACTGCTCCACCGCCGCGGCGCGGAAGGTGTCGCCGGCGGCCAGCATCACCGACAGGCCGTCGGCCTGAAAACGCTTGGCCAGCTTGCCGATGGTGGTGGTCTTGCCCACCCCGTTCACACCGACCATCAGGATCACGAAGGGCCGCACCCCGGCCGGGATCACCAGCGGCACACTGCACGGCGCGAGGATGGCCTGCATGTCTTCTTTCAACGCGGCGAGCAGGGCCTCGGCGTCGGCCAATTGTTTGCGCCGCACCCGCGCGGTCAGATCCTGGATGATGCGCGCGGTGGCCTCGGCGCCGACGTCGGCCGTCAGCAAACGGGTCTCGATCTCCTCGAGCACATCCTCATCGATGACCTTTTTGCCCAACACCAGACGCGCCAACCCGTCGGTGAGGCTGCCGCGGGTGCGGGCGAGACGTTGTTTGAGGCGTTGAAACAGGCCGGGACGCGGGGCCTCGTCCGCCGGGGTGGCGCGATCTTTTTTGAAACCAAACATAAGCAACCGTAGTCGTAGCTGACGCGTTAACGCGGAGGATAAAGAGCCGGCGGAAAGAACATGGCCCCCCGCCGGACCGATAGGCTATCCTATCACCCCTCCGTCCACCGGGTAAGTCGGCAATACAGGGAACCAAATATGCGAAATTTAAAAACGTTGATGCTGCTGTGTTTGTTGTTTCCCTTGAACAGCCTTGCCCAATCCGGCGGCGCGGTCCACGAATACCGGCTCGACAACGGCATGAAGGTGATCGTCAAGGAAGATCACCGCTCGCCGGTCCTGGTCTCGCAAGTGTGGTACAAGGTCGGCAGCAGCTACGAGCACGACGGCATCACCGGCATTTCCCACGCGCTCGAACACATGATGTTCAAGGGCACTAAAAACTACGGCCCCAACGAATTCTCGCGCATCATCGCCGAAAACGGCGGCCGGGAAAACGCCTTCACCAGCCGCGATTACACCGCCTATTTCCAACAGCTCGAAAAGAGCCGCCTCGAAATCAGCTTCAAGCTGGAAGCCGACCGCATGCGCCACTTGCTGCTCAAGCCCGAGGAATTCGCCAAGGAGGTGAAGGTGGTGATGGAGGAGCGGCGCATGCGCACCGACGACAGTCCGCAAGCCCTCACTTATGAGCAGTTCAACGCCGTGGCTTATTTGAACAGTCCCTATCGCATTCCGGTCATCGGTTGGATGGGCGATTTGGAGAACCTGCGCGCAGACGATCTCAAACGCTGGTACGGCCTGTGGTACGCCCCCAACAACGCGGTGCTGGTGGTGGCGGGCGACGTCGATCCGCAACAGGTGCTGGCCCTCGCCAAGAAACATTTCGGCCCGCTCAAACCCAGCAAGCTCGAACCGCTCAAACAGCGCCAGGAAATTCCCCAAGTCGGCACCCGCCGCCTCACCGTCAAAGCGCCCGCCGAACTGCCTTATTTGATGATGGGCTACAAAGCCCCTCCGCGCACCGCCAATCCTGACGAATGGGAACCTTATGCCCTCGAAGTGCTGGCCGGCATACTCGACGGCGGCAGCAGCGCGCGTTTCGCCAAACACCTGGTGCGCGACACTCAGATCGCCGCCCAGGCCGGCGCCGGTTACGACCTGGATTCCCGCGACCAAAGCCTGTTTATCATCGACGGCACGCCGAGCCAAGGCCACGACATCGCCGAACTGGAGCAGGCGCTGCGCGAGCAGGTCAAACGGGTGCGCGACGAGCTGGCGAGCGAAGACGAACTCAAACGCGTCAAGGCGCAGGTGATAGCCAGCGACGTGTATCAGCTCGACTCGGTGTTTTATCAGGCCATGAAGATCGGTTCGCTGGAGTCGATGGGCCTCAGTTGGAAGATAGGCGAGCAATATCTCGAACGCGTCAAGGCGGTGACCGCCGAACAGGTGCGCGAGGTGGCGCGCAAATACCTGGTCGACGACGGTTTGACGGTGGCGGTGCTCGATCCGCAACCCATCGACGAAGAACGCGCGCGACGCATGCAACAGGGTCAGCAAGGGGGCGGCAACCATGTACGTTAAGTCAGGCACGACAACCATCAAAATGACGGCCCGGCGCTGGGCGCTGATCGGCGCGACGCTGGCCGGCGTGTTCGCCGCTGGCATCGTCGCGGCCTCACCCAAGATCGAAACCTGGACCACCGCCAACGGCGCGCGGGTGTATTTCGTGCCGGCGCCGGAACTGCCCATCGTCGATGTCCGCGTGGTATTCGACGCCGGCAGCGCCAAAGACGCCGGCAAGGACGGCGTGGCCCAGCTCACCAACGGCCTGCTCGGCGAAGGCGCGGGCGAGCTCAACGCCGATCAAATCGCCGAACGTTTCGAAGGGCTCGGCGCGCAATTCGGCGGCGACGCGCAACGCGACATGGCCATCGTCAGTCTGCGCAGCCTCACCGAACCCAGTCTGCTGGCGCCGGCCCTCGCCACCCTGGCCACGGTGTTGACCCAACCCACTTTCCCCGCCGACGCCTTCGAGCGCGAGCGCACCCGCACCCTGGTGGCCTTGCGTTCGCAGGAGGAATCGCCGGAAGACATCGCCAGCAAGGCCTTTTTCGCCGCGCTGTATCCCGGCCATCCCTACGGCACGCCGCCGCTCGGCAGCGAAGCCAGCATCAAGGCGCTGAGCCGCGACGACCTCGTGAATTTCTACCAGCGTTATTACGTCGCCCGCAATGCCACGCTGGCCATCGTCGGCGCCGTGGACCGCGCCGCCGCGGAGAAAATCGCCGAACAAGTCGCGGGCCAGCTCCCCGCCGGCCAGGCGGCCGCCATCGTACCCGCCGCCCCGCTTCCGGCCGAGGCCAAACTGACCCGTCTCGATTATCCGTCGGGACAAACTCACATCCTGCTCGGCCAGCCCGGCGTGACCCGCGACGACCCCGATTATTTCCCGCTCTACGTCGGCAACCACATCCTCGGCGGCAGCGGCCTGGTCTCGCGCATCAGCGACGAAGTGCGGGAAAAACGCGGCTTGTCTTACAGCTCGTACAGTTACTTCGTGCCCATGCGCGCCGCCGGGCCGTTCACCGCCGGCTTGCAAACCCGCAACGATCAAGCCGATCAGGCCCTGACGGTGTTGCAGGACGTCATGAAGGAGTTCATCGCCAAAGGTCCGAAGGACGCCGAGCTGACCGCCGCCAAGAAAAACATCACCGGCGGTTTCGCCCTGCGGCTGGACAGCAACAGCAAAATCGTCGAGAACCTGGCGATGATCGGTTTTTACCAATTGCCGCTGGATTATCTGGACACCTTCAATAAACGCATCGAGGCGGTCACCGCGGCCCAAATCCGCGATGCCTTCCAACGCCGCATTCATCCGCAACGCATGGTCACCGTCATCGTCGGCGGCGCGGCGGCCAAACCGGCGCCGTGAACGGCGCCGGTCGCAACCAACTGCGCATCATCGGCGGGACGTGGCGGGGTCGCAAACTCGCCTTCCCGCCGCTGCCCGGTCTGCGCCCCACCCCCGACCGGGTGCGCGAAACCTTGTTCAATTGGCTGCGAAACATCATCCCCGGCGCGCGTTGCCTCGACCTGTACGCCGGCAGCGGCGCCCTGGGATTCGAGGCCCTCTCGCGCGGCGCGGCGGAGGCGGTGATGGTGGACCGGCAGCCGCCGGTCATCGCCCAGCTCCGGCAACACGGCGCCACCTTGCGCGCCGACGGCGCCCACTTCGTGCTGGCCGATGCCCAGGAATTTCTCCGGCAGGCGCCGGCCCGGCCTTTCGATATCGTGTTTCTCGACCCGCCCTTCAACGAGGATGCACTGGGTCTCTGTTTGCAGCGGCTGGTGGAACCGGGCTGGCTCGCGGCCGCGGCGTGGATCTACGTCGAGGCCGCCCGCGACACGTCCTTGCCGGCCCTGCCCGCCGCTTGGGAGCCGTTCCGCCACAAAGCGGCGGGCCAGGTGGGGTATCATTTGCTCAAATGCTCCGTCCCCTCCCCCCGGCCAGAAAGGACCGCACCATGAGCGGCAAACACATCACCGCCATTTATCCCGGCACCTTCGACCCGATCACCCACGGCCACAGCGATCTGGTGCAGCGCGCGGCGCGGATGTTCGACCATGTGATCGTCGCGGTCGCCGCCAATCCCGGCAAGACCCCGGCCTTCACCCTGGACGAACGGGTGGGTCTGGCGCGCACCGTGCTCGGGGGCTACGACAACGTCGAGGTGTGCGGCTTCGACACCCTGCTGGTGCAATTCACCCAGGCCCGCGGCGCGCAGGTGATACTCCGCGGGCTGCGCGCCGTGTCCGATTTCGAATATGAATTCCAACTCGCCGGCATGAACCGCAAACTCGCCCCCGCCATCGAGACCCTGTTTCTGATGCCGGCCGAACAATACAGCTACATCTCCGCCAGCCTGGTGCGGGAGATCGCCGCGCTGGGCGGCGACATCGCCGACTTCGTCCATCCCGAGGTGCGGGCCGCGCTCGCCAAACGGCTTGGGTAAGATGTCCGTTCGACCTTCAAGACTCAGGAGCTGCCGGCCGTGGCCTTGCTGATTACCCACGAGTGCATCAATTGCGATGTCTGCGAACCGGAGTGCCCCAACCAGGCCATCGCCCAAGGTGAGGAGATTTTCGTCATCGACCCCCAGCGCTGCACGGAATGCGTGGGCCATTTCGACACGCCGCAATGCGTGGCGGTCTGCCCGGTCGATTGCATCCCCAAAGACCCGGACCGCGAAGAAACCCGCGACCAGCTCTACGCCAAGTATTTACGCCTTACCGCCGCGTCATGATGACCGAGCGTGGGATAAAACCCGGCCGTACTCTTCAATCTCGCCATTGCCATTAATAAATGGCTTGACGCGGCATTGATCTGTGTGTAAAAAAACAGAGGATTCCAGTCGTCTATTCAAATAGACTTTATGCGGTATATATCATGGTCGTAAGGGGGAGAAAATTTATGTCCAACACAAACTGGCAAGACATCAGCAAGCAGGATACCGTCATCGTCGTGGGACTCGCCATCATTTTTACCGGCATGTTCTTTTTGGCCAAATCAATTTCTCTTTAAAAATTTTAAAGCGACATTGTCCGAATAGGCTGTGACGCAACCGGGTTGAACTGACCCGGTTGCGTGTCTTGAACGATTAAGCTCAAACCCGCCGCTCAGCGACAATACTGTGGTACCCCCATCTCAATACCCGCGAATTTTCGTCAGCCAGTCTAGCCCGAACGGACTGATGCTTACACCTAACCCACCGAAATCTCCTGCTTTGCCCAACTAATCGACGCATGCGGATTGTTGGCGCCGGCCATACACCCCGCTTGACGCTAGGGCTTGGGTAATAAAGAATCCCATAATTAAATAAAAATCCTTCTCATGAAGGCGATGTGCGGCCTCCAGCACACCACCCGGCCTCGTCCCCAGACTACTCCAAGGACACTCATGAACAGCGGTATGCGGAAGAACGACCACAAGCAGTTGGTACAGGAAAAAGCTTTCCGCACCATTTTTCTTTGGCTGATCTGGGCATCCACGGCGCTGGCCATCCACTTCGCCCTCTACTTCGACACCAATCTCGTCGACTACATCAAGCATGACCAGAGCCGGATCACCTGGATCATCATGGCCTTGTTCATTCTGGGTATCGTCATCAGCTTCAGCTTGGCGGTCACTATCACCGAAGAAGCGCTGCGCGCCTCGCAACTGGGCGCGATCGCCCGCAACAGCGGCCTGCACGGATTGAATCCCAACAAAACCAATCGCGCGGTCGACCGTTTTTTCAACTCCCTGAAAGAAGTCGTCAAAAATAACGATCAGCCCAATATCGAATCGCTGATCGACATCGAATTCGCGAGTTATTACCGCACCAGCAATTCGGTCGAGATGATCGGCAATCTGCTGATCACTCTCGGCCTGATCGGTACCGTGGTGGGACTGAGCGGCACCTTGACCGGCCTCACCACTTC